>JBJEPO010000056.1:0-16715 GCA_051881275.1 Eubacterium sp. | reverse complement strand
ACTTGACGAGAAGATACCTAAGCCCAAGTTCACGTTTACGAGTTTGGGAAGGGGATTATTGACAGAAATGCGCTGATTGATTTAAAGGTTATTCTTACGGACCAGCACCAGGTTTTCGGAAGAATGACAGGTACCGCAGTGCTTGACGACGGCACAAAGGTGCAGGTTAAGGATTTTCTCTGCTTTGCGGAAAAGGTGCATAATAAATACTAACGGGAAGTTAAAATGCTGAAGAAAGAAGAAATTGTTAAAAAAATTGAAGACCAGCTGGACTTTGATTTTAATATGAATATCGGCTATATTGATAGCTTTGAGGATTTCCAAAATACAATTCTCAATCCTTATACTCAGGGCAGAAGGATTTTTTACCGCGGTGAACGCAAAAACAGTATTACACGTCCCCTTATACCGTCAATTTACCGAAATAAAAATTTCCTGCTGTCAAAAAATGAAAATGCAACGATGATTAACTGTGATTATCTGTATGATTTTTATAACCGTGTGCCTGAATATTTTGATTTGTGTCAAAGGATTTTCGGCGCAATCACAACGGATAATATGTATCAGTTCCTTGCATTTTCACAGCATTATTACGGCATAAGTCCGCTGATTGATTTTACAAAAAGTCCTTATGTGGCATTGTCCTTTGCGCTGAAAGACCGCATTGAGTATAAAGAGGATATACTTATTTATACCCTTGAAATACTTGATGATGAAGATTATACCTGTGATTATGATACTGCTAACGGCTGGATAAAGGATTATAATGTTCTTGTTCTGCGTGATATTACCCAGCGTGAGCTTGAACATCCCTATGAAACCATAGAGAATCTTAAGAAATATTCAAAATTTGTAAAGGGGCAGAATTTTTTTGATAGGAGCGCTCCCAAGGCAAAGCTGATTGATGTGCCCACAAATGATTTAATGAGGTATCAGCAGGGAGTATTTCTTTTGCTTGATGATTTTAATCTGTACAGTAAATCCTATTTTACAAAGCGCATACGTGATGATTTTGCCATTAAAAAATGGCTTGTAAGCAAGGAGCTTTGTCCGCTTCTGCTTGAAAGGCTTCACAAGGACCGACCCTATTACGCTTACAAAAATATTACTAATTTATCTCAGGCGGTTAATGATATAAAAACAAATAATATTTTGTAAAATTTTATATACAAACAACTGTTTTTGTGGTATATTTGAACTATAAGAGAGAAACAATAGGCGTGTTTTTAACCCGTCTTACGCCGAAAACGGCAGAAAGGAAAAATATATGAAATGTCCTAATTGTAATAATGAACTTTTTGAGGGAACAAAGGTATGTCCTTTTTGTTCAACCGCAGTTGAACAGGCGGAAAATGACGGCACAATGCCGTTAAATCAGCCTCAGGATACAGCACCGTTTGATACAACTGAGGAAACCTCTGTGCTTAATCAGCCGGAAGCTACCGAATATCAGCCTGCGGTGAATCCTGTACCTCAGGAAACATATAATCAGCCTCCGGTGAACAATCAGCCACAGGAAGCCTATTATCAGCCGCCGGTAAATAATCAGCAGGGTCAGTATTATCAGCCTCCTGTTGAAAACACGGCACAGGGACAGTATTATCAACCACCCGTTCAGCCCCAGGGTGCCCCACAAGGCAATTATTATCAGCCAGGCTTTAATCAGCCGCCTGTTAATCCTGCCGACCCTTATGCTCAGCAGTATCAGCAGCCCGACCCAATTGCAGACGCAAATGCCAACAGTGCAAAAACACTTGGTATAGTGGCAGTTGTATTTGCAATATTCATTCCTCTTGTATCCTGGATTTGCGGTGGTATAGGCTTGAATAAAGCAAAAAAGGTTCTTTATATAAATCCGTTCCACGAAAAAGCGAAATCAGCAAAAACTCTTTGTATTGTGGGTATAATTATCGGCGTTGTTGCATGGATTATTAATATGATTGCAAGCCAATATTTTATGGATGGAATATTTGATAGCCTTATGTACTGATAAATTAATAAAAACCAACCGCCGAAGAAACACAGACGTTCTTCGGCGGTTACTTTTCTTAAATTATAATTTAACGGTTTAAATGGTGTGGTTGATATTGTCGGGTAAGATTGTTATTTATATTATCCCTATCTTCTCGTGTGGGTGCAGGCTCAGCCTGCAAATTATAATTTATATGCCTTTCATCCACTGCACCCAAACTCCGAATACCTCACGGACGTAGTAGGTAGGCTCGTAATATTTACTGGTAGGGCAGGAGATTGATGCGGCGTTTAAGCCGTTTTTCTTACATATTATCCTTGCCCTTTTTTGATGAAAATTGCTTGTGGATACGGCAATGTCCTTAGACAAATTGTTATTCTCAATAATCTTTTTTGAAAAGGCAATGTTCTCGTCAGTGCTGGTTGATTTGTCCTCTATGTAAATCCGCGACGGGTCAATTCCCTCATCCATCATAATGTTGTACATACACTGTGCTTCGGATATTTGCTCGTCATTGCCCTGACCTCCGCTTAATATTACCACTGCGGTTGGGTGCTCATTTAAGTATTCTGCCGCCGCCTGCGTGCGCTGAAGCAACAGTACGCCCGGCTTTGTTCCCCTTACCTTGCATCCTAAAACAATAACCGTCTGCTGTGTGTCGGCGTCGGTTATTCCTGCACTTATAACAGAGCCGAGAGTTGAGAAAAATAAAACCATTCCTGCAATTATAATGCAAAGCAAACCGATTAGTATGCCTTTACCGCTTTTTTTGGCGCAGATTTTTTTAATCATCTCTTTAATTTTAGGTAAAAATATACCTGTGCAAAGCAGTACCGCCGCCACGGCAAAACCGAACAGGTTGCCTGCGTTGATAATCCTCAGCCTAAGCGGAAAGGCAAAAATTATAAAGGTTATTGTGCCTAATGCAACCAATAACAGCCTGATTACCATTTGAACAATATTTACATTTTTAGTTTTTTCCATAAAAATCCCTCATTCTTTATTATTAATTTATCATATATTTTAGGTGGAGTAAATATTGGTAAAACTAATTTTAATAAATATTTACCTTGCATTAATAATTGAAATATTTTATAAAAAAATAATTTACAACAATAGAATTTTATGCTATAATTATCAACAGTTTTTTTAAATTTTAATATATAAGAGAGGGAAATTATATGTCATACGTTGATGAAGTATTGGATTATGTAAACAAAAAAGATCACAATGAGCCTGAATTTCTCCAGGCGGTAAACGAGGTGCTTAATTCACTGCGCCCCGTTATTGACCAAAATGAGGAAAAGTACAGAAAGGTTGCTTTGCTTGAAAGACTTATTGAGCCTGAAAGAATTGTGCGTTTCCGTGTTCCGTGGATTGACGATAACGGTCAGGTTCACGTTAACAGAGGCTACCGTGTTCAGTTTAACTCTGCAATCGGTCCTTACAAGGGCGGTTTAAGACTTCACCCCAGCGTTAATCTCGGTATCGTAAAATTCCTGGGCTTTGAGCAGATTTTCAAAAATTCACTTACAGGTCTTCCTATCGGCGGCGGTAAGGGTGGCTCTGACTTTGACCCAAAGGGCAAGAGCGACAGAGAGATTATGATGTTCTGCCAGAGCTTTATGACAGAGCTTTACAAGTTAATCGGTGCCGACCAGGACGTTCCTGCCGGTGACATCGGTACAGGCGCAAGAGAAATCGGCTATATGTTCGGTCAGTATAAGAGAATAAGCGGAACCTATGAGGGCGTTCTTACAGGTAAAGGACTGTCCTACGGCGGTTCACTTACAAGAACAGAAGCAACAGGCTACGGACTTCTCTATCTTACAGATGAGATGCTCAGATGCAACGGTCACGATATTAAGGGTATGACAGTTTGCATTTCAGGCTCCGGTAATGTTGCCATCTATGCCGCAGAAAAGGCTGAAATGATGGGCGCAAAGGTAGTTACCGTCTCCGATTCAACAGGCTGGATTTATGACAAAGAGGGCATTGATATTGCACTTCTTAAGGATATTAAAGAGGTTCGCAGAGCAAGACTTACAGAGTATGCTGCACAGCGTCCTTCAGCAGAATATCACGAGGGTAAAGGCGTATGGCAGATTAAGTGTGATGTTGCTCTCCCGTGTGCTACACAGAACGAGCTGGGACTTGACGATGCAAAGCAGCTTGTAGCAAACGGATGTATTGCTGTTGCAGAGGGTGCAAATATGCCCACTACTCTTGAGGCTACAAAGTATCTTCAGGAAAACGGCGTTCTCTTTGCTCCCGGTAAAGCGGCTAATGCCGGCGGTGTTGCCACATCAGCTCTTGAAATGAGCCAGAACAGTGAAAGACTCAGCTGGTCATTTGAAAAGGTTGACAAGAAGCTCCGTGAAATTATGGTTAATATTTATCATAATATTGACGATGCCGCTAAAAAATACGGCGTTGAGGGCGACTATGTAGCAGGCTCAAACATTGCAGGCTTTGAAAAGGTTGCCGACGCTATGATGGCTCAGGGTATTGTATAATTATAAAAAAATTCCACTACTGTTAAAAGGAATCGCTTGCGGTTCCTTTTTTCTTGTTATTTTCGTGATATTATGTTACTATGTAATATAATATGATAAAAGGCAGGTGAGTATATGCGTCGGTGGGTTCCCGTACACGAAAATATAAAAGTACCCGTGTTTAAAAACATTCTTTATGCAATTAAAATACTGTTCAAAGCGGACAAGTCAATGGTAATATCACAGGTTATTGCCCAATGTGCATATACTGTATTTACCCTGTTTTTCCAAAGCGTACTGTTTTTAAAGGTCCTGCTTAATATTATTGAGGGAAACTGCACGTTTGATTATTTTGTAAAGGTTTTGCTTTTGTTTCTTGCTGTGGGCTTGGTAAATGAAATAATTTCAATAGTCTGCGACTACAATTTGAATGTTGCCCAAAAGAAAATTTTTAAAGGGCTTAACAATATGATTTTTGAAAAGGCGTCCCGGGTTGATATAAGCTGCTATGAGGACCCTGCTTTTTATGATTCCTACCAGCGTGCCACTGAGATACTTACAGGCGGTTATTTTCTTGCTTTCGGCTTTGATTTGGCGTACGTTATCGCCTCTGTAATTTCCTTTTGTCTTGTTGTAGGCGTTGTTGCCTCCATAGACCCTATGTATCTTTTGTTTCTCGCTCCGGTTTTACTGCTTTTTATAACAGAGGTTATAAGAAGTAAAATTGTATATAAGCGCGATTTGTCTATGACATCAAATAACAGAGCAAAGGCATATACACAGCGCACGGTATTTCTTAAAGATTATTCAAAGGATATGCGAACCTCAAATATTTTCAGCGTTGTTTTGCGCCGCTTCAATAATGCCGTAAAGGATAATATCAGCATTATCAAAAAATACGGCTTTAAGCTGTTCTTTTTCAGTACAATAAGCTCTCTTTTCGGCGAATTTATACCTATTGTGGGCACCTACGCCTTTGCCTCCTATCAGTTTATTAATGATAAGGGCCTTGATATTTCAGGCTTCAGCGTAGTTTTGTCATCAATTAATTCAGTGCGTGAAAGTACAACAACCATTGCCGATTCCTTTGCGGAGCTTTCCTCAATGGCACTGTATTTTCAGAATTTGAGAGACTTTTTTGAATATGATTCAAAAATTATTTCCGGCAGTAAAGAACCGGGTGAATTTGAAAGCCTTGAATTTAAAAACGTATCCTTCAAATATCCGTCGGCGGATAAAAACTCAATCACGGATTTGAGCCTTAAAATTGAAAAAGGACAAACTGTTGCATTAGTGGGTATAAACGGCGCAGGAAAAACTACCTTTGTCAAGCTTCTTCTTCGCTTTTACGATGTTACAGAGGGTGAAATTCTTTATAACGGAATTAATATAAAGGAATATGACGTTCAAATGCTACGTCTGCGTTTTGCAACGGTTTTTCAGGATTATAAAACCTTCGCACTGTCTGTTAACGAAAATGTTATATGCCGTGAATGTACCGACGAGGATAAGAAAAACGCCGAATACGCCCTTAAGCAAAGCGGCGCATGGGATAAAATACAGACCTTGCCTCAGGGCGCAGACACCGTTTTAACAAGAGAATTTGACGAAAACGGTGCAGGACTTTCCGGCGGAGAGGCACAGAAAACTGCGGTGGCAAGAATGTTTGCCCGTGATTTTGACATAGCAGTTCTTGACGAGCCTTCCTCGGCGCTTGACCCTGTGGCTGAATATAAAATGTATGAAAATCTTATTAAAGCCACCCGTGACAAAACTGTAATTTATATATCTCACCGGCTTTCCTCCGCCGTTTTAAGCGACAATATTTTTGTTCTTGATGCAGGCAGGCTTGTTCAAAGCGGAAGTCACAGTGAACTAATGCAAACAGACGGCGAATACAGCAGAATGTTTAAGCTTCAGGCGTCAAGCTACGGCAGAAAGGAGCAGGCGTATGAAGAATAAGAAACTCAAAAATAGGTCAGAGCATTCAATTTTTTCAAATATATTCTACTTTATCGCAATACTGTTCAAAATATCGCCTGTTCTTGTTCTCGGCGAATGCTTCAGAGGTGTGCTGAAAAGACTGCCCACAAGGCTTGTGTCGGTAATCGGCGTAAAATATGTGATTGATGTAATAGTCAACGGCGACGACAAAAGAAAAATTGTTTATGCAGTTTTGATAATAGCAGTTGTTCTTTTAGCGTCGGAGGTGATTTGCAATATTTTCGGCGAATTTATCAGGGATATTGAAAAAGAGAAAATTAATCAGGGGCTCAGCCGTAAGCTATATGAAAAGGCAAAGGAGCTTGATTTGGAGTCCTATGATGACCCTCATTTTTACAATAGCTTTATTCTTGTTATTGAGGCGTCCTCAGGCGGTATAACAAATATTTTGGGTATGGTTCAGCGTTATGTAGGCGAGGTTGTGTCACTTATAACAATCTGCTCCGTTCTGCTTACCATAGATCCTGTGTGTCTTGCTATCGTGCTGGGTGTTGTGATTATTTTTACCCCTGTAAGCAAGAAAATCGGCGAGCTTCAGGCAAGCCGTCAGATTGACAATAACCGACTGCACAGACGTGCCGATTATTTCGCACGCATTTTCTATTTGCAGGATTATGCAAAAGAGGTTAGAATGAATAATATAAGACCTCTGTTGATTGAAAGATATAACGATGCGGCTGACGAGGTAATAAAAAATCAGCGCAGATATGTAAGAAAAATTGATTTTATATACTTTTTCCAGGAAACAGGGGTGCAGATTGTAGGCTTTATGTTTCTTTTGCCGCTGTATCTTGGTTACTGCGTGCTTGAAGCAAAAACCCTTTCGGCAGGTGATTTTGTAGCCGCCTTTAACGGTGCGTTTTCAATAGCAACCTCATTTTCATTTCTGACCGTGGGCGTTGTCCGTAATTTCTCCGAGCAGGCAAAGCTAATAGAAAAGTACAGGGAATTTCTTAATAAAAAGCCCCGTATTACCGACGGCGAAAAAACTGCGCCCTGCGCTCAGCCGGAAACCATTGAACTTAAAAATGTTTCCTTTACCTATCCCGGAAATGATGAGCCTACGCTGAAAAATATTAATATGACAATAAATCCGGGCGAAAAAATTGCCCTTGTGGGATACAACGGCGCAGGTAAAACCACGCTTACAAATCTGCTTTTACGTCTTTACGATGTTACACAGGGCAGTATAACAATAGATAATCAGGATATTAGGGATATTACCATTGATTCACACAGAAGCAGGTTTGCCGCAGTTTTTCAGGACTACCAGATTTTCGCAGCCGCCTTGGATGAAAATGTTGCCCTTGATACAGATGCCGATGAAAAGCGTGTTCAATCGGCTCTAAAGCACGGAGGCTTCGGCAAGAAACTTGCAAACGGTGTAAAAAGCATTCTCCTTAGAGAGTTTGACGATAACGGCGTTATGATGTCCGGCGGAGAAGGGCAGAAGGTGGCTGTTTCACGTGCCTTTTATAAGGATTGTCCATATGTAATTATGGACGAGCCGTCGGCAAATCTTGACCCTGTTGCAGAATATAACCTAAACAGAGCAATGCTTGAGGCGGCAAAAAATAAAACAGTTGTATTTATTTCTCACCGTCTGTCAACCACCGTTAACGCCGATAAAATTTATGTTATGGAAAACGGCGAAATTATAGAAAGCGGCAGTCATTCACAGTTAATGGAGCAAAAGGGCACATACTACCGTATGTTCACTCTCCAGGCTGAAAAATACAAAAAATAATTTTACGGAGGCTTTATGTTATCTTTTAGTTTAAACGGAAAATGGAATTTAAAAAGCACCGATTCTCATTTTGAATGTCAGGCGGATGTTCCCGGCTCCGATTTTGGAAATCTTATAAAAAACGATATTATCAAATCACCTCTTATCAGCGGCAGGGAAGAAGACGCAATGCCTGTGGCTGAAAGGGATTTTGTGTTTGAGCGTTCCTTTACCTTAAGCGAAAATGCTTTTGAATATGAAAATATCGTCCTAAATTGCGCCAAGCTTGATACCTTGTGCAAATGCTATATTAACGGAGAATTTGCCTTTGAAAGCAATAACGCTCATATACAGGTAAAAAAGGATATATCAAAGCTTGTAAAAAGCGGTGAAAATACAATCCGTCTTTGCTTTTCTTCGGCGGTAAATTATATTACATCACGCCAAAAGGACAAGCCTCTGCCGAAAAACTGCAACGGTATAGACGGCATATCGTATATTCGTAAGCCTGCCTGCCATTTCGGTTGGGATTGGGGACCCTGCGTGCCGTATAATTACGTGGGTGATATAAGTATTGACTGCTATAACAGTATTATTGAAAATGTTGTAATTGAGCAAAAAATTGCTTCAAGCAAGGCAACTGTAAAAATCAGCGCAGACAATACGGATTCATATAAGCTTTTTTCACCTGACGGCAAGGAAATCAAAGGTGAAAACGGTGTGTTTGAAATTGATAATCCTCAGTTATGGTACACAAATGATTTGTCGGAGCGTAAAGTACAGCCGCTTTACACAGCAGTTCTTTCAAATAATGAAATGACTGTTGAAAAGCGAATTGGTATCAGAACCGTTGAGCTTAATACTCAAAAGGACCAGTGGGGAAGTAATTTCCAAATTGTCCTCAATGGCAAGCGTGTTTTTGCAAAAGGCGGAAATCTTATTCCGTTTTCTGCAATACCCGAGGACGCCGATAATTCCGATATTGATTATTATTTGGATTTAGCCATTAAATGTAATTTTAATGTTATAAGAGTATGGGGCGGAGGAGAATATGCAAGCGAATACCTCCTTGATAAATGCGACGAAATGGGTATCCTTGTATGGCAGGACTTTGGCTTTGCCTGCAATATGTACCCGTTTTATGAACAGGACTTTTTGGACAATGTTCTCAAAGAGGCTGAAGAAAATGTAAAGAGAATAACTTTACACTCTTGCCTTGCTCTGTGGTGCGGAAATAACGAGCTTGAGGTTATGTTCTCATATCTTCCAAAAAACACAAAGCTGATGAAATCTTATGTGGAGTTCTTTTATCACACCTTGCCCGATTATATTAAACCATTTACCGATGTGCCGTATATTGCAACCTCGCCGATAGGCACAGCACCCTTTAAGGATTATTCCTCCGACGGCGTAGGCGATAACCATATGTGGAATGTATGGCACGGCTTAAAGCCTCTTGATTATTACTCAACAAGGTATGCAAGATTTTTGTCAGAATTCGGTCTTGAATCTCTGCCGTCAATGAAGGCAATCAATACCTTTGCCTCTGTAAAGGATTATTCCTTGTCATCCGATGCATTTATGAGCCATCAAAAATGCGTTGGCGGTAACGCAAAAATGATGTTCTATCTTAAAGAAAAATTTGACGAGCCGGCGGAATTTGAGGATTTGCCCTATCTTACAGGTATCGTTCAGGCAGAATGTGTTAAAAGTGCAACTGAGCATTTCCGTCGCTGTAAGGGCAGATGCAACGGTTCTGTATTTTGGCAGTTAAACGATGTATGGAACTGTCCAAGCTGGTCTGCCGTGGATTTTGAAAAAGTACCAAAAGCACTTATGTATATGGCAAAATCATTTTTTGCTCCGGTTGCCCTCAGCTATGATAAGCCGTATTTGTATCTTCATAACGATACTTTAACTGACAAGGAAATCACTTTACACATTACTATATTGAACACTGACAGGGTAAAGAAAGAATATGATGTTAATGCATTTATTAAATCCGACAGCGTGCTGAGAGTCTGCGATATTCCTCTTGATAAAGGGGATGTACTGTTTGTTAAATGCGGTGACGTTAACCTTTGCTATGATAATAAAGCAACGCTCTTTAAATCCGATATCAGCGTTAAGATTGACGGCAACAAAATTACTGTAAAGCCTAACACCTTTACAAAAAATATTTGTATTGAGTGCGATGGCGTTGCAGACGATAACTATTTTTCACTGATGGCAGGGGAGGAAAAAACGGTAACCTTTGATAAAAGCATTACCGATTACACCATCCGGTGTGAAAATAACATAAAATTTAAGTCCGGCAAAATAAAAAAGAAGCTGGGCAGATTTTTCTACCGCCTTCAGCCTCTTAATATCGGTAACGCATTTTTCTATGAATTTAATTAACTCTTGATATACTAAATCCGCCGTAGCTTTTGTTACGGCGGATTTTTATATATTCAAGATAGCCTAATCAATATTTTTTGTAACCACAATATCAATACCTGTGTCAAATATATTTTTTACTGCGGCGTCGCCTACCTTTACAGGTGCCGTTAAAACCACATCGTCTAAAGCCTTCATAGTGGGCAGTACCAAATCCTTAGGAATTGCCTGAGCAGTTTTTACAGGGCACCGCTTTTGCTCACTGCCTTTAATTTTTACGGTGCTTGTAACCACCCTGACAGGATGCTTCAGCTCGGCTTTGCCGTATTGCGCACCTCTCGGACAGGTGTTGCCTGTCACTGCGTAGTCGTTATCCTCATCAACTTTAAGTCGGCATCCCTTTGGACAAACTATGCAAATTAACTCTGTCATTTTTATTCCTCCTCTATGAATACCTTAATTTCGTTACCGCTGATTTTTTCGGCAATTTTCGGTGCAAGGGTAATATGCTCCATTTCGCCGGGTGCAAGATTCGGCCTTTTAAACCGTGCAATTACATCGCCGTTACATTCAACACAAATTTTTACATCGGTATAAATTTTTCTCACCCTAAAGAAAATTTCAACCGAATCCGTGCCTTTTCTAATTTTCTGGGGTACTGTGTATGAAATTCCGTTTCCGTTTGTGACTGAAACGTATTCTTTTTCTTTTGATGGAGCGCTTTGCTTAACATATTCAGCCGCCGATTTTCCTGCCTTAAAGCTTTCCGCTGTTACAAAATCCACAAGGTCGTGAACATGAAGTACATTTCCGCAGGCAAAAATTCCTTCGGCAGAGGTTTCCATATTTTCATACACAACAGCACCGTTTGTACGGCTGTCAATGTCTATTCCTGCATTTTTGGTAAGCTCGTTTTCCGGGATAAGTCCTACGCTTAAAAGCACTGTGTCACAGTCAAAAACAATTTCCGTGCCGGGTATTGGCTTTCTGTTCTCGTCAACCTTTGCTATTGTAACTTCTTCTACTCTTTCATTTCCTTTTATGTCGGTTATTGTGTGGGAAAGGTAAAGGGGAATGTTGTAATCATCAAGGCATTGAACGATATTTCGTCTAAGACCTCCCGAATAGGGCATAAGCTCTACGCAGGCGAGAACCTTGGCTCCCTCAAGAGTCATACGGCGTGCCATAATCAGTCCTATGTCGCCGGAGCCGAGAATAACTACACGCCTTCCTACCATCTGACCTTCTATGTTAACATATCTTTGGGCGGCACCTGCCGTCAGTATTCCCGCAGGTCTTGTGCCCGGTATTGATATTGCGCCTCGTGTACGCTCCCTGCATCCCATTGCAAGAACGATGCTTTTTGCTTTCAGTATCATATATCCCTCGGACGTGTTTACGGCGTGAACCTCCTTGTCGGGCGTTACCTGAAGCACCATTGTGTCGGTCATAACATTAACATTCGTTTTTGAAAGCAGGTCAACAAATCTGCCGGCGTATTCGGGACCTGTTAATTCCTCTTTAAAATAATGAAGTCCAAAGCCGTTGTGGATGCACTGATTTAATATTCCGCCCAGCTCTTTATCTCTCTCAATAACAAGGATGTCTTTTAATCCGTTTTCCCAAGCACTGTAAGCCGCCGCAAGTCCGGCAGGACCTCCGCCTATAACTATCAAATCATACATATTATCGTCCTCCTGCCTTTGTCTCTCCGGTTAGGATGTAGCTGTTGTTTTTGTCCTGCAAAACCCGGCAGGGCTCTTTGCCTGTATGCTTTGCAATTAAATCAAGAATTCTCGGACCGCAGAAGCCTCCCTGACATCTTCCCATTCCTGAGCCTGTGCGCCTTTTTATTCCGTCAATTGAACAGGGCGGAATAACGCAGTTAAGCGCATCAATTATTTCACCCTGGGTAATTGTTTCGCATCTGCAAATTACTCTGCCGTAATCGGGCCTTTTCTTAATTAGCTCATTCTTTTCCTCCGGAGTAAGTGAGGCAAACCTTACGATGCTTCTGGTATCGTCAAAATCCTCCTTCTCCGTAAGCTCAAGACCGCTTTTCTTAAGCAGTTCAATAATGTACTGCGCTATTGCAGGCGCGGCGGAAAGTCCGGGAGATTTTATACCTCCTGCGTCAATAAATCCCTTTGCGCTTTCACAAATTACAAAATCGTCTGCATCACTGTTTGCACGAATACCGCAGAAATTTCTTATGTTTTCTCTGAAGGAAATTGACGGCACCGATTTTACTGCCTTTTCTTTAACAATGCTTAAGCCCTCCGCAGTGCATTTTACATTGTCCGGCTCGTCATATCTGTTTTCTGCGTTTGGACCGACTATAAGATTTCCGTGGACGGTGGGGGATACAAGAACACCCTTACCCTCGGGTCCCGGGCACTGAAAAACAATATGGTTAACACGCTTGCCCTCGGATTTGTCAAGCAGATAGTATTCGCCGGCGTTGGGCAGAATTTTATATGCTTTCGGTGCCGCCATATTGTGAATTTTATCAGCGTAAACACCGGCGGCGTTGATTACGTATTTTGCTTCAATAACACCGCTGTTTGTCTGTATCCGCCAAATATCATCTTCCTTGCTTATATCGGTTACTTCACTGTTAAGCGAAAGGGCACAGCCGTTTTTTACCGCAACCTCAGCCATGGCAAGTCCGTAGTCCCAGGGGTCAACAACTGCCGCCGACGGAGCATACAGTGCGCCCATAGCCTTTTCGGAGATATTCGGCTCCATTTCACGAAGCCTCTGTGCTGAGATTATTTCAAGTCCCTTGACGCCGTTCTGCTCGCCTCTTGATTTCAGCTTGTTAATAGTATCAAGCTCCTCCGGTGAAAAAGCAACCACCAGCGAACCGATTTGCTTGTAGGCAACATTAAGCCTTTGACATATTTCCTTTGCCAAAATGCTTCCGCTTACATTAAGCTTTGCCATAAGAGTGCCGGGCTTTGGGTCGTATCCTGCGTGAATTATGGCACTGTTTGCTTTTGTTGTGGCGTTGCAAACGTCATTATCTTTTTCAATAATGATACATTTTACATTGTATCTGCTCAGATAATAGGCGGTTGCCGCACCTGTAATTCCGCATCCTATAACAGCAATGTCATACATAAGCTTTACTCCTTTGAATTTTTTACGGGTTCCGATTATTACCGTTACCCTACAAAAAAGAACAGCAACAAAACACGGTATTACACCGTTTATTTGAAGCTGCTCTAAATCTCTGTCGCTTTTATTAACTTTAAATGTATTATATCATATTTTCACGTTTCACGCAATAATAGTTATTTATTTAACAAAGTTTTCCTAAATCACATAAACCAAACATCTGAATTTGTTGATGATATGGCGGCGGCACCTGCGTTTAAAGCGGTAACAACATCGCTTTTTTCGCTGATAAGCCCGCCTGAAATAACGGGAGTTTTTGTTCTGCTCTTAATTTTACTGATTATTTTCGGCATAAGTCCCGGGAGAATTTCAATAAAATCTATATCTCTTTCAGAGTAGATTTTTTCAATATTCTTCATTGCTATTGAATCAATCATAAATACACGCATTACAGTAAGAAGTCCGTAGGAATGAGCGCACTTTATTAAAGAAAGCTTAGTGGAAATTATGCCGTCGGGGCGTACGTATCTGTAAATAAATTCAACCGTTGCCTCTCTCTGCGATAAGCCGTCAATCAAATCAATATGTACGAATACGGTTTTTCCTGCCTTTTTTAACTGCGATACTATTTCGGCAATAGTATTGACACTGCCGTATAATACAAAAATGATTTTACAGTCGCTTTCAATGCATTGTTTAAGCTGACTGTCGCTTTTTATTGCCGCAATTATAGGACATTCGTCCAATGTGCTGATAATACAAACTTTATCCAATTTAATCACCCGATTCTATTATAAATGATAAAAGATGCTATTACAAGTATAAGAACGCTTTTGACGTTTTTTAAAATGCAAAAAAACGAACCTGCCTTTTGACAGGTCCGTTAATTGAAGCTGCTTTAACTGAATATTTTACTGCTCGCATACAAGTATGCCGTAGCCGTTTCTTCGTTTGTAAATAATTTTTATTTCACCGTCAACGGACAGATATACGAAGAAATTATGCCCCAGCATTTCCATTTGTACGATAGCCTCGTCGTCGGTCATCATATTCAGCGTTACCGTTTTTTCTCTTGTTATATCAACCGAGGAATAGTAGATTTCGTCAAAATTATCCATTGTTACTTCGTCACCTAAAGGCTCAATGGATTTTGCAATTTCATCAATTGCACCTTTTCTCTTTTTGTCAACGAAGAATGTTTTGAGCTTTCTGAGCTTTCTTTTAAGGTCGTCAACAGCCATATCAACTGCCGGTTCGATTTTGTCAGCTCTTGCTTCACCTCGGATGAAAGAACCAACGTGTTTAACAGTGATGTCACATTCATAGCCGTCTTTTTCTTTTGCCAGTGTAACGTCAAAGGAAGCGTTTGGCGGCAGCATTTTTTCAATGCGCTTCAGTTCTTTATCAATGCCGTCTTTTGTGCCTTGTTTAAGGTCAAAACCTCTTGCTGTAATGTTAATCATAAATCATTACCTCCTTTGTTTATGTAGGAAAATTAAAATCTTTTCCTGCTTATATTATACCCCTGTATGAGTATGAATTAAAGTATTGTCTTTTTACATAATATTTGATATAATGTAAATGTTGTAATGTTTTAAATTGCGAGGAAGAATATGGGAATAAGTAATATTATCAATCTGCTGGGCGGTCTCGGTTTGTTCCTGTTCGGAATGAAGTATATGAGCGACGGACTTAATCAGGTCGCCGGCAATAAAATGAAGCACCTGCTTGAAAAGCTTACAAGAAACAGGTTTAAGGGATTCCTATTGGGTATGCTTGTTACGGCGGTTATTCAGTCGTCGTCGGCAACCACCGTTATGCTTATGGGCTTTCTTAATGCAGGAATTATGGATTTGGCTCAGGCTACCGGCGTTATTATCGGTGCCAATATCGGTACAACAATTACCGCCGTGCTCATTGCCATAGATGTGTCTGCCATTGCGCCTTTCTGTATCTTTGTGGGCGCAGTTATGGCTCTATTTTCAAAAAAGCAGACTCAAAAATATGTGGGTCAGATTATTTTAGGCTTCGGTATTCTTTTCTTCGGACTTAAATATATGAGCGGTGACGCCGCCATGGGTGCGCTGAAAACCAGTGAGGCTTTCCAAGGCTTTATCACAAGCGCTAATAATCCGTTTTTGGGTATTATTATCGGTATTGCAATATGCGCCGTGCTCCAGTCATCAAGTGCGTCAATAGGTGTGCTTCAGGTGCTGGCACTTCAGGGACTGATGCCTATGGATTTTGCGATTTACCTGATTATCGGTATCAATGTAGGCTCTGCAATGCCACTGTTTTTATCTGCGATAGGTGCAAAAACCAATGCAAAGCGTGCGGCGTTTATTTACTTTGTATTTGACGTTGTGGGTATGATTATATTTACTCCCATTGCACTGCTTACGCCTTACTGCGACTGGCTTACAACATTATCATCAAACGGCTCTGTTCAGGTGGCGGCAGGTCATATTATATTTAAGATTGTTACCGCAATATTCCTGCTTCCGTTTGTAAAGGTAATTGTTCGTCTGTCAGAAAAATTCATTAAAGACAAAGAGCACGAAAGTCAATTACGCTTTATGTATATTGATAAAAAAATATCCGGCAACTCATTTTCAACCGTACTGCAAATCGGCAGAGAGGTAGAGCGTAT
Source organism: Eubacterium sp. (assembly GCA_051881275.1). GTDB lineage: Bacteria > Bacillota > Clostridia > Oscillospirales > Acutalibacteraceae > Eubacterium_R. The sequence continues at coordinate 369 of JBJEPO010000056.1, read as the reverse complement.
GGCACAGCTTGTACGCAAGAATTTTGTTATGGCTTGCGAGGGCTTTGCCGCCGGCGATACTTCAACTCAGCGTGAGATAAAGGAGAATGAGGAGCTTATTAATTGGCTCAATCACAGTATAACGGATTTTCTTGTTACAATAACCTCTCACGAATTGAGCGGTGACGTGTCGGAATACATAGGTAAGCTTTTCCACGTTATCACGGACCTTGAAAGAATAGGCGACCACGCTTTAAACATCAGCGAGCATACAGAGCTTGCAAAGGAAAATGAGCTTTCCTTCAGCGACGACGGAATAAGCGAGTTTAGAGATATATACGAAAAAGCCCTTGAGCTGTTTGACGGCTCTGTTAATGCTTTTGTTAATAA
>JBJEPO010000055.1:0-16837 GCA_051881275.1 Eubacterium sp. | reverse complement strand
GGAGCAAAGCAGCTTGCCCAAACAGGTGAGCCTATAACAATTGTATCGTATTTGTCGGCGTCAAAGCTATAGGGCTTCAGCCGTGGCTTTTCGCCAATCATTGCACAAAATCCTCCCACCATAAATTTTTTCATTCCCTCGGTGGGATAATGCTTATATGGAATAAGCTCTATTAAATCTGCACCCGTTTTTTCCGCAATCCTTTCGGCAACGAGTCTTGTGTTGTTGCTCATAGAATAGTAAACTACCGCTATATTCACATTAATCCCTCCTTGTTGGATGAACCGTATATTTTGACTTATCAAGATTTTTTATTGCCGTAAGGGTGCCTATGTATGACAGACCCAAGTATTCATCCAGCTGTTCGTTTGTAAATCCGCAGGTGCTTGATGATACAAGATAGCAAATTCCAAGTCCGCTAATAAGCGTTTGCTTAAATAACAGCTCCACCTGCTCCTCGGACAGACCGGTTTGCTCTTTTATGGCTTTTAAGCATAAATCTGCGCTGGGAAAATTCATAATCATATCGTCATAATTCATATTGCTTTCAGTGGAATTCATAAACAACACCTTAAAAAGATTAGGATATTCCTTGGCATATTCAATCATACGCAGTCCGAATGCCTTAAACATAGGCGTATAATTCAGCCCCTCGTTAATATATTGCGAATAATGCCTTTCAACCTCTTTAAAAACCTCCTGCTTTAAGTCCTCCATATTTTCAAAGGCAACAAAAACAGGAGTTGAGGAGGTGCCGAGCTGTTTTCCTACCTCTCGGGCGGTTACGGCGGATATTCCCTGCTCTCTTGTTACATCAACGGCTGCCTGGATAATCTGCTGTCTTGTAAATTTTGCTTTCGGCGGCATAAAATAACCTCTTTTCCTTTTTTATATAACGCTCGTTACATATCATTAGTTACACAATAGCACATAAAGTACCCTTTGTCAATACCGATTTAGTTAAAATAAAACAGGCTTTCGTAGGGAAGCCTGTTTTTTGCTATGTATTAAATTTTGAGATAAAGCTATCTGGTGAAAAGTTGAACTGACCAATAATCCGGCGACACCTTAAACACATTTATGCTAATCATCATAACAAGCCAGTCGGCAACAATCAGCGCACCCAGTATGCAGTCAAGGCGTACAACTGTTTTATAGGGTATTTTTTGTATTGCTTTCATCAGAGGCGTAAAGAAATATTCCATAAGCACAAGCACACCTGCCGACAGGGCAATAGTTGTGGGAATACTTGTGTACTGCGTAACGTGAAGGGGAATACCGCTGTAATTCCATAGCTGTATGCCGGAAATTTTTTCAAACAGGGTGCCTACAACTATTTCACCGAAGAACACAAATAGAAACACTACGCAGAAATAGTAAATTTGAGAATAAATTTTGCTTTTTTCACCGTTGCCGAAAAGCATTTCTTTGGTAAACCACCTTGCGTTTTTCGGCGTACCCAGGGCAAAATACAGTGCCCACATAGCGATAGTATAGCAAAACAAAAAAGGCAGAATTTGATTTCTTGAATCAAGCACACCCTTTGACGCCAGACGAAAAAGATTTTCAACCCAATATCCGATATGGGCATAAACCAATCCTGCAAGCCAAAGATGAGTAATATCATAATCGTACAGCTTAATTACGCCGTCAACCTTTCTGAAAGCCTTATTCATTAAAAACACTCTTTTCGTATGATACTGAGCGGTATAATATTCCTAAATTCTCAACCTTTCCTCAAATTTTTTCCGATTTTAACGGGATATTTGTTGAGAATGAATTGAGGTATTTTTTGTAAAATTTTAATATTACGTTAAATAATTGTGCTATAATATATGCGAGGTAGATATTATGTTTAATATATTAATTGCAGAGGATGACGAGCACGTAAGAAATCTAATATTTGATATTCTTGTTGACTCCTCCTACAATTGCTTTGCCGCCGGAGACGGATCGGAAGCGCTGGAAATTATGGACCGTCAGCATATTGATTTAGCCATAGTGGATATAATGATGCCCAATATGGACGGCTATGAATTTACAAAAACTCTGCGTGACGGCGGATGCGACATTCCCGTTTTAATGGTAACGGCGAAAATATCACACGATGACAAAAAGAAGGGATTTCAGTCCGGAACGGATGATTTTTTGACCAAGCCTTTTGATGAGGATGAGCTGTTGTGGAGGGTAAAGGCACTTTTGCGCAGGTCAAAAATTGCCGCCGAAAAGAAGCTGACAATAGGCTCCACCGTCCTTGACTATTCATCAATGACCGTAAATGAAAACGGTGATGACATACCCCTTACACCAAAGGAATTTATGCTTTTATTCAAGCTGCTGTCTTATCCGAAACAGATATTTACAAAGCAACAGATTATGGATGAAATATGGAATTTTGAAACAAAAAGCGACGACCACACCGTAGAGGTTCATATAAACAGACTTAGGGAAAAGTTTAAAGGCAATGCCGATTTTTACATAAAAACCATTCGCGGCTTCGGTTATATGGGAGTTCTGACAAAAAATGAAAATCAAAATACCTGAAAAAATCAAATCCCTTAAAGGTAAAATCAAAATCAGCATACGAACCGCAATGTCATTTGTTGTTTTTGCAGTAATACTTGCGTCAACGCTTTTGGCAATCGGACTGTATTATTTATTTGTATTTTTCAATCTAATACAGATAGGCAAGCTCCCTCCCTTTTGGATACTTGTAATCGTTCTTTTGGTTTGCAACATAATCGGTGCCATTGTGGCAGGTATAGTATTTTCAAAATACACAAAGCCTCTTGATGAATCCATACAGTCAATTGACCGTCTGGCACAGGGCGATTTTGACGTAAAGCTTGACGCTCAAAAGGACAGGCACCAAATTAAGCAGTTAAAGGAATCCATAAACAAGACGGCAGCGGAGCTTAACAGCACGGAGGTTATGCGAAACGATTTTATAAACACAATTTCCCACGAGTACAAAACCCCTGTTGCATCAATTATAGGCTTTGCTCACAGACTGAAAAACGAGCAGTTAAGTGAGGAAAAGAAAAACGAATATCTTGACATAATAATTGACGAATCAAAGCATCTGTCGTCAATGACAAACAACATACTGCTGATGACAAAATTTGAAAACACCGAGATAATCAGCGACAAGGAGCCTTATTCGCTGGACGAGCAGATTAGAAAATGCTTTCAGTTTTTACAGCAGGAATGGATGGAAAAAAACATAAATGTATCCGGTGATTTTAACAGGGTTATGTACACAGGCAACGAGGAATTAATGAATCATGTGTGGATAAATTTGATAAAAAATGCTGTTAAATACACCGATGAAAACGGCGAAATAAACTGCCGTGTTTATGAGGAAAATCACAATGCGGTGGTAATTATTCAGGACAACGGCTGCGGTATGAGCGAGGAAACGCAAAAGCACATTTTTGACAAATTTTATCAGGCTGACAGTAGCAGAAGAACCGACGGAAACGGCTTGGGACTATCCGTTGTAAAACGGCTTGTTGATTTATGCACGGGCACAATAGAGGTGCAAAGCGAGCTGCAAAAAGGCACGTCATTTAAAATAACTCTGCCTAACTGAATATAAAAAATCAACCGCAAAAGCATCGGCTTCTGCGGTTAAATTTTATAATATCGTATATTTTATTATTCTACACTTTGATAGGCAAGTGCCTTTTCCTGCTTATCGCAGATTGCGAAGTGAAAATTAACGTCCGTAACATCGGACGCTTTTTTAACTATTTCCATAAAATCGTCAATATCGGTATTGCTTTTCAGAATTATATCCATAGTGGAATCCACAAAAACATCCGTAAGGTCGTAGTCGCCGGCACAAAGCCCTACCAAAAATCCGTAAAGCATAACGGCACTGTCTATATCGTAATCACAGGTGTTAACCAGTCGGATATTTGAGGGCAAGGTCAGCGACAGCTTATCCGAATTATCAACATAAATCACATTGCCTTTGCTTTGCTCGGCGGTAAAAACAGCGGTTTGAGCCATAACTCTTGTTTTGCCTGCTCCCTGGATTCCGGTAATGTATTCAACCATAATATCACCTCGTATAATATTTCAGGAAATATTATCCTGATGCTATAGGCAATGAAGAGTAAGGGCAAATCAGCCAACATAAACCACGGTCGGATTACTCTTCATTGCCTAATCTTAACATGAAAATAAAAACAGGTATAAAACAAAATATTAACCTTTATTAAATAAATTTTAAACAGGCTGACGAATTTTGACGCAGGCTGATTTTTTACCTCATATATTGACATTTCATTACATTGACTATATACTCAAATTAAAATAAGGCGAAAGGCTTTACGGATATGAAAATCAGCATAAAAAATGCAAAAAAATTGCAGACTCTTAAGGGCTGGGGCACCTCTGCCTGCTGGTGGAGCCAATACTGCGAGGACAGTGACACGGCAAAGAAAATTGCCTCCCTGCTTTACGGCAGTGACGGACTTAATCTTAATATTTACAGATACAATATCGGCGGCGGAACAGACGATGACAACTGCCGTATTGCAAATCCCTGGAGAAAAACCGACAGCTTTTACGTGTTTGACAAGGAGGAAATGACAGGGAAATATGATTTTTCCCGTGATAAAAATGCGGTGAATATGATGAGGCTGTGCCTTGACACCGGCAATGTTGACACGCTGATACTGTTTTGCAACTCTCCCCATTTTTCCCAAACGTCAACCGGGCAGACATCGGGCAGTCTTTTGAACAGCACCTGCAACCTGCCTAAGATGAATTACAGAAAATTCGCCGATTATGTTCTGGATGTGACGGAGCATTTTTTGAATGAAGGTCTGCCTGTAAAATACATAAGCCCCATTAACGAGCCTCAGTGGAAATGGGGCGGTTCTCATGTTTGGCAGGAGGGCTGTCACTATGAGCCTGATGAGGTTGCAGAGATTTTTCATATTTTTGCAGATGAAATCATCAAAAGAAGCCTGCCTGTTAAATTATACGGCCCCGAAAGCGGAGAAATGCTTGGCAGAACAGGCGAATATTTTGAAAAGCTGACGGCGGACGAAACGATTATGAAGGTGCTGGAGGTTTTTGCATACCATTCCTATCACAGCGATGATAAGCCAAAGGACAGAATTGAATTTAAGGAAAAATTTGTAAAGTCTAATCCCAAGCTCCGTTTTGATATGAGCGAATGGTGCGAGCTTCCCAACAAAAGCCACACTGAAAATTTTAAGGGTGCACTTATTACCGCAAGGATAATCGGACAGGATATTATTTACGGCGGTGCCGAAAGCTGGACCTCATGGGTAGCGGTAAATCAGCTTGTCGTAAAAGAGGACGGCTTTGATTACAGCGACGCACTTATAACTGCCAACAACGATTTCAGCGAATGGTATATCGCAAAAAGGTATTGGGGCTTTGCCCATTTTTCAAAATTCATTCCTGTTGGCTCTGCGGCTCTTGATATAGGATTTTTCCCCGATGATAACAACGAGCTTAACATTTTTGCCTTTGAAGCACCTAACGGCGAAAAAGTGTTGGTAGCAGTCAACGAGGGGGACAGCACGGATATTGAGATTGAAAGCAGTTGTACCTGCGCCGAAATCTACGAATCAACCCGGGATTACGAACTGAAGCACATAAAAAATGACTCCTTTAACGGCATTCTAAAATGCAAAAAAGAGTCAATCCTAACTGTGCTTTTAAAATAGCTTAAAAACAGACTGCTTGTATTATCCAAGCAGTCTTAATTCTTTTAATACAAGGTCAATATCCTCATTTACGATGATACTGCGGTTTTTGATTTCCTGCAAAGCATAAATTTCGCCGGAATTAATACAAGCGTATATTGCACCGGGGTTTTCGGCGGTCATTTTCCAAAAGGGATATTTTATAATAACAGGCGTATTCATACCCACACCCAATTCAAGAAACAAAATATGCCCATCCTTATGACTGCGTATAAAATTTTCATACCGTTGCTTCGCCCTGTACCATCCGCCGTCCTGAACAAATTTATCGTCTGCTCTCAAATTTGTCGTAAGCGGCTTACCGCAATGAGGACATTTGGGTATCAGCTCACTTGGTATTTTCATATCCTTTTGCTGTTCGTACATTGCCTTGATTATTTCTTCGTTATCAAAGGTTTCCTGACAGCAGGGCTCACTGCATTGAAAAAGTCCGTAATCGCCTTGGGTGTAAAACAGTCTGCTTTTATCAAAGCCTGCCTTTTGAAAGCAGTGGTCAACATTAGTGGTTATGACAAAATAATCCTTGTTCTTAACTAATTCAAAAAGTCTGTTATATAAATCGGTAGGTGCATCAAGGTAGCGGTTGATATAAATGTATCGGCTCCAGTATGCCCAAAATTCTTCCTGTGTTCTATACGGATAAAAGCCGCCGTAGTACATATCGTCAAAGCCGTATTTCTCTTGAAAATCGGAAAAGTATTTTTCAAACCTTTCGCCTGTGTAGGTAAAGCCTGCCGCTGTTGACAGCCCTGCACCTGCACCGATAACTACTGCGTCACATTCATCAAGTGCCTTTTTTAATTTTTCAATCTGCTCCGAGCAGTTCTCGGTATATTTTGCAGTCATAATCCTTGAAAACATTGAATATCACCTTGATTTTGCTATTATTTTTTTGCCTGTATTCCTTGACAGCTCTTATTGCAATTTCAGCCGCCATATCATTTGGAAAATGAAATTCTCCTGTTGAAATACAGCAAAAAGCAATGCTCTTTAATTTGTATTCATCAGCAAGCTTCAAGCACTCTGTATAACAAGATTTCAGCAAGCTTTTATCCTTTTGCGTTACAGCACTGTTTATAATCGGTCCAACCGTATGAATTACATGTTTACTTGGTAGATTAAAAGCAGGCGTTATTTTTGCCTTGCCTGTTGGCTCATTATAACCCTGCCTTTGTATAATTTCATTGCACTTTAACCTGAGCCTTACTCCTGCAAAGGTGTGAATACAATTATCTATACAAGCGTGGCAGGGGCAGAAGCATCCCAAAAGCTGACTGTTTGCCGCATTGACTATCGCATCTGCGTCAATGGTAGTTATATCACCCTGCCATAAATAAATATCATCATCGCAAGGCATCAGCTCATTTATGTGTGTGATACCTTTTTGGCTGATTTCTTCCTGTAAATATTCATTTTCAACATTTAGATATTCCTCGCTTATAGGCTCGGGCATACGCACATTAACAAGTGAGCGATACAAATTAAACCGTTCATTAACACTGTCAGGTATTTCTATCCTGCTGTATTTTGAATTTTCATTTAGTAAATATTTAATTAGCCAAATCAGTCTTTCATTCTGTTCCATAATACACCTGAAAATTACCCGGCAAACTTTGTCTGCCGGGTTGAATTATTATTCACTTACAACAGATATTCTTTCCTGAATATGATTGCCGGATAATGCTTCGTCAACCATTGCAATGGCATAATCCGCATAGCTGATAACGCTTTCACCTTTTGAATTAAGGGTAAGCTCTTCACCGGCAAGAATATATTTGCCTGTACGTTCACCCTCTGCCTGAAAATCGCCGGCAGGGCTGATAAATGTCCACTTTACATCATTTCTTGCTCTTAATTCTTCAAGAGCCTTGCCTTGTGCGGCTGCAAGCGGTTTAAACATATCGGGAAAATCAGCACCGTCCATAACCTGAACAGTATGCTCGGGATTTACATATAGACTGCCTGCTCCGCCGACAACAATCAAACGAATATCGGTGCCGGACAGAACATCGCAAAGGTGAATAAGAGATTTGGTGTGATTCGGGAGTTCTTCCTCCGCCCATGCACCGAAAGCGTCAATTACAACATCAAAATCCTTTAAATCATCCTTTGTTAAATCAAACAAATCCCTAATAATCGTTTTTTCGGCGGCTGTTTTGTTTTCGCCTCTTACAATCGCCGTTACGTCAAGGCCTCTGTTTACTGCTTCCTTCGTAATTAATGTGCCTGCCTTACCGTTTGCACAAACTACTGCTAATTTCATATTATTTGTCTCCTTAAAAATTTTTTAGAGTATGCCGGCTTATCTCTTGACTATATTCTATCGCTTGTGGTATCATTTGTAAAGTAAGCACATTTTTGTGCCGTAGTTACCAAAAGGAAACTATTGTGTATTTATGCGGATTTTGATAATTTATTTTTTAGGAGATGTACAATTATGCCTGCTAACAAATTAAAAGAATTGCCTTCCTGTCCGGTGGAAACAACGCTGACTTTAATAGGAAACAAATGGACCGTACTTATTCTCAGGGATTTAATGACGGGAACAAAGCGGTTCGGTGAACTGAAAAAATCTGTTGGAAATGTATCTCAAAAGGTGCTGACTGCACAGCTTCGCGATATGGAAAGCAACGGACTTGTTAACAGAAAGGTTTACGCCGAGGTGCCGCCCAGGGTGGAATATTCGCTGACGCAATTAGGACAAAGTCTTAAGCCTATACTTAACGCTATGCAGAATTGGGGAGAAGAATACAAAGCCGGCATAAAATAAAAACAACGGATATCCGCTTTAAAAATCAGATATCCGTTATCTTTTTATTGATTTTATTCTTCCGCCGGGGCGGTGGTTGTGGTGGTTTGAACCTCGCCGTAAACCTGGAGAATTATTTCCTCACCTACGGCAACCTCTGTGCCTGCCGCCGGAGCCATACCGTAGCTTGCTTTAACTGTGCCCTTTGTATGACTGCCGTCATTGTAAACCTCAACGCTTGAAACCTTAAAGCCCATTTCTTCAAGCTTTTTAGTGGCTTCTTCAAGGGTAAGAGTGCCCACGTCGGGAAGGGTTTGAGTCTGTATTCCCTTGCTTATGGTAAGGATAATCTGGGAGCCCTCCTTAACCGTTTCGCCTGCCGCAACGCTTTGCTTGAAGATTTCGCCCTCCTCGGCGTCTGCGGAATACTCGCTTACAAATTTGATTGTAAATCTTTCGTTCCATGCGCCGTTATTTTGTATATCGCTTTGAGTGTAGCCATTACCTACAAAATTAGGCACGGTGTATGTTGCCAAGGTGGTAAGCTCGGTGGTTGTTTCGCCCTGAGTGGGCACAAGACCGGAAAATTTAACAACCCAAATACCTGCCGCAATGGCAATTACAAGCAGTACCACAAGGGCAATTATTGCCTTTTTGGATTTCTTTTCCTTCTTGTTGTAAAGCTCGTCGTAATCGGGATAGCGTGTTTCGCTGTTTTCCTCCTCATCAGCCTGCACGGCGGAGGCCGCCTTTGCCTGAACTGCCGGAGCCGCATCAAGAAGCTCTCTGAACTCGGTGATTGATTTAATTCTCTTTTCGGGATAAATCTGAAGTCCGCTGCCCATTGCCTTTATAACGTGCATGGGAATTGACTCGGCAATGCTGTTTGGTATCATCAGCTTGTCGTTTGCCTCTCTTGCAGGGGCAGGCGGCGGATTTGTGCCTACCAACGCTCTGTAAATACAGGCACTGAATGAATATATATCTGTTGCAGGACAGATTTTATGGCTGTTTTCGTACTGCTCAAGAGCAGTATAGCCGTCGTTAACATTAAATTCAAGCTCAGTAGCGGCGTCCGACGCCTCGGTAATTGTAAACTCGCTGAGACGAACCTTGCCGTCACGGCAAAGCACAAGATTATCGGGAGTAATTGAGCCGTGAATAATCTTGTTTTCGTGGAGTGCCTCAATAGTGGTGAGAACAGGCATAAAGATAACTCTTGCATCGTCCCACAGGATATAGCCGTTCTCGTTATGGAGCAAATACTCTCTGAGAGGAACGGACTCCATATACTCAATTACTGCATATACTGTATTGTTTTCCTCAACAACATCGTAAACAGGCACAACCGCAGACAGATTATGCATTTTTTCAAGAGTTGTCCAAAGTCTGTAAAATGACTTTTTATAATATTCATAGGACTCGGCAAACTTGGGGCGCACATGGATATCCTTTGTGCCCTCCAGCCTTACTGCAAGACCCTTCGGATAATACTCACGTATTGTAATAGGCTTGCCAAGCTGAGCGTCATAGCCCATATAGGTTACGGCGTCGCTTTCGTGCTTTACAACGGTGCCTATAACATATTTGCCTGCAATAATTGTTTTTATACCCAGATACATAGGCTCGTTATTTTTATCATTATCAAAGCCGCACTGCTCGCAAACACTGCCCTGTGTAAGCTCGCTAAAGCAGTTAGCGCAGAGATTGTCAATATCCCTCATTGCATATCACTCCATAATAAATATATTAAATATAATATCATATCATTTTTAATTGTCAAGGACACAAGTGTAAATGTTGTGTTAATTATAATTAATTATAAAATAGTAATTGAATAAATTTTTATTTTAATGTATAATTGAGAATAGACGATTATAAGGAGCGAAATATGAAATTTAAAGAACTGTCAAACGGTATGTGCGACGGATTTGCACTGCTGAAAAAATGTGAGGAAAAAACAGCAAAAAACGGCTCCGCCTATCTTGACGTTATTCTTGCGGACAAAGAGGGCGAAACACCTGCAAAGCTTTGGAATTTTACACAAAGCGGTATTTATCAGCAGGATATGATAGTAAAGGTAAGGGGCACAAAAGAGGAATACAACGGCAAAGAGCAGTTCAGAATTTCTCAGATGCGCCCTGTTAACGACCAAGATGATTATAATTTAAGCGACCTGGTGCCATCTTCCGACATAGGAGGACAACAGTTATATGATATGATTGTTAATAGGGTTAACGCCTTTGAAAACGAGGATTTAAAGAAAATTGTTTTAAAAATTATCGGCGAGCACAAGGACGCTCTTATAAAATACCCTGCCGCATTAAGACTTCATCACGCTATGGTAGGCGGTTTGATGTACCATACGATGAGTATTGTCAGAATGGCGGAGGAGATATGCAAAATATACCCCAATGTCAACAGAGATTTACTGCTTTCGGGCGTAATTCTCCACGATGTTGCAAAAACCTGGGAGCTTGAAACATCATCAACAGGACTCGCAAAGGCTTACACCAACGACGGTCAGTTAATAGGCCATCTTGTAAAGGGTGCGATGTATGTTAACGACACCGCCAGGGAGCTGGGAATTGACAGCGAGGTTGTAGCTCTGCTTGAGCACATGATACTTTCCCACCACGGAGAGCCGGACTACGGTGCGGCGGTAAGACCAATGTTTCTTGAGGCGGAAATATTATCCTGTCTTGACTCCCTTGACGCCACGATTTACGAAATAAACAACGCAGTAAGCAAGGTTGAGGTGCATAAATTCACCGACCGCCAATGGGCATTAGACAACCGCAAGCTTTACAACCACGGCTTGTCGGGCACCGAACACAAAGTAAATTTTACAGCCGAGGAAGATAAATAATGGGTGAAGAACAGGATAAATGGACGGAAATTGCCGTCAGCGTAGATGTTAAAGACCTTGACACCTCCGCCAACATAGCAAATATGACCGTGCCCTACGGAATATATATAGAGGATTATTCAGCACTTGAGCAGGAGACAATGGAGATTGCTCACATTGATTTAATTGAAGAAAGCCTGCTGAAAAAGGACAGAACCAAAGGCATAATCCACATTTACATCAATGCTTATGAAAATCCCGGTGAGGCGGTGTCCTTTCTTGAGGACAGGCTGAACCATGCCGGGATAAAATATGAAATATCCCTTAACACCTGCGATGCAGAGGATTGGCAGAATAACTGGAAGCAGTATTTTCACCCGATGCCTGTGGGAGAAAAGCTGTTGATACGTCCGGTATGGGAGGAAGAATACAAATCAAACGGCAGAAAGGTGCTTGATATTGAACCGGGGCTTGCCTTCGGCACAGGTTCACATCCAACCACCAAGCTATGCCTTGAAACCCTTGAAAAATACATAAATAAGGACTCAAAGGTGCTTGATATCGGCTGCGGTAGCGGAATTTTATCAATAGCAAGTCTTTTGCTGGGTGCAAAAAGCGCATTCGGTGTTGATATAGACGCTCTTGCGGTTAAAACCGCCCTTGACAACGCAAAGAAAAACGGATTTGAACCCCCTGTTTTTGACGCAGTACAAGGCAATTTATCCGACAAGGTAAGCGGAAAATACAATGTAATAGTTGCAAACATTGTTGCAGATATAATTATTCAGTTTAACACACAGGTAAATAAATTTTTAAGTGACGACGGCATTTACATAACCGGAGGAATTATTGAATCCCGAGAGGACGAGGTGCTGATGTCATTTGCACAAAACGGCTTTAAAGTAGTTCAGCGCTTTGAGGAGAAGGGCTGGCTTGTATTTGTTCTTAGGCAATAAAGAGTAATCCGAACCGTGGTTTAAATTGGCTGATTTGCCTAGAAAAGAAACTATTGAAAGGTAGAAAAATATGCTTAAATACAGAACATTTGCAAAGACTCCGCCGATGGGATGGAACAGTTGGGATTGTTTTGGACCCGGCATTACGGAAGAACAGTTAAAGGAAAACGCAGATTATATGGCCGAGCATCTTAAGGAGTTTGGCTGGGAATATGTTGTCTGCGACATTCAATGGTACGAGCCAAAGGCAAAGGGCTACGACTACAATCCTTTTGCAAGGCTTGAAATGGACAAGCACGGCAGACTTATGCCGTCGCCCAAGCGTTTTCCCTCTGCCGCCGAAGGCAAAGGATTTAAGCCTATTGCAGATTATGTTCATTCCTTAGGTCTTAAATTCGGCATACATATTATGAGAGGTGTACCCCGCCAGGCAGTAACACGAAACTGTAAAATCGCAGGCTGTGACGCAAGGTGCAAGGACATTGCCCACACAAACTCAATATGCTCCTGGAACACGGATATGTACGGTGTAAAAAACACCCCCGAGGCTCAGCAGTATTACAACAGTATAATTGATTTGTATGCTCAGTGGGGCGTTGACTTCATCAAATGCGACGATATATGTATTACGGAATACAGCAAGCACGACAATCCATACTCCGCGGCTTACGAAATAGAGATGATAAGAAAAGCCATTGACAACTGCGGCAGGGATATTGTGCTTTCTCTGTCCCCCGGTCCTGCTTTGAGAAGCAAGGCTGAGCACCTGAAGCAAAACGCAAATATGTGGAGGCTTACAGGTGATTTTTGGGACAACTGGAGCAGTCTTTATGCAATGTTTGACAAATGCGAGCAGTGGCAGGGCGTATCACGTCCCGGCAACTGGCCCGACTGTGATATGCTCCCCGTGGGAAAGCTGTGCAAAAACGGCAGCTGTAACGGACCTCAGGACCGTATGACTCAATTCACCCACAGCGAGCAGAAAACCATGATGACCCTGTGGGGAATATTCAAAAGTCCCCTTATGATTGGCGGTAATCTGCCGGAATGTGATAAATTTACACTTAATCTGCTGACTAACAAAGCATTTTTGGAAATGCACCGCACCTCCTACGGCGCAAGGCAGATTTTCAGAAAAGAGAGAAACGGCAAGGGCACAATCATCTGGAGCGCCAACGGCAAGGAATGTAAATACATTGCCATATTCAACACCGACGACAAAAAGAGAGTGTTCACCTTTGACCTGCGTTCCGTGGCAATAGCCGACACGCCCTACACCGTTTATGATATTTGGAAAAAGGAAACCTATTATGATATAGAAAACTTTGTGGTGGCTGAACTGCCTGCCCACGGAGTAAAGCTGATAAGAATAACATCAAAATAACACTAACGGCACAGGAAAAATCCTGTGCCGTTAAATTATGTGTATTAATCAATCCAAATGGGATTTGTAAACGCCCAGAAAAATTCGGGCACCTCTCCGCAGTCGGTATTAAGAAAGGTCCTTTCGGCAAAGCTGAACACCTTTTTAAATCCCGGAGTCATATTGTAATCAATTTCCGCACGGATAAAGCCTTTTTCACGAACGCCGAAATGAGTTGTATACTCTTTTTCATATCCCAACGCTTTATGGCGGTAAATCACCTTGTCATTGTTGTAAATTTTAAGCTCAAAGCCGGGCATAAGCTTTGTTACCCTGCATTTACCGGTTAAGCCGTCCTTTAGACTAACGGTATCACCTAACTGTGCACCCTCACATTCAAGATAAATCATAGAGGAATCGGGACGGTTTGTAATAACGCTTCTTCCCTCGGCAAGAGCCTGAAGAATATCGTCGGGCGAATTGCTTTTTGCATGGGTAATGGTGGTGGGAACAGCAAGAATGTCAACTCCAGCATAATTTCTGTGGTAATCGGAACCGCCTACGGCTCCGATTTTTATGCCCTGTAAAAGCTTGCCCGTCCACCATTTCATATTTTTAACATTGTCGGAATGCTGGATTGTATTCCACACCTCAACACAGTCCATAGGAAAATCATCAATATCCATACGAAAGCCGCAGTTTGAGCAAAATGGATGATTAACGCTGACAACTGCGCCCTTTTTCTTGGAGGCTTTCGTAATTTTCTTATAAGCGTCAATATCGCTTAAGTCATAAGGCGGCTCAAAGGGAACCTTTTTGCCCCAAATATTAACATGACCGTTTTCGCCGGTTATTTCCTGACCCTGAATAACGGTAAGTCCATCGCTGGAATAGCTTTCCTCAACGGTATTAAAATTATGGTCGGTAATAATTATGTAATCAAGACCTAATTTTTTGCATCTGTCAATCAGCTCATACTGATGAAGAACACCATCGGAATTTGTTGTATGAAGATGAGTGTCGCCCTTAAACCATTTTCTTTCCATAAAACAACCTCACTTATTAAATAATCTTTCAAGGTTATTGATATTGCCTGCATATTTTCGCTGACTGACAAGGAACACAACCTCATCACCTGCCTGAAGCACCACGTCACCGTTGGGAGTTATACTTTCCTCTCCTCTTTCAACAGTGACAATAAGGCAATGCCTGCCCCATTCAATTTCCTTAATTTTCTTTCCTGCAAGAGGCGAGCCTACCTGCACAACATAAGATTTAATTATCTTCTCCGCCTTGGGACTGAACTTAGGTCTGTCGTCGGCAGGAACGGTTATTCTTGATGACAACGCCTCGTAAATAGGCTGTGAGCCGATAAGATTTGACACGGCGTAGCTTATGAGAGAAACCGTTGCCAAGGGAAGCAGATTGCTCATATTACCTGTAAGCTCAAACACGAGAACAATTCCTGTAATGGGACTTTTAACGGTGGAGGCGAAAAATCCTGCCATACCGATTACAACAAATTCCTGCCACATATCGGCTTCAAGGTTTAACAAATCCACGGCTGTGTTGCCGAAAACCGCACCCAGATACGTACCCAGAATACAAAGAGGATAGAGGGTTCCGCCCGGTGCGCCCGATGCAAAGCTTACGGCACCGAACAAAAATTTTGCCACCAGCAGAAAAAACATAATGCTGACGGTGGGATGCTCTTTAAGCAGATATTCCACCATGCTGTGACCGCCGCAGAGGATTTGCGGTATATAAAGCCCTACAACACCGCTTAAAACAAAAATCACCGGCATTTTTACATAATTAGAAATTTTCTTAATGCTTTTGTACAAATCCTGCGCCTTTATCATTATAAAGGTATAGCAGGAGCCGCTTACGCCGAGAATTATTCCCAGCAGAATAAGCAGCCAGTATTTTTGCAATGGGAAATTAACCGTATCGTAGTTGAACACCGTATTCTGTCCGAAAAACAGCTTTGAGATATAATCGGCGGTTACGGTTGAAACAATACCCATACAGAGAATATTTTTGTCAAAGGAATGGTGTATTTCCTCCAGCACGAACATAATGCCCGCAAGAGGAGCGTTAAACGCCGCCGCCATACCTGCTCCTGCTCCGCAGCTAATCATACGAAGCTCCGTGGTTTTGTCTGCCTTTGTGATTTTTGCAACACCCTTTGCCGCCATACCGCCCAGCTGAACGCTGGGTCCCTCTCTGCCCAGTGACAAGCCGGCAAACACGGAGGTTGTTCCGCCCACAAGCTTAGCGGCTATAACTCTGCGCCAGTCGGGGCTTAATCTTCCCTTAATTTCACTGTTTATCTGCGGTATGCCCGAGCCTGCCGCCATAGGCTCCCACCTGTTGACGAAGGCAACAAACACTCCCAAAGCCGCCAAAATCAAAAGCCACAGCACTGTTCTGAGCGCAATACCGCCTGTCCAATCTATCACCCTGTAAAGATAGGCTTCCGCAAAGGACAGCAGATACCTGTACAAAACGCAGACAAGACCTGCCACAATGCCAACCTCAAGTCCTCTTATTATAAGGAAAAGAGATTCCTTGTTTTTATATTCAATTTTTCTTATTGTATTTTTCTTCTTAGCCTGTTGCATAGATACATTATAAATCTTTAATAAAAATAATTCAATAAGACTAGGGTAACGATAATAACTAAAGAAGCTTTGCAAGCAGTACAATAACGGCGGCTATCACCGCAATAACGCCCACCGCTTTAATAATCATAGGAATGGCGGCGTCCACCGTTGCAGGTGCTTTGCTTGAAATATAATCAAAGGCAGGTCTGCTGACCTTGCTTCCCACAAGCTCGCCATAGGTGCGTGTATATGTTTCGTAGGTGTCCGGTTTGCTTTCATCAAGTATAAAGCACCTTACACCTCGTTTTGTACGGTTACCGTAAACATTAAATCCCGAAGACTGTGTAAATCCCAAATCCACATTTTTATATCTGCCCACAAAGCTGTTTTTATGGTCGTGGCCCACATAAACAGCCATAACATCGCCCTTTTCGGACAGTGCGTCAAATTCGCCGTTGTTAATATCGGGAATTGAGGGAGGCTCCTCCAGCATATCGCCGTCACGGCAGGTATCTCCCAATTTATAATACTCATTTTTGTGAGTTCTGAAGGCACGTATTGCACC
>JBJEPO010000054.1:0-17011 GCA_051881275.1 Eubacterium sp. | reverse complement strand
GCACAAAACACAGGCATACTTGCCGTATGCCGAGTATTTTAACGAAGAGTAAGGGTAAATCTGCCACGATAAACCGTGGTTCGGATTATTACCGTTACCCTAACGGAGAAAATTATGAGCAATGTAGATAAAGAAAAAATAATGAAGGCGGTAAAGGATATTCTTGTGGCGGTAGGCGAGGACCCGTCACGTCCCGGTTTAATTGAAACTCCAAAGCGTGTTGCAAATATGTATGAGGAAATGTTTGCCGGACTTCACGAGGACCCAAAACAGCATTTAAAGCTATTTGATGAAAAATCAAATGATGAAATGGTAATTGTTAGGGATATACCCTTTGCCTCAATGTGTGAGCATCATTTATTGCCCTTTGTGGGCAAGGCTCATATTGCCTATATACCGAATGACAATAAAATAATCGGTCTTTCAAAATTTGCAAGAATAGTTGATAATTTTGCAAAAAAACCTCAGGTGCAGGAAAGACTTACCCACGATATTGCGGATTTTCTCAATGATAATCTTAAGCCTAAGGGAGTGGCTGTTATTATTGAGGCAGAGCATATGTGTATGTCAATAAGAGGTGCGAAGGCATCCGGCTCAAAAACGCAGACCTCGGCACTTAGAGGATGTATGAAAACAGACGCAAGAACAAGAGCGGAGGTTCTTGCATTGCTTGATAAATAAGGTGCGCTATGATTTGGAAATGTAAGGATAAAAATATTGAATACGGCTCAAAAATTCTTGTTATGGGCATTGTTAACGTAACGCCGGATTCCTTTTCCGACGGCGGAAAATGGTACGGTGCCGATAATGCGGTAAATCATGCGTTACAGCTTGTTGATGACGGTGCGGATATTCTTGATTTCGGCGCACAGTCAACACGTCCCGGTTATACGGAAATTTCGCCCGAGGAGGAATGGTCAAGGCTTGAAAAGGTTTTGCCCCGTGTGAGAGAAAGGACGGACGTTCCCATTTCCGTTGACACATATTTTCCCCAAGTGGCGCAGAAAGCAATAGACGCCGGTGCGGATATAATCAATGATGTCAGCGGTGTGTTCAACGAGGATATGGCACAGATTGTAAAGGATACCGGCTGCGGCTGGGTGATTATGCACAACGGAAGCGGAGGCTGTAAAGAGGTAAAGAAATTTTTTGAGGATATTACCGAAAAATGCAAAAGCTTCGGAATTGAGTCAAATCAGCTTTGTCTTGATATGGGAATAGGCTTCGGCAAGGATTACGAACAGAATCTTCAGCTTATTGCAAATATTCCCGATTATAAAATTCAGGGGTATCCGCTTTTGCTTGGCACCAGCAGAAAAAGGGTAATCGGCGCATCCAGCGGTCAGAGCGACCCTGCTCAGCGTGTTTACGGCAACATTGCGGCGGATACAACGGCTATTTTAGGCGGAGCGGATATAATTCGTATTCACGATGTAAAAAACGAAAAACAGGGCATTTTAACGGCTCAGGAGTTGCTTAAATGGACAAGATAACAATTAAAAATTTAAAAATTTTCGCATATCACGGCGTAAATCCCGAGGAAAAGGAAAACGGACAGGATTTTTATATAGATTTGGACTATTATGTCAATATAGCAAAGGCGTGCCACAATGATTCCATTGACGATACGGTAAGCTACGCAAAGGTGGTAAAGGTTATAACAAAGGCGTTTACCGCTGAAAAATATAATCTAATAGAAAAAGCGGCGCAGGTTACAGCGGACGCAGTGCTTGACAGCTTTGAGGAGATATTCCGTGTTGACATAACTCTTAAAAAGCCGCAGGCTCCCGTTAACGCCGAATTTGACTATATGGCGGTTTCAATAATTAGAGAGAGGTAAAATATGTATTATGTGTTAAGCGTCGGCACCAATATGGGTGACCGAAAAAAGAATATAGAAAAAGCAATTGACGCATTAAACAATCTGCCTTATACGGATGTTATTTCCTCCTCTGCGATTTATCAGACCGAGCCGGTGGGATATGCCCGTCAGGACGATTTTTATAACGCCGTACTGCTTGTAAAATCACAGTTTAATCCCCACGAAATGCTGGGTATCTGTATGGGTATAGAATCGGGCTTCGGCAGAATAAGGGGCATCAAGGACGGACCGAGAATACTTGACCTTGATATAATTTTTGCACAGAATATGCAAATTGAAAGCGAAAATCTTACCGTGCCGCACCCCCGATACAGTGAGCGCCGCTTTGTGCTGGAGCCTATGCTTGACATTTTTACCGACGGCGTCGCCTTCGGCATTGATTTTAAAAAATATATTGACGACATAGAAGGTCAGTACGTTGAAAAAATAAAGGAATAAATTATTGTATAGATTAGACTTTTATCATAGTAAAAGAGGACAGTAAAAACTGTTCTCTTTTTATATATAGATTTTTTTAAAAATGTATTGTATAATTAATTTACGGTTAAACAGAGGAGTGTTGTTAGGTGGAAAGTAAAATTACAGCCAATAATGTGGATATTACGGTTATCAGCAAACCGAATACAGAGGATTATATTTCTCTCACGGATATAGCAAGATATAAAAATCCTGAATTTCCTGCGGATGTTGTTAAAAACTGGCTAAGAGTAAAAAGCACCATTGAATTTTTAGGCTTATGGGAGCAAATGAACAACCCTGATTTTAAACTGGTCGAATTCGACCAGTTTAAAAATGAAGCAGGCTCAAATGCATTTGTATTAACACCTCAAAAATGGATAAAAAGCACAAACGCTATTGGAATTAAGTCAAAATCCGGCAGACACGGCGGAGGTACTTTTGCCCATAAGGATATTGCATTTGAATTTGCGTCTTGGGTTTCTCCTGAATTTAAATTATACATAATTAAAGATTATCAACGGCTGAAGCAAGACGAAAGTCACAAGTTGGCTTTGGAATGGGATGTCAGAAGAATTATTACAAAAACAAATTATAAAATCCATACTGACGCTATTAAATATAATTTAATTCCAAAATCCTTAACAACGGCACAGCAGGGATTTGTATATGCTGATGAAGCAGATGTTTTAAATATCGCATTATTTAATATGACTGCTTCCCAGTGGAGAACTCTAAATCCGGATAAAAAAGGAAATATAAGAGATTATGCGACAATAGAACAATTATTAGTTTTGGCAAATATGGAAAGTACAAATGCGATATTGATAGAGCAGGGCGTTCCGCAAAGTCAAAGACTGGAACAATTAAACAGACTTGCAAAATCACAGTTAAGTGTACTTTGCAAAGATAAAAATGTAGAAAAATTAGACTCGTTAAGCAAAAAGCCAAAGCTTACAGATTAAAACAAAAGGGCTGTCTCACCTCAGTGAGACAGCCCTTTTGTTTGCTGTTACATAAATGCGCTGACTGTGTCAACTACGTTTGCGATTTTATTGGCGGTTTTTTTAATGGCTTTTTTGGTGGACATAGAGCCGCCCTTTGCCGACGCCATCATCATTGCGGCAGAGCCTACGCCCATAGCCGCACCGATACATTTCATAACGGTTTTTGTTGTTTTTGCGTTCATATTTTTTGCCTCCTGCACATTCGGTGCAGTATTATTATGTGTTTTCGTCACATCAATAAAGGCGAAAAATTATGCTATTTTATTTTGATATATTTTGTGGGATTGTACAAAATATCCAGCTTGATTTTTTCCATAATCATTGCCGCAATAACAGGCAGGACAAATGTGCCCGCACCGCCGCAGATAATATGTATTAATGCATTGTCAATGCCCAGCTTAAACAGAATTACACGTATTCCTGCCGCCGCCAAGGTGTGCATTAAAAATACGGGCATAGTATATTTTGACAAAAATTTTGAAATTTTACCCTGTGGCTTTTCGTCGCACAGTGAGCCCACAAAGCCGATTATACCTGCGCAGGCAAGCACGCCTAAAAGCAGTTTAAAATGAATAAAGAAATCGGTGAAGTTATAAATAATTATTCCCAAAATCAGAAATACTATAAAATAAACGCCCTGATATTTTTTAAATTTTTTTGTTAAATCAAAATATGAAACCGCCATTCCTGCCACAAACCAAAGCATGTGGTGAAAAATATAAGTAACAAGCGTTAAAAGAAACGGTATGTTGATGTGGGACATAAAATTAAACACAATAAAAAGCACGGTGCATACGCTTAATCTTATTATTGCATCGCTTTTTTTCTTTATAACGGGATTTATTATAAAAAACAAAAAAAGTGCATACAAAAACCAATATGGCGTGGCGGGACTTACAAAAAGCGTGCCCAATAAAGACGTTTCGTTCTGTGAGTTAACGCTGTCCTCCAAAAACACTTTAATAAAGTAGGTAATTGTTGAAAAAACAAAATAGGGCACACCCAAAGCAATAAATTTCTTCAAAATATTTTTTGAATATGCTTTAAAGGTGTCTGTTTTTGTGTATTGCTGATACAAAAAACCCGAGCAGATAAAAAACAGCGGAACGTGAAAGCAGTAAATCAGTTCTATAAAGCAGTCAACGGCGTTGCCGGCGGGAACAATACCGCTTTTTACAAAGCTTTGTATTAAATGTCCCAGCACAACCAAGGCTATGGCGATAATTTTTACATTGTCAACCCATACAATTCTCTTTTTTACCATACAAAACCTTTCCTTTTATCTCACTTGCTTATTCAAGATTGCCGGTTAAAAGCATAATTGATGTTAATGCCGCCACCGGCGCAGTCTGTGTTCGCAGTATTCTGGGTCCCAGCGTGGCTTTTTTTGCTCCTCGGGACAGGGCAAGCTCAACCTCTTCCTTTTCAAAACCGCCCTCGGGACCTATATATACCGACACGCTTTTGCAGCTTTTGTCAACTATTTCGGTAAGAGGACTGCCGCCGCCCTCGTAAAAAATTATTTTTAAATCGGAATCATCCTCTTTTAATGCCTGCTGAAAGGAGGTCATATTATCTATTTTCGGAACAATTCCCCGTCCGCTTTGCTGAGCGGCTTCAAGGGCAATTTTTGCGTAACGCTGATTTTTCCTTTGAGCCTGCTTCTCGTCGGGTCTGCTGACGCATCGGGCAGTCAGCACAGGTACAATTCTCGTAACGCCCAGCTCCACGCATTTTTGTATAATATCCTCTGTTTTAGAGCCTTTGGGCACGCCCTGATAAATTGTTACCCTGCAGTCCGGCTCGGACTTGCTTGCCTGACGGTAGCAAACCTTAAGCCTTACCGTATCCTTTGTAATTTCGTCAATTATACAGCCGTAATCATAACCGCTCTCGTCGCATACAGTCAGCATTTCGCCTGTTTTCATTCTAAGGCTTTTTGCAATGTGGCGTGCCTGCTCGCCCTCAAGTATAACCGTTTCATTCGGCGTGTAGTCAATAAAAAGCTTCTGCATAAAAAATCCTTTATTATAAATTATTTCTTGCCCAGTGGAAAAGATACTGCTGGGCAACGCCCTCAATGCCCTTAAAGCATTCGGGCAGACCGTCGGGGTAATATTCCATAACCCTTTTCATCCATACGTCAACAGGAAATGCGCTGTAAAAGCCAAAGCCGAACAGTAAAGCGCAGTTGGCAACCTTAACGCCTACGCCGTAAATTTTAAGCAGCTCACGGCGTGCATCCTCCAAATCAAGTGATTTGATTTTCTGCAAATCAATTTCACCGGACGCAACATCCTTGGCAAGCTTTTCAAGGTATTTTGCCCTGTAACCAGTGCCCAGCGCCTCAAAATCCTTCACAGTAAGCCGGGAAAGCCTTTCTGCCGAGGGAAATGTGTAATTTCCGCCGCCTAAATCCTCGCCGTATGTACTGCAAAGCCGTTCAATGATTAGCTTAATACGCTTAATATTGTTTTGCTGGCTGATTACAAAGGAGCAAAGTGCCTCCCAAGGCTCCTGATTAAGTATTCTTATGCCGTAGTATTCGTCAATGGTGGAGCTGAGCAGCTTATCTTGTTTTAGTGTTTCGCAGATTTTTTTGTAATCCTTGTTTAAATCAAAATAATTTACCCAAAAATTATCAAAGCTGTCTTTAGTGGTATTTTTAAATATAAATTTATTACCCTTTTTATATATGTTGAGAAAATAACCTCCGGCAACACCGCTGTATGAGCCATCGTCGTTTCTTTTCCACCTGAACGCCTGACCGCAGTCAAGGGTAAGGTCTAAATCAAGACATTCAACGCCGGTTACCTCAATATCACCGCCAACTGTTTTTGAGTGCATTTCATTTACCTCATAATATCACATTTTGTATATGAAAATTATATCACGTTTGTGTCAAGTGTTAAAGTTAAAAATAGCAAAATACACAAAAATTTTTCATTAAATTGTAATGTTTAGCAGATGTTGAAAACTATGTGTAAAGTGTTGAAAACTCACTGCAAAGGGGTGGGTTTTGGTGTTTTCAACAGTAAAAAAGCCCTGTAAAATGGGGTTTTGGGGTAAGTTTTAAACAATTTCCACAAGGTTTTCCACAATCCTAATGGGCGAAAGTTGAATATACAATACGTTATAAAAACATTTGTCAAGTAAAATTTTATGCATATTTTAAACAAAAAACGACAGGGATTTATCTGAATAAATTTTTAACAAAATTCTAACACTAATTGTATAATTTGCAGGAAAAGGATGATTTTTTATGATTAAAGGAGTCAACAAACAAATTTTAGAAGTGACCAACACAGAATCCCCATATTTTGAAAAAATAATTTTCTTTGTACGCCCCGAGGCGCAGAATAAAAATCCCGAGACTCTTCAAAAAGAAGCACGCAAGCTGTCTCTTTCAGTGAAAAAACCGCCAAAAACAAAAATGACGCTAAAGCAGTTGTCAAAAACCCTGTCACAGATTGCGCTGGGATTGGGCGCAGGGGCGGCATTGACGTTCATACTGAATAATTTTATAGGTTAGGTAAATAATAGGAATAAATAATAAAAGTGGTGATATATATGACAAAAAGAAAAATTTTTGACGTTGTAATCGTACTGCTTATTATTGCAGGACTCGGCGGTGCGTCCTTTGCAGTTTACGACGTTGTATTTAAAGAGGAAAGCACCTACGCTCTTTCAAAATTAGGCTCCACCGGCACAGAGGTAAAAAATATCCAGCAAAAGCTTAAGGATTTGGGATATTACAACGGCTCCGTTGACGGAGTTTACGGCTCACAGACGAAATCGGCGGTTACGGCGTTTCAGCGAAGCTGCGGAATAACTGCCGACGGTGTGTGCGGTAAAACAACGCTGTTGTATCTCGGCTTAGGCAGCGGTTCCTCCTCATCCTCCTCCTCGGGCACAACATACAGTGACGCAGATGTAGAGCTTCTTGCAAAGGTAATATCTGCGGAGGCAAGAGGAGAAAGCTACGAGGGTCAGGTTGCGGTAGGTGCCGTAATTCTTAACCGTGTGGCACATCCCTCTTTTCCCGACACCTTAAGCGGTGTGGTTTATCAGCAGGGCGCCTTTTCCTGCGTAAATGATTCAAACTGGTACGCAGAGGTTGCCGAGTCATCAAAAAGAGCCGCCCGGGACGCCCTCAACGGCTGGGACCCTACCGGCGGTGCAATTTATTACTTCAACGCATCAAAAACCAACGACGCATTTATGCATTCACGACCGGTAATAAAGGTAATCGGCAACCATAAGTTTTGTATGTAGAAAGCACACAATTAAAAATATTTATATTATGCTGCCGCAGGCCGTATTCTTTTCACTTTTCTCTTTTCTCTATTCACTTAATAACAAGGCTCCCTTTCCTTTGGGAGCCTTGTTATGCTTCATATTTCTATTCCAAGCTCGTTGATTTTGTCACGTACCTTCAGCCAGTCGGCAAAGGCAAGCTCCTTATTATTGGGATTGCGCAGTATTGCCGCCGGATGAAATGTACCCATCATAAGCACGCCGTTTTTTTCAATAAATTCGCCGTGCTGTTTTGTTACTCTGAAATCGGGTGATATAAGCTTTTGGGCGGAAATTCTGCCTACGCAAACAATAATTTTAGGTCTTATAATTTTAAACTGCTGTCTCAGCCAGTTAATGCACATATCCTGCTCCTCGGGCTTAGGGTCACGGTTATGAGGAGGACGGCATTTTACCATATTTGCTATATATACATTTTTTTCTCGGCTTAAATCCACGCTTTCAAGAAATTTGTCCAGCAGCTTGCCCGACCTGCCCACAAAGGGCATGCCCTGTAAATCCTCGTTTTCGCCGGGACCCTCGCCGATTAGCATTATGTCCGCATCCTTTTTTCCCGTGCCGAACACAAGGTTTGTCCGTCCTTCGCAAAGGGCGCATTTTGTACAGCCCTCACACTGCTTTTGCAATTCATCAAGTGTCAAATTTATCACTCCTAAAAAACATTACCTATATAATATCAAATTTATAGTTGAAAAACAACGCAAATAGGTATAAAATATCAAAGAAATAAATAATAATCCAAAAACGGAGGAATAATTATGGCAAATCAGGTAGTAGTGGAAATTTCCGCTCGTCACGTTCACGTTTCACAGGAGGACCTGGAAACACTTTTCGGCAAGGGTTATGAGCTTACCGTTAAAAAAATGCTCTCTCAGCCGGGTCAGTATGCCTGCGAGGAAAGAGTTAAGGTAATCGGCGCAAAAAGCGAATTTCCGGCTGTGTCAATTCTCGGTCCTGTAAGAAAGGAAACACAGGTTGAGCTTTCTCTTACAGACGCACGCTCAATCGGCGTTACCGCTCCCGTAAGAGAGTCCGGCGACCTTGAAGGCTCCGGCACCTGCAAGCTTGTAGGTCCTGCCGGTGAGGTTGAGCTTACAAAGGGCGTTATTGCGGCAAAGCGCCACATTCACGCAACCACAAAGGACGCAGAGGAAATGGGACTTGAAAACGGCGAAATCGTTTCAGTTGAAATTCCCACCTCAAACGGCAGAAATCTTACCTTCGGCGATGTTGTAGTAAGAGTTTCCGACAGCTACGCTCTCGCTATGCACATTGATATAGACGAGGCAAACGCCGCAGGTATGGCTCCCAACACAATGGGTACTATTGTAAAATAATATAATATAATCCATAAAAAAGTAACCGCCTAAAAGCTTATGCTTTCGGGCGGTTTTTGTTCTTTATTCGTGGTCCTCGGGCACATAGTTGCCGTTGATTTTTTTGATTGTGGATACGGTGCTTTCTATCTGCTTTTCCATCTCAGTAGAGCCAAGTCCTTTTTTTGACACGTATATAACATTGAAAATATCATCGTCATAATTATTTGAGCCGTCAAAGAACGGCACCTTGTATGCCTCGCTGTCAAAGGTGTTTTTGTAAACGGAGCTGTCATTAATATAATAACGGGTGTAGCCCCATTGGGTTTCGTAGGACGCCTTGAAGGAGGTTTTAAACTCCTTGCCGTTGTACTTTGCTATTTTTGAGGTGGCGGTTACGTGAGCGCCGTAATTCTCCTTGTTAAAGGTGTTGGAGCAGATATAATATTTATTGTTCTGATATTTTGTAATAAAGTAAATATCGTTTTTGTTGTTAAGCTTGTTTGAAAGCCCCTCGTTTTCGTAAATAAGCGTTGCCTTTTCGCCGTTCCATGTGTAAATATCGCAGAAATATTTGCCTACCTTTTTGGCAATATAGTTGCCTTCCTTATCCTCGTCCCGCTCACGTATGTCACGCTTGTAGATAAGCAATAGCTCCTCTGTGCCGTCGCCGTCAAAGTCAATAAGCTTTACAATACCCAAACCGCTGAGGCTTGCAACATTGTTTTTAAATTCATACTGTGCACAGCCGTATTTTTCGTTATAATCCTGAATTATGGCGTAATACGCTCTGTTTCTTCTGGCGGTGTCGGTTTGGCTTGAATTAATATCCTCCGGCGAAAGAGAGCCGAACTCGTTAATGGTATCCGTAAGTCTTTCAACGCAGTGCTCCGCCTCGTTATGCTGTAAAACCGCAAATCTGATGCGCTCAAAATCCTCCTCGTTTTCCTTGCCGTTAACGGAGAAAATGCGTGTTTCGGTATCGTAGGTGCACTCGTATTTTTTTGTAAACTGATTGTCCTTAAGACCCAACAGAGTAACCTTTTTGATGTCGGAGCTGTTGTGGTCGCCGATATAATACTTATTATTTTTACGGTAAACGGTAATCCAGGCACCGTCGTTTACATCGTCCGTCTGCGCCGCCTTGCCGTGATACATAGGTATAAATTCGCCGTCATTATCAAAGCCCCAAACCTCTGTATAATAAACACCGCTGTCGTTGTAGCTCAGCAGAAGCTCGGAAACGCCGTCGTCGTTAAAATCCATTTGCCTTGCAAAGCAGAAGCCGGTCATTCTGCTGCCCTTAATATCGTATTTTGATACAAGGCTTTCATAAGAGCAGGAGCCGAAATCGCTTGAATACTGGGCGCAGACCTTGGCAGCATTTGCGTTGAAGTCACGGGAATTTTTGTTTTCGCTGTGAATTTGAATACCAAAGGAAAGTATAACTATGACGATAATCAGCAGGCTTACCAGGGCGCAGATAACGGTTACAAGACGTTTTTTAGACTGTGTAAGGTCGCCGATTGATGATGTGGCAAACTCGTCAATTTTATGCTCCGCCGTTTTCACGGCAGTATTAACCTTGCCGAAAAGCGAGGAAAAATCAATTTTCTTCTTTTCAGCACGGCTGTCATCGTCGTCAAAATAATTATACTTTTTCAACCCGTCACCTCCCCGTGACAGAATAATGCAGTCAAAGTTCCTTTTATTTTAACATATTATTACTAATTAATCAATATGCCGTAAAAACAAAAGCAGCTCCGCAAAAAACGGGAACTGCTTTATTATAAATGTATTGTTATTTAATTTCGCAAATCCAGCCCTCGGGACCTTCAATTCTGCCCATCTGAATACCTGTAAGAGTGTCGTAAAGCTTCTTTGTAACAGGACCCATTTCCTCCATACCTGAGGGGAAGCAGATTTCTTCGCCGTGGTCAACAATTTTGCCGACAGGTGAGATAACGGCGGCAGTACCGCAAAGACCGCATTCTGCCATATCCTTAACCTCTTCAAAGGTAACCTCTCTGTGCTCAACCTCCATACCGAGATATTTCTCGGCAACAACCATAAGCGAACGGCGTGTGATTGAGGGAAGAATAGAGTCGGATTTAGGAGTGACAATCTTGTTGTCCTTTGTTACAAACAGGAAGTTTGCACCGCCTGTTTCCTCAACCTTTGAGCGTGTTGCAGGGTCAAGATACATATTTTCGTCAAAGCCCTTGTTGTGAGCGTCAACAATATTGCGAAGTGACATTGCGTAGTTAAGACCGGCTTTAATATTGCCCGTTCCTCTCGGAGCGGCACGGTCAACGTCTGATACACGGATTGTAATAGGCTTTGCACCGCCCTTGAAATAAGGGCCAACCGGTGTACAGAACATTCTGAACTGATACTCGTCGGCAGGCTTAACGCCGATTACGGAATTGATACCGAACATATAGGGACGAATATAAAGGGTTGCACCGCTGCCGTAAGGGGGAACCCACGCCTCGTTTGCTTTTACAACTGCCTTTACAGCCTCAATAAATTTATCCTCGGGAAAAGCAGGCATCTCAAGACCCTTGCAGGAATCTGCCATTCTCTGCGCATTAAGGTCAGGGCGGAAGCATACTGTTCTGCCGTCCTCGGTGGTGTATGCCTTGAGTCCCTCAAAGCAGGTCTGTGCATACTGCAAAACGCAGGCGCACTCGTTCATAGTTACGTTGGCGTCGTCAATAAGAGCACCGTCGTCCCATTTGCCGTCTTTGTATGTGGCAACAAATCTTTTATCAGTGGGCATATAACCAAAGCCCAGATTTGACCAGTCTATATTTTTCTTTTCCATATAGCATATCTCCTTATTTTTTCTTTACAGATTATTATAGCACTTTGAATATATTTTTCAACCTTAACAGGCAAAAGAGTTGAAAAAATATTTATAATATGCGATAATATTACTATGAAAAGAGCGATGATTGTAAAAATTAACAGAATAATGGTACCCATCCTTGCGTTAGCAGGGCTTATTTTGTTTGCTGTAATTGTGGCTCTCACCGTATATTCTCAGCCGGTTCAGGTAAAAGCAGGCGATGAAAAATCATATACAATCACCTTTGAAAAGAGTGAAATAAAGTATAATTCAAAATGCACCGACCTGATGAAGGGCGTAAAGGCTCAGGGTGACGACGGAGAGGATTTAACCCAATGGGTAAATATGGAAATTAAATCCACCGACGATATACGCCGGAAACGGCTTTGCTACCGAGTTGATAAAAAGGGCTACGAGAAAAAGTATTTTGAACGGCAGATGATACTTTGTGATGACTATGACGGACCCGTGCTTAAAATAAAAAAGGATACCGTAAAGATATCTCATAAAAAAATTGACACCCTTTGTGAAAAGCTGCTGAAAACTCAAGCGGTAACGGCGGAGGATGGCTTCGGCAACAGAAGCTGTAAGCTTACCGCCTCCTTCGGCAAAGAAAAGGTGGAAAAGGGCACCTACACCGTAACAATCACCGCCGAAAATCATTTGGGCGACAAAGCAAGCAAAAAAATAAAGGTCATTGTGACATAAAAAGAGGAGAACGATATGGACGAAAAAAATATTCAGCTTTTTGAGGACAAGCCTATCCGCACCGCATGGGATAGCGAAAAGGAAGAATGGTATTTTTCTGTTGTTGATGTAATATCAATTTTGACGGAACAGCCTGATTTTCAAAAGGCAAGAAAATATTGGAATAAATTAAAGCAACGACTTATAGAGGAAGGAAATCAAACGGTGACAAATTGTCACCAGTTGAAAATGACAGCAACAGATGGTAAAAAAAGATTTACCGATGTTGCAGACACAGAGCAGCTGCTTAGAATTATTCAGTCAATACCGTCAAAAAAAGCAGAGCCGTTTAAAATGTGGCTTGCACAGGTCGGCAGAGAAAGAATTGAAGAAACCATTGACCCGGAGCTTGCCATTGACAGAGCAGTAGAAACGTATCAGAAAAAGGGTTATTCCGATGACTGGATTCATCAAAGACTTTTGGCTATTCGTATAAGAAACGAGCTGACTGACGAATGGCAGAAGCGCGGCGTACAAAAAGGCAGAGAATACGCAATTCTTACCGATGAAATAACAAAAGCCTGGTCGGGAATGAGTACACGGCAGTATAAAAATTACAAAGGCTTGAAAAAAGAAAATCTGCGGGACAATATGAGCGATCTGGAGCTTGTATTAAATATGCTTGCAGAAGCGTCGGCAAAGGAAATCTCACATTCCGAAAAACCGCAGACCTTTGAAGAAAACAGAGATGTTGCCAACAGAGGCGGAAAGGTTGCCGGAGACGCACGGAAATCCATTGAGGGTCAAACAGGAAAATCCGTTATAACCTCTCAAAATGCCGTTCAATTAAATAAGGTTGTAACCGATTTAATTGAATCAGTTACAACCGATGAAGATGAAAAAAATGATGTTATCTTATGATAGCATCATTTTTTTAAACTGTTTACTTTTTTTGACATAGATAATCACTAAGGGAATGTCGGCTAAAAGCCAGGCGGCAGGAGCGGCATAGCAGACGGCGTTAAAGCCGATAAGCGGAGTAAACAAAAACGCCACGGCAAGCCTGCCGAAAAATTCGCCTGCGCCGGCAACGGTGTTTGCATAGGTAAAGCCCATACCCTGCAAGGTGTTTCGCATAACGAACAGCACCGCCACAAGACTGTAACATTCTGCCGTTGCCCAAAGATAATGCTTTGCGGCGTACATAATGCTCTCGTTGTTCTCGCTCATAAACAGCCTTACCATAGGCGGACCTATTAAAACAAGGGTTATACTCATTACCACAGACACGATGATGTCAAGTATAAAAATTTTCTTAACCGAGTCGGTGATGCGCTTGTAATTTTTTGCTCCGTAATTCTGCCCTACAAAGGTCTGCGTTGCAACGCCTAAGCCGGACATAGGCAGGTTTGTAAGATTTTCAACTCTGCCGGCGGCGGTAAAGCCTGCTATAACATTTGCACCGAAGGAGTTTACGGCACTTTGCAGACACATTGAGCCTATTGATGTGATTGTGAACTGCAAGGATACGGGAATACCTAATTTAATCTGTTCAAGGGATACCGACCTTGCAGGCTTAAGGTCCTTTAATGTAATATTTACGTTTTTATTGAATTTAAGTATGTATATTCCTGTAAGGACGGCGGCGGTGAAGTGGGAAATCAGCGTTGCGCCTGCCGCACCCTCAACGCCCCATTTAAAATGCTTTACAAAAAGCAAATCAAGGGCAAAATTAACAATAACGCTTACAACAAAATAATATAGAGGCTTTTTGCTTTCGCCTACTGCTCTTGATATGGCGGTAAAATTGTTTGAAAGCATCTGAAAGGGCACCGCATAGTAAAGTATGTTTACGTAGGATGACGAAAGGTCAATTATATTGTCGGGAGTGCCGATTAGCTTAAGCAGAGGCGTTGACAAAAAGTGAGCGCAAACGGTAATTATTATGCCGATAATTAACGCCAGCGATATACTGCTTCCTGCATATCGGGCAACCTTTTTGCCGTCACCTGCGCCGAAGCCGTGGGCGACGGGAATTGTAAATCCGCTTGTAAGTCCCAGTGCCGCACCGATTATAAAGGAGTTAATTGAGCCTACGTTTCCCACGGCGGCAAGGGCGTCTGTGCTGACGTATCTGCCGACTATTATATTGTCAACCAATGCATAATTGTACTGCAAAAGTGATGAAAGCATTATGGGAAAGGCAAACAAAGCTATACTTTTTATCGGATTTCCCGTAAGCATATTGTTTTTGTTGTTCATATAAGCGGAGCCTTGACTTTCTGATTTACATATTTCTTATATCGTTACCTAAAAGATAGAAAGGGAGATATTCTCCGCTGATACGGCTTGTTATACGCTTGCCGTATTTTTTTTCAAGCACGTCAAAATTGTAATTTGTGCTGATAACCGTTGGCTTTTCCGACAAAATTCGGCTGTTTATAATGTTGTAAAGGGTGGATACGGAATACTGATTTTCAATTTCCGTGCCCAAATCGTCAAGAATAAGCAAATCGCAGTCAAGCACCTTACGCTTTGAGTAATAGGCGTCCTCGCCTCTGCCGAACTGCTCCGACTGCAAATCGTCGCAGATGTTCTGGCTTGTGCCGTAGCAGACATAGTAGCCCTTGTTGATTACCACGTTTGCAATAGCGAGAGAAAGGTGGGTTTTGCCCAGCCCCGTACCGCCGATAAACAGTAGATTTTTGCTTTTAAGCGAAAAGCTTTGAGCGTATTTTCTGGCGTTATCAAGAGTTATCTGTGCCTTGTGACGTGGAACGATTGAATTTTCAAGAGGCTCCTCGCTATAATATTCAAGTGAAAATTTATCAAAGGTGCACTTGTCAATGGGGGCAAGCCTTTTAATCTCGTCACGCATTAAATCCTTTAAAAGCTGCTTGTGACAGGCGCACATTCTGCCCTGAATAAAGCCCTTGTCCTCACAGGCAGGGCAAATATGCTGTTGGCTCATAGCGTTTTCGCCGTAGCCGTTTTTCTTTAAAACAAGAGCACGCTTTTCGGTCAGTGCCTGGCTTTTCTGCTGAAGCTCGGCAACCTTTTCCTTGGCGTCGCCGTTATAGAAAAATATTTTTGACAGCTCAAGTCCTATTTTCATAAGCTGAGTCTGTATTTCCTCTATTTCCGGTATCTCGGCAGTGATTTTTTCACGCTGAACCTCTGCACGCAGGGCAGAGTCCTCACGCCGTTTTTCAAGTATTTTTTCCGCTTTTCTGTAAAGCTCGTTAGGATAAGGCATTTTTATCTCTCCTAAATATCATAATTTTCGTTGAACATTGCTTTCTTTGTAATTTCGTCAATATCGTAGGTGGACTCAATATCGCCGGAGTCCTTCTTTTTGCTTTTTTCGTGATTTTCGTTGTCTGCCTTAACGTCGGCAGGAGTGGAAATTCCTTTTTTCTTCCAGTTTTTCAGCACCTTGTCAATATAATTAAGGGAGGGTCGGTCTGCGTTTTCCTTCATTATATCGCAGGCGAGGGCAATCATTTCCATACTGAAATCGTCGCTCCAGCGTTTCACCGTTTCACGTTGCTTTATTGTGGGACTTCTGTGGCGGATGCCTGTTAATTCTACAATTTCGTCCCACAGTCTGTCGGACACCTCAAGGGTTTTCAGCTTTTCGTCGGCGGACTGCAAATCGCAGATACCCTCCTCCGCCCAGTTTTTAGCCATTGCGTTAATGTAGGCGGTGCCGATTGCCTTGCCCTTTGCTTTTTCCGTCTTGTAATAATGAAGTATGGTAAGCACCACCGCCGCCGGCAAGCCGTAATATGTAACCATATTAACAAGCATTTCCTGTTCTGCGTGGCTCAAGCTCCTGCCCAAAACCTCCTGTGCGCTTCGCAGAAGCTCGGTAAGCTCCTCACTGTCACGGCACACCTCAACAATGTCCTTCGGTGAAAGAGAGGGCAGAGGCAAAGCCTTTACTGTTGCTTTTACCTGTTGGGGCTCTTCCTTAATTTCCGCTTTCGGCGAAATTTCTTTTTGCGGCGAGGGATTTACCGCTTTACCGTCGGCGGACAATACGCCCTCCTCAACCCAGAAATCCATAAATTCATCTGCGTCGGACGCGGTACAGCCCAAAGCCCTAGCAATGGCCTTGCTGTCGCTTATGCCGTCGCTGTTCATAATTATAAGCAGCGCCTTTAACTGATATTCACTTGCCATTTTGATATATGAGGATATAATTCTTTTCGGGATACAAACAGTACCCTCCTGCCATATATCGCCCATAGGTATAATACGGTATTCCACCGGCGCCGCCTCTTTTCCTTTCGTTTGAATTACTATTTTAGCAAAAAAATCACTTACTGTAAACACAAAGCTTAAAAATCAAAAAATTTTCCTTTTCCACTTGACAAAATGAGGATATATATGTATAATACACCTTGCAATGCAAATGCGGATTTAGCTCATCCGGTAGAGCGTCACCTTGCCAAGGTGAAGGTAGCGAGTTCGAGTCTCGTAATCCGCTCCA
>JBJEPO010000053.1:0-2995 GCA_051881275.1 Eubacterium sp. | reverse complement strand
CCTACAACTATTTCGGCGAGCTTGAAACGTCAAACAAATGCGTTGGCTGGGTAAAGGACCACCTTGCTCTTGATGAAATCGGTGTATTTCTCAAAATGCACGGCGACTCTGCCGACAGTCTTGAAAAGGTAGAGATTAACCTTTACGATTATCTGGAAGAAGTTATTGATTCAATCCCGGCAGGCTCAAACGGTGTAATATTCACTCCATGGCTTCACGGAAACCGCTGTCCCTTTGAGGACCCCAACGCCGCCGGAATGTTCTTTAACATCCGCCTTGAAACAGGCAAGACAGAGCTTATCAGAGCCGTTGTTGAGGGTATATGCTTCCACATGAGATGGATGCTTGAACGTCAGGAAACAAAGGTGAAAACATCAAAGGCAATACGCTTCTGCGGAGGCGGTGCGCTGGGTGAAACCACCTGTCAGATTCTTTCGGATATTCTCCAGAGAGATATTGAAGTAGTTGACTCACCGCAGAATATCGGCGCAGTAGGTGCGGCGGCATGTATTGCAGTTGGTATGAAGCTGATTCCCACAATGAAGGATGTTAAAAAGCTTATTCCTGCCAATACTGTTTACCATCCGAACAAGGCAAACAAGGCAGTATATGACAGAAACTTTGAGGTATTTAAAAATCTCTACAAATGCAACAAGAAGAATTTTGAAATTCTCAACGGTTAAAGTGTAACGATAATACATAAAGTCAGTAAACAGCTTGGATTTAGAATCCGGGCTGTTTATTTTTTTTAATTAAACAGTTGATATATCGGAGCATATATTGTATAATTTATACATATTATGTTTATTATTTGCTTACTTTATGTGAACAATTAACAATATTGAGCAGTATTTTTATAAAAGCATTGATTCTTTTACAGCAAAGAAGGGTTTAAATGAAAAGCAAGGCAAATACCTATACAAAAAAAGAGGCCGCAATGTTTCTTACGGGAATGTTCGGTCAAAATATGATTTACAATATCATCAGCACGGGACTTTATTACTATTTTCAAAATGTAATATGCCTGCCGGCTGTTGCGTTGGGCTGGATTTTTGCCCTTGCGAGAGTGTGGGACGCAGTAAACGACCCGATGATGGGCTCCCTTGTTGACAAAACAAAAAGCAAATGGGGCAAATGCCGTCCCTATCTCATTTTCGCTCCGCCTGTGGTTTGCATAATCACCTGTGCCGCCTTTATTAACGGCAACTATGCCGTCGCTAAGGAAAGCGGAAATTCAATGATGATGACGCTTATAGTAGCCTGGGCGGCTATATCCTACGTACTGTGGGGTATGAGCTACACCGCCGGCGACGTTCCTCTTTGGGGAATTATCAGCCGTATGTCCGAAAGTGAAAAGGACAGAGCAAATCTTATATCCCTGTCAAGAATTGTTGCATCCATCGGTGCGGCGGCGGTTGTTGTATCAATCGTTGCACTGTCGCAGGGTGCAAACACCGCCTTCGGCGAAGATATGAACGCTCAAAAGGGCTTTATCGTTGTGGGTATGGCAATGACTGTTTTTGCCTCGCTTTTATTTGAATTTGCAGGAATAGGCACCAAGGAGCGTGTGCCCGTATCCGGTGGAACAAAAACAATGAAGGAAAGCTTTGCGCTTATGTGGCAGTGCAAGCCGTTCAGACGAATACTTATAAGCGGACTTCTGCGCTCCCCTATTCAGCTTATGATGACAGTTGTTATGACTCTGTTTTCATACTACTACTGCGAGGGTGATTTAACTACTGCGTTTACCGATATACATAAGCTTGTAATCGTAATTATCGTAGGCGGCGGATTTTTTGTAGGTCAGTTTGCCGCCACGCTTATCTGCCCTGCCCTGATGAAAAAAATGGATATTAAAACAATGTACAATCTGACAGGGCTTTTGGGTATTCCTACGGCACTGGTGTTTGTTACATATCTTATTGCGCCGGAAAATCTTGCTCAAATCGGCTGGGTTGCCGTTGACGGCGTACTGCTTTTGTTTGCCGGTGCAGGCGTAGGCGCAGTAAATGTTTGTCAGTCGGTTATGATTTCCGACTGTATAGATTACGAGGAATACCACAACGGATACCGCCCCGACGGAATTTTCTTCAGCGGTCAGAGCTTTATTACAAAATTTTCTGCAGGCATTGCCTCAATCATTTCCGCTTATGTTTATAATGCGGTGGGATATACAGATGTAAATATTGATAAAATGAATCAAGCGCTGGCGGCAGGCTCTCATTTTGCCGTTGACTATGCGCCCTATGCGAAGGCAATGTGGTTTTTGCTGACAGTTCCGCCTGCTGTTGGAATGATGCTGGCGGTTATTCCGACGCTGAAATACGAAATTACTGCCGACTCCCACGAAAAAATGCTCGCCGCCCTTGTTGAACGCCACAGCAAGGCTGATGAACAGTAACAGGCTCAGCCTGCAAATTATGATTTAACGGTTTAAATGGCTTTGTTGTATATCGTAGGGGCGACTATCAGTCGCCTGCTAATTTTGGAGTATGATATCCTCCCCTACAAAATATCAACAATCCGTTTCTTAGTAGAAGACGGGTCGCCCGTCCCGAATTTTATTTGTAATGCGGACAGGGAAAACCCCTGTCCCTACGATATAAAAATCGCATTGTTTTAAATTGATTGGTTATCATTTACTAAAGCACCCCTCCGGGAATTCGGAGGGGTGTTTGCTGTTATTTTTTAGTTGTAACGGATTTAGCCTTAGACCAAGAGGAATAATACTTTGTACCGCTTACTGTCTTGTATGTACGAACTCTTACATAATACTTTTTCTTGCTCTTTAATTTGCTTATGGTTTTTGATGTGGTTTTATTGCTTGAAACTGTTACGTATTTGGGACTTGTGAATTTTGACGATGTACTGTACTGAATTTGATAGCCTGTAACCTGTGTGCTCTGCTTTTTCCACTTTACAGTGAATTTCTTTGAGCCGGCAGATACGCTTGAAATACTTGTTGCCTTTGGCTTGATTGTAAAGTACAGGGTTT
>JBJEPO010000052.1:0-3011 GCA_051881275.1 Eubacterium sp. | reverse complement strand
CGTTAAATGCAATGTGACCGTTGGAGCCGATACCTAAAAGCTGAATATCAATTCCGCCGGCATTCTTAATTTTTTCCTCATAATCCTTACATTCCTGCTCCATATCCTCAGCGTTGCCGTCAAGGAAATTGATGTTTTCCTCGGGAATGTTGATATGGTTAAAGAGATTTTCGTGCATAAATGTGTGATAGGAATTTTTATCGTTTACGTCCAGCTTGCAGTATTCGTCAAGGTTAAATGTAGTAACCCTTGAAAAATCAACTGCGCCCTGTTCGTACAGCTTAATCATGTGGCTGTAAGGCTTAAGCGGTGTTGAGCCGGTGGCGAGACCGAGAACGGAGTCGGGCTTTTGTAAAACCTGTCCGCACATATAGTATCCTGCTGCTACGCCGATTTGCTCCTCTGTATCAAAAACAAGTACATTCATAATATTTTCCTCCGTGTACTTAAATATATACTTTTAATATTTTATTACTACTTTAAGGCGGTGTCAATCCTTTTTCGCTTTTCCACGGCTTTTTTTATTATTACGTAAATAATCAAAAAGCCTATTGTGCCGATTAATGCTCCTGCCGTGTCAATAGCCCAGTCTCTTAATTCGCAGCTTCTGCCATCAACAAAAATCTGATGCACCTCATCGGTTACGGCATAAAGAGAAGTGAAAATTATTGATTGTATGGGTTTAATTTTTATGCAGGTGAAATATAGTGCAATGTTAAATAACAGTGCAAGACCCGTAAATTCAAGGCAGTGCGCAGTTTTTCTTACGATAAAATCCGTAAAGGCATTTTCGCCGAATATTCTTGTTATCCAATTCAGCACTCCTGCGCTTTGCTGTGCCGATTCAACAGATGTGCGTGATGAAAAATAAAATATAAGCACCATACACACTGCAACAAGCACCCAGCATACTGCAATTACCGTTTTATTCCTCTCTTGTGGCATTTACAAAGCTCACCCTTCCTGTTCCGGGGTGGAACTGTACATTTTTTACACCCTTTGCGCAGGCGTAATAGCTTGATTCATAAAGCATGGGATATACGCTGTATGTGTTAATCAGCGATTTTTCACTTGATTTAACCGCCTTTGTCAGCTCCTGAATATTTGAGGCATTGTCGGCTTTTTTTATATTTTTATTAAAAGTCTTTGCGTCAAAGTCTGTGTAATTGTCGTCGGCAATGGCTTTCAAAAAGCCTGAGGCACTTGTGCTTGTGGATTTGTAGGGATAAAACGCAATGTCGTATTCGCCCTTTTTCAGCGCAACCTCCATTTCTCCCTCAGTCATTGCCTGTACCTTAAGCGTAAAGCTAATTGGATTTGAATAATCGTCTCTTGTGAGAGAGCCGATACCGCTTTGTATGCCCTGAATTATCTGTTTAACATAATTCTGCATTTCCTCGGTGGTTATTACGGTAAGGGTTACTTCCTTGTTGTCAAGATTTATGCACCCTTTTTTCCAAAGCTCCTTGCTCTTTTCAATATCCTGCTCGTACGACGATGCGCCCAATGCCTTAACTGCGTTGTTTGAGCTAATGGTGCAGGAGGGCGGAACAAGATTTACTGCGTCGCTGAGATATTCCTTGCCGGTATCGTTAAGATGTGTAAAGCCCAGGCATATTGCCTGTCTTAGCTTTTTGTACTGAAGCACCTCGTCATTTGTGTTAAGTAAAAATGCCCAGGTTGTGTCGCTGTACGGACTGTACGTTACACCGCTCTTTTCCTTAATTTTTTCACTGTCTGTTCCGCTGATAAACGCCGCGTCATAGTATCCGCTTTCAAGTCCTTCTATGATTACCGAATTATCGCTTTCGGTATCGGGAATTTTCAAGGTAAGCTCGTTACCGACGGCAGGTGACGGACCGGTGTATTGCTGATTATTTTTAAGCAGGTAAGAGGATTCAAGTATCTGGTCAACATAAAACTGACCGTTAAATAAGGTGTATTGTGTACCTAAACCGTATCTGCCCTTTGTGGCGTTGAAAAACTCCTCATTACAGGGCATAGCCGCCGCAGATGTAAGCGAGTACATAAATGACTCGTCAGCAGTTGAAAGTGTAATTTGCAGTGTGTAATCATCAACTGCCTTTACGCCTAATTCCGTTGATTTCTTTTTACCGCTGTGGATTTCACCGGCATTTTTAATACAGGAAACAGAGGAGAAAAGGGGACAGTTGGTTTCCGGCTGAACGGCACGACGAAGTCCGAACACAAAATCGTGTGCCGTAATATCCGGGTTAAAATCATATCCCATATATTCAAGCCTGTCGTCCTCTTCACGCTTACCGTTTTCGTCGGTTTCGGTGTCTATGTTCCATTTTAAACCCTTTTGCAAATAAAATGTGTAGGTGAGTCCGTCCTTGCTGACCTCCCATTTTTCAGCCGCCGCCGGAACAACCTTTCCGTCATCGTTAATTCTAACCAAGCCCTCAAAGGTGTTTTCTATTATCAGAAATTCGTCTGCCGTTTCGGCAACCTGTGGGTCGTAGCTGTCAACGTCACCGCTGAAGGGGTATATAAAATTGATTTTTTCCGGCTCCTTTGAACAGCCGTAAAATAATGTTAAAATCATCACAGCGCACAAAAATATGCACACAGTCTTTTTGAATAATTCTTTCATCAGGTGTTTTCGCTCCGTATATAAAACCTGTCGGTTATTTTCTTATTATATATTTTAGCATTATATCAAATTGTATCTGCTAAATCAACAACCGCACCGAAAGTAATTTGTTAATTTTGAATTAAATCCCGTAAAACAGGGCATAATTATGAAACACACGGAGCCGTATAACAAAAACTTTTTGCCTTTGTGAAATTTTTACATATTTAGGTGTTGACTTTATATAAACATTAGTTTATATTATATGCACGATTATAATGGAATTTTGTGTGCCTACGGCATTTTTTGCCTGTTGCAGCCGAAACAAAAAATTAACAATTTTTCAGTCGGTCAGGCGTTCAAAATCACTGTTTTATGCGAAACTAAACGAATGGAGTGAATACCTTTATGGTAA
>JBJEPO010000051.1:0-17214 GCA_051881275.1 Eubacterium sp. | reverse complement strand
TTAATTAAATCGGGTTCCTTACTTTCATCGTTGTTTAATTTTCAAGGTCCTTAGCGTCGTCATTTGGGAGGTTT
The DNA here is from genome assembly GCA_051881275.1 of Eubacterium sp. Classification (GTDB taxonomy): domain Bacteria; phylum Bacillota; class Clostridia; order Oscillospirales; family Acutalibacteraceae; genus Eubacterium_R. The sequence continues at coordinate 17,140 of JBJEPO010000051.1, read as the reverse complement.
CGTTATGCCCTCTCTCGTGACGGCTTAGCCATAATACCAAATTCAAAACTAAAAGTCAACACTTTTTTTCAAAAAATTTTATACTTTTTTACACCCTGCCGTGTGTTCCTTATCCTGTCACATACAAAATAGTGTATATACCCATTTGTACAAGCAGTTAAGTACACTGTATATTGTGTAATTTCTGTATATAAATATATTATTACTATATATAGATTAAAATTTTAATTCATTGTTATATAATTATCGGGTGCTTTTTCCTTTATTTCGTTAAACTCCTTTTCCACTTTATCATAATAAATATTATAATCAAATATACTGATATATTCATCGGTAACGGTAACAAGCGAATGCTTATCATAACCGAAAGAGCCGGTATTGTAATAAGCCACACTGAAGCCTATAAACAATACCAGCAATGATGCAATAATGATTTTTTCCGTGCTTTTCACTTTATTCTTCCTTTACATATTCTTCTACATATTCTTCATTTAACAATTCTCCCAAAGCTTTGCCGAACAGTCTTGCGGAATAGCAGGCTTCGTCAAGCGTGTTGGCGTCGGTGCCTATCTCCAGCAGGAAGGAATTACGGGTTTCGTACATATTGTACTTACGCTCGGAAAACAAAATGGGGCGCATTAAATCCTTATACATACTGTTGACCTTCTGCTGAACAGCCAAATCAAAGCGAAGATTATATTCCCAGTCCGGAAATTTCTCCACCCTGCCGTATTCACACCCGGCGATAATCATCATACGTGCCGCTTTTTTGCCGTTAACCGTAACGGTGGGCTTTACCTTTGTTTTATTTGAGTATGTAATGTCATCACGGTGAACGTCTATTGTAATTTCTATGGAGGGATATTCCTCTAAATATTTTTCCACAACCTTGCGTGAGGAATCGTAAGAGGAATTATAATCCTTATCGTGAATCTGTTTATCGTGAATTACGGTAAAGCCTGCATTTTCAAGATATTTAACTAATTCCTCGCCGACCCGCACCATATTCCGAGATACGTCCTCAGACCGCGAGTCGGCCTTCATATAATAACCAACGTCCAAGAGAGAATACGCTTCGGTGGTATGCGAATGATAAATCAGAATAGTGGGTTTTGATTTGTCCTTGATTTCAAGGTCCGCCCCCTCTTTAAGAAGCGCTTTTATATCCGGCTTGTAAAATGAGGAGGGGATTTTGCTTTGAATCTGCAGGGCACCGTAGGATATAATCGTTCCTCCGCCCTGATAAGGTTCTTCGCTGGTTTTTCCTATTGAGTCGGATTTTTTTGTGGTTTTTTTCGCTTGTTCCATAAGCTTCGCAATATCCGCAGGCGTATCGGTTATTTTACTGTCGTCCTTGCTGTCCTCGGAACTGACTGATTTCATAACCTGACTGCTCTCTCCCGACGAGGTGTTAGTATTATTATCAGTATCATCTGTTTTATAAGAGGCAATTTTTGACTGAGCCTCCTCTTTTACAATTTCAGGCGAGGAGGATTTAAGCAAAAACACGGCGGCGGTGTTAATTTGACTTGAAAGATAAGGAGAAACATTTATAAAAATGCCGACGCACCCGAATAATATAATTGTATTAAATAAAATAATTAATGCTTGCTTTTTCATTTTATAACACCGATAAATATATATGAAAAGCAATATTTAATTATCCCACAAGCGCAAACAAATCTCTGCAGTCTATGCTTTTTTGCATACAGACATTTATACCCATACCTATTAGCTTTGCGCCTTGCTCGGTGATTCTGTCAATTTCTCTGGGCGTTACAAAGGCGGTGTCGCTGTTGTTTCCGCTGATTATGGCGGTGCTGACAACTGTGGGAATACCTATTGAAATAACAGGAACGCCCAAGGTTGACCGGGAAATTTCGTGGCGGTGATTGCCTACGCCGGAGCCGGGAGAAATGCCGGAATCGGAAAACTGAACCGTTGTGCCCAGCCTGTCGGCAGAGGAGGCGGCAAGGGCGTCAACAGCGATTACGAGAGAGGGCTTGACCTGACCTACAACGCCTTTGATAATTTCCGCAGTTTCAATACCTGTTTCACCGAGAACCCCTGTGTTGATTGTTGACACTGGGAAAACATTGTCAAAGCCGCAGCTTTTCTCCAGCTCGTCTGCGATATGACGTGTGGATAAAACGTAATTATTTGTTTTGGGTCCCAGTGCATCGGCGGTAATGCTCAGATTACCCAAGCCTGCTACAAGCACGGATTTTGAATTTTTCGGCACCATTGAATCAAGCACCCGTGAAAACTCATCAAGTCGTCCGTCAAAAATGTCCGTATCATTTACAAAGGATTTCACCTGAAGAGTAACATAATTACCCACGGGCTTTCCGATAATCTGTGCCGCTTCTTTTGTTTTAACGGCAACCCTTGTAACATTTTTTCCTTCGGTTACTTCTACGCCGTCAATGGAGTCAGTTTGCTTTGATTCGTAGGATTCTACGGCTAAATCTGTGTGGCTTACCATAAAAATCACCCTGTTTTACTACTGATTTTAATAAAAGTATGCCCAAAAATAAAAAAATGCTTGCATTTTGTGAAAAGTTGTGATAATATACATAAGCATTAAATAGAAATCGGGCGTTTATCGCCTTTATACCCATTTTTCTCGTTAAAGGAGTGAAAAGTATGGCAAACATTAAATCAGCAAAGAAAAGAGTAAAGGTTAATCAGACTAAGGCTGCTAACAACAAGGCACGCAACACTGCTCTCAAGACAGCAATCAAAAAGGCTAACGCCGCTATTGAAACAAACGCTGACAACAAGGAAGAGGTTGTTAAGGCTGCTGTAAAGAAAATTGATCAGGCTGCCGACAAGCACCTCATTCACAAGAACTGTGCAGCAAGAAAGAAGAGCAATCTTGTTACAAAGCTCAACAAGGCTTAATTAATTAACAAAATGTAAACTCCTGTTAATAGGCAGGAGTTTATTTTTTATTGTCTTGACATTCTCTGCCAATAAATATATAATGAATTATGGATTAGGAACGGAGGTAGTTCGTATGGATTTTAAAAAAATTATAAAAATCATCAGCGCAATAATTGCTATTGCAGGTTTAATTGCTGCCGCTTATTTCGCAGTAACAAAGCTTCTTGCTAAAAAAGAGCCTGAATATTTTGACGACAACGATTTCTTTGAGTGTGATAACGATATAGAGATTGTTGAAGTTAAAGACGAGCCTGAGGTTGAAGAGGCTGTAAAGGAAGAGCCTAAGAAAAAGGCTGCTCCAAAAAAGAAGGCTGCAAAAAAGGCAAAGGCTGAATAATTTTTAATCTGTATTAACTAAGGCGACTGTGGGGCTACCTGTGGTCGCTTATTTTTTGAGGTGACAATATGTATAACTGCGGACTTGTTCTTGAAGGCGGAGGAACGAGGGCAATATTTACAAGCGGTGTGCTTGACGCTTTTATGGAAAACGATATAACCTTTCCATACGTTATCGGCGTATCCGCCGGAAGCTGTAACGGCGCTTCATTTTTAGGCAAAAACATACACCGCCAGCACGATATAACAATCAATTATGTTAACGACAAAAGATATATGGGCATAAACAATATGCTTAAAAAAGGCGAGTATCTTAACGGCGACTGGATTTTTAACGAGCTAAGCTATGATATTTCACCTCTTGACCAGGAAACCTTTGAAAAGAGCAACAGTGTTTTTGTTACCGTTGTTACAAATGCCCTTACCGGAAAAGCGGAATATTTTTATCCGAAAACACTAAGGCCGAGAGGCTGTCCGGAAATCAGGGCAAGCTGTTCCCTGCCCGGTGCTACAAAGGGTGTTAAAATCGGTAAGGATTTGTATTTTGACGGCGGACTTGTTGATTCAATTCCCCTTGAACACGCTTTGGAGGACGGCTGTAAAAAAGCAGTAGTTATTCTCACTCAGCACAAGGGTTATGTTAAAGAGCCGATGCCGGAAAAGCTCCATAGGGTATTTAAGAAATATCCCAAAATCGGCGACGCCGTAACCAACCGCCACAATGTTTACAACGAGCAGATAAAATTTGTTGAACAGCAGGAGCAAGAAGGCAATGCTCTTGTAATACGTCCGCCGGTGCCTCTTGACTGCAAAACCCTTGAAAAAAGCACCGCCAAGCTTGAAAGCATTTATCAGGTGGGCTACCGTCAGGGAATTCGTGAGGTTAACAGAGTAAAGGAATTTATTAAATAAGAAAGCTCCGCAGGTGCATTACATCTGCGGAGTTATTTTTTAGGGTAACGGTAATAATCAAAACCACGGTTTATTACCGTTATCTAAGCTATTTGTTTTTCATACGCTCTGCGGCGGCGGTTACGAAGCCTCTGAAAAGCGGGTGGGGTTTATTGGGTCTGCTCTTAAATTCCGGATGGAACTGGCAGGCAACGAACCACGGATGCTCGGGAATTTCCACCATCTCAACAATATGATTATCCGGTGAAGTACCGGCAAAAATCATACCGCCCTGGAGAAGCTCTGCACGGTAATCGTTATTTACCTCATATCTGTGACGGTGGCGTTCATAAATCATTGACGCACCGTACAGCTCGTAAGATTTTGAGTCGGGATTAAGGGAACAGGGATACTGACCGAGGCGCATTGTTCCACCCATATCGGTAACATCCTTTTGCTCCGGCAGAATATCAATAACAGGATACTGTGTATCGGGATTAATCTCTGCGGAATTGGCATTTTTCAAGCCGATAACATTTCTTGCAAATTCAATAATTGCAATCTGCATACCAAGACAAATGCCAAGGTAAGGAATACCCTTTGTTCTGGCGTAATTGCAGGCTATAATTTTACCCTCAATACCACGGGAGCCGAAGCCGCCGGGAACGAGAATACCGTCCATATCGCCGAGAATTTCATCAATGTCTGCGCCGTCCTTTTCCAAATCCTCACTGTCAATCCAGTGAATATCAACTGCGCTTCTTGTGGCGATACCGCCGTGTTTAAGCGCCTCGTTAACGGAAATGTACGAATCGTGAAGCTCCACATATTTACCAACCATTGCGATTTTTACGGTCTGCACCGGATTACGCAGAGCGTCCAGCATTTCCTCCCAGTCGGACAGGTCCTGATTAGGAGCGTCAATACCGAGCTTTTTAAGCACAACGCCGTCCATATTCTGCTCCTTGAGCATCATAGGCACTGCGTAAAGTATGTCGCAGTTGTTATTCTCTATTACACACTCTGCGTCAACATTGCAGAATAGAGCAATTTTTCTTCTAATGTCGTCGGTAAGAGGATGCTCGGTACGGCATACGATAATATCGGGATGAATACCCAAGGACAGCATTTCCTTAACCGAATGCTGTGTAGGCTTTGATTTAAGCTCGTCCGAGGCGGCAAGATAAGGCACAAGCGTTACGTGAACAAACAGGCAGTTATCTCTGCCCACCTCCACGGCAAACTGGCGTATAGCCTCAAGAAACGGCTGAGATTCAATATCGCCTATTGTACCGCCGATTTCCACAAGGCAGACATCCGCACCTGTATCTGCGTTGCGCTGAATATATTTTTTTATTTCATTGGTAACATGGGGAATTATCTGTATAGTCTGTCCGCCGTAAACGCCCTTACGCTCGTCGGAAATAACCTTCCAGTAAACTCTGCCGGAGGTCAGGTTGGAATTTTGAGAAAGAGAGGTATCAATAAATCTCTCGTAATGACCTAAATCCAAATCGGTTTCGGCTCCGTCATCCGTAACAAACACTTCGCCGTGCTGAACCGGATTCATAGTACCCGGGTCAACATTGAGATACGGGTCAAGCTTTTGCGCCGTAACCTTAAGTCCTCTTGCTTTTAAAAGTCTGCCTAATGAGGCGGCTGTAATGCCTTTACCGAGACCGCTGACAACGCCGCCGGTAACAAAAATATACTTTGGTGTGCTCATCATATTCCTCCTGTTTTAATCTGTATAACAAAAAAGAAAAACAGTTGTACACACTTATGTGGTGTACAACCGTCTGTACTTACATATTATAATGCATAAGCAATGATAAATCAATAGATAATTTAAAATTCACTTAATATTTCCTTCGGGAGAGCAGGTTACTCTGACACCTAATTTTTTCATAACCCTTTCGTCAACAGGAGAAAGCAAAACCGAGGAATGCATTTCCGCATTGCAAAGATTTCCTAACTGCGCCATTGCCGCGGCGGCGTTTTTGTCGCTTACGGCAGAAATTGACAGAGCAATCAGCACCTCGTCGGTGTGAAGACGGGGATTCTTACTACCGAGATGCTCAATTTTTAACTGCTGAATAGGGCGTATAACCTCCGGCAGAATAAGTAAAACGTCTTTATCTATGCCTGCCAAATATTTCAGTGCATTAAGGAGCATTGCCGAGGAACAGCCTAATAAATCCGAGGTTTTACCTGTTATAACAGTACCGTCGCAAAGCTCTGCCGCGGCGGCAGGCTGTGATGTTAGCTGTGCAAGCTCCTGAGCCTTAACGGCACATTTTCTGTCATCACAGGAAATTCCCGCCTGATTCATCAGCAGCTCCAGCTTGTATATCTCGTCTTTTTTATTAACACCCTTGGCGGCGGCGCAGATTGCAGAATAATATCTGCGTATAATTTCCTGCCGTGAAGCCTCCTTAACAGCCTCATCGTCAAAAATGCAGTTGCCTGCCATATTTACACCCATATCGGTAGGTGATTTATAAGGACATTCGCCGTAAATTCTGTCAAAGGTGGCTTTTAACACCGGGAAAATTTCCACATCTCTGTTGTAATTTACTGTGGTTTCGCCGTACGCCTCAAGATGCCATGGGTCTATCATATTGATATCGTTTAAATCGGCGGTTGCCGCCTCGTACGCCATATTTACAGGGTGTCTTAACGGCAAATTCCAAATGGGGAAGGTTTCAAACTTAGCGTAGCCTGCCTTTATTCCCCTTTTATGCTCGTGATAAAGCTGGGAAAGACAGGTTGCCATTTTCCCGCTGCCGGGACCGGGTGCGGTGATTACAACAAGACGCCTTGTGGTCTCAATATAATCATTTTTGCCGTAGCCCTCATCACTGACAATTTTTGCGATATTTGACGGATAGCCGTCAATAATATAATGGTGGTAAAATTTTATTCCCAATGAGTCAAGACGGTTTTCAAATGCCTTAACCTTAGGGTGAGGAGCGTATTTTGTCAGAACAACACTGCCCACCTTCAGTCCGATTTTTGTAAATTCATTAATAAGGCGCACTGCGTCAACGTCATAGGTGATACCCAGGTCACCACGGACCTTTGATTTTTCTATATCCTCGGCGCTTACCACCAGCACTATCTCCGCCTCGTCCTTCAGCTGAAGAAGCATTTGAAGCTTACTGTCCGGCTGAAATCCCGGAAGAACCCTTGAGGCGTGAAAATCGTCAAAAAGCTTTCCGCCGAATTCAAGATAAAGCTTTCCGCCGAACTCATTTATCCTCTCTCTGATGCGTGATGACTGCATCTCAAGATACTTATTGTTGTCAAAGCCTGTTTTATACATAATTCCCTCTCTTATGCCCTAATGGCAAATTTATACAAACACAAAATAACCTACTGCGCCGTATATAGAGCTGAGCATAACCAAAATATTTGCCGCAGTATTTGTTTTGCCTGCAATCATTCTTACAATAATTCCTATGGCGGCGAATATCATACCGCACCACGCCATAATAATCTGCGTGCGCATATTTGACGGTATGGAAGTAGCGTCAATAAACGTAACAAGCACGCTCAGCGCAACGCCCAGCCAGAAAAATATAATGTGCACAGTCTCGTTGCCCTTCGGCAAAAACATAAAAATACTTGTAACCACAAAGGAAAATGCGATTACAATTTCCAAAATCAATAATGCCGCTAAAGCCATAGCGCACCTCCGTATAAAAATAATGACAAAAACATAATAACAAAATTATACATTATTGTTTATATTTAGTCAAATAATGTTGACTTATTTTTTTATTACATTACAATATATTTGGTGATATTTATGAGCAAAAAGGAAAATAAGACCAATGTTATGCGGGTGCTGGACAGTAAAAAAATAAATTACACCATGCATTGCTATGCCGATACAGACGCAATAGCCGGTCAGGACGTGGCAAAGGCATTAAACGAAAATCCCGATATGGTATTTAAAACTCTCGTTACCGTATCACCGACAAAAAATTATTATGTTTTTCTTGTTCCGGTCAACAGGGAGCTGAGCTTGAAAAAGGCGGCAAAGGCAGTAAATGAAAAGAAGGTTGAAATGATAAAATCAAAGGATTTACTGTCTGTAACGGGATATATTCACGGCGGATGCTCGCCCATAGGAATGAAAAAGAATTTTGTGACAACAATAGATAAAAGCGCACTGAATTTTGACACAATAATGTTCAGCGCAGGTAAAATCGGCTATCAGGTGCAAATGAGCCTTGAGGATTTGAAAAAGGTAATTAAATTTTCAACTGACGATGTAGCTTCGGAGTGAAAAAATGAGAGTTTTTGATTTTGACAACACAATATACGACGGCGAAAGCGTATTTGATTTTTACTTATTCAGCATACGCTTTAACCCCAAAACCGCAAAATATGTGTTTATAGTAATCTACAATCTTTTTAAATACAAAATGGGCAAAACCACCATGGAGGATTTGCAGGAGGCGGCTAAAAAATACGCCTCGGACTACCTTAACGCCTTTGACGACAAGGAAAAAATTGTTAAGCTTTTTTGGGACAGACATATTAAAAAAATTAAGGATTGGTACTCGCCCCGGGAGGATGATATTATTTTAACGGCTTCCTTTAATCTTATGATGGATGAAATATGCGCTCGTCTGGGTATAAAAAACTGCATTTGCTCCGTAGTAAACAGGGACACAATGGAGGTTGAATATCTGAATTTCAGCGAAAACAAGCGCAAAACCTTTCTTGAAAAATACAAGGGCGCCGTTATTGATGAATTTTACACGGACAATATGCTTGACAAGCCGATGATTGACATTGCCGAAAAAGCATATTTGGTAAAAGGAAACAAAATACGGCGCATTAAATAAGCTATTGTTATATCAGCTCGCAAATAACGGCGTTTGACAGGAGCATACCCTCAGGTGTAAGAGCAATATTTTCGCCCTGCTCCTTGATATATCCCATTTTTACAAAAGGCGAGTAATCTTTTTTTACAAGGCTTTTGTTAATACCTTTTTTAAGGCGCAGGCCAAGCATTATTTTTTCCTCATCGTCGCCGCCTGTGCCGTCGTCTGTAATATTCATATTGCGGTCATAGTAAAAGCGTTTGCCCTGCCAAAAGGAATGGGCGGAGGCGCCGATACCCAAATACGGCTCCAAGGTCCAGTATTTTGTGTTGTGACGGCTTTCGTAGCCCGGCCTTGCAAAATTGCTTATTTCATATTGCATAAGCCCCATAGCTTCAAGACTGCTGACGGCTTTAAGATACATCTGAGCCGTCTGCTCCTCATCAGGAAGAGTCAGGCGGTCCTTCATCTCGTAAAACTTAGTACCCTCCTCAATTTTCAGCATATAGGCTGAAATATGGCAGGGTTTTATTTTTTCTATAAAATCAAAGGTATAGTCAAGGCTGTCAAGGCTCTGCTTTGGAGTGCCTATCATCAAATCAAGGCTTATATTATCTATTCCTGCATCCCTTGCATAGCTGACGCAGGCTTCCACCTGCTCTCTGCCGGAGGCTCTGCCGAGAGCAAAACGCTCCCTGTCAACTGCGCTTTGCATACCTATACTTATTCTGTTAACACCGTAGCCTTTATACAAAACAAAATCGTTTTTTAAATCCTTTGAGGGATTACATTCCACGGTTATTTCACTGTGGGGTAAAACAACAAAATTCTCCCTTGCACAGTCAATAATCCGTCCGATAAATTCGGCAGGCATAATTGACGGTGTGCCGCCGCCGAAATAAATCGTGTCAAATTCACCGCTGTATTTTTTCATTTCACGGCAGATTTTGTCGGTGTATTCCGATGCCGTGTTTTCGTCATATTTTACGCTGAAAAAATCGCAGTAGGGACATTTATTTTTGCAAAAAGGAATGTGAAAATATAAACCTGCGCTCATTTTCCACACTCCTTTTTAATAAATTTATTATACTGTTTCGCTTTTCTTATCTCTTGTCATCAGCCTGTTAACTGCTTCAAGAGGAGGAACCGAGCCGTTTACCGAACTGTCAACGGCTTTTATAATCGGCATTTCAACACTGTATTTTTCGGCAAGAGCGAGAGCCGGCTCAAGAGCGTTAATACCCTCAACAACCATTCCCACTTCCTTAACAGCCTCATCGGGTGTAAGTCCTTTGCCGATTAAATAGCCTGCCTTGTTGTTTCGGCTGTGACGGCTTGTGGCGGTAACAATCAAATCGCCTATACCTGCAAGACCTGCGAAGGTTTGAGGAGAGCATCCCACAGCCTTGCCCAGCCTCGTCATTTCCGCAATACCGCGGGTCATTATTGCCGCCTTTGCGTTGTCGCCGTAGCCTAAGCCGTTTGATATACCGCAGGCAAGGGCAATTATATTTTTAAGGGCACCGCAAAGCTCCACGCCCAAAATATCCGTATTTGTATACACACGCATACAGGTGTTCATAAAAATATCCTGTACTCCTTCAGCGGCTTTTATATCCTCACAGGCAGATACGATTGTGGTGGGCAAATCAACCGCTACCTCCTCGGCGTGAGTGGGTCCCGACAGGGCAACCACTGTAACGTCTTTCTTCACCGCATCCTTTATAACCTGCGACATGGTGAAAAGCGTATCCTTTTCAATACCCTTTGCCACGTCAACAATTAACTGACCGTCGCTGATAAACTGCGACGCTTTTTCGGCAGTTGCTCTTACATAAGGAGAAGCCACGGAAAAGAGAATTACGTCTTTTCCTGTGCATACCTCTGCGATACTTTTTGTAAAAGCCATACTTTCGGGTATTACTGCGCCCTTTAAATTAGGGTGAGCGTGATTTAACTGCAAAGCGTCAATTTCACTTTCCACCGCCGACCATATTGTTACATCATATCCGGTGTTTGCAAGCATTATCGCCAGGGCGGTGCCCCAGGTGCCTGCGCCTAAAACTCCGATTTTTTTCATAAATTATCTTTTCCTGCTTTCAGCCTTTAATCTTAATGACTTGTCAAGAATTGTCTTACGCAGTCTGATTGATTTAGGCGTAACCTCCAACAGCTCATCGTCTGCGAGAAATTCCATACTTTGCTCCAAGGATAAGGTTGTGGGAGGAACAAGCTTAAGCGCCTCATCACTGCCGCTGGCACGAGTGTTTGTAACATGCTTTTTCTTGCACACGTTGCAGACAATATCCTCGTCCTTGGCGCACTCGCCCACTATCATACCCTCATAAACATCAACGCCGGGACCTACAAAAAGCTTGCCTCTGTCCTGGGTGTTCCAAAGTCCGTAGCCGGTGGTGGTGCCTGTTTCGTGGGCAACGATAGAGCCTCTATCTCTGGTGGCAATTTCACCCTTGTAGGGCTCATAGCCTGCAAAAAGCTGGTTCATTATTCCGTTACCGTTGGTGTCGGTGAGAAATTCACTTCTGTAACCGATAAGTCCTCTTGACGGAATTTTTATTTCAAGGTGAGTCAAACCTGTTGAACGGGTATCCATATTTTCAATTTCGCCCTTGCGTGAGCAAAGCTTTTCCATAACCACGCCCACATAGTCCTCGGGCACCTCAACAATAGCAAGCTCCATAGGCTCAAGAGTCTGTCCCGTAGCCTCGTCCTTTTTGAGAATTACCTGAGGTCTTGACACCTGAAATTCATAATTTTCACGGCGCATGGTTTCAATAAGAATTGAAAGATGAAGCTCCCCTCGTCCGGATACCTTAAATGTATCCATAGAATCGGTTTCCTCAACACGCATGGATACGTTTGTTTCCACCTCTTTAAACAGGCGGTCACGAAGGTTTCTCGAGGTTACGTATTTACCCTCTCTGCCTGCAAAGGGCGAGTCGTTAACAATAAAGTTCATACTGATTGTAGGCTCGTCAATTTTTACAAAGGGCAAAGGCTCAACACATTCCGGGTCGCAGGCGGTTTCGCCTATATTAAGGTCCGGAATACCTGCAACACAAATCAAATCGCCGAAGGAGGCAGACTCACAGGATACTCTTTTAAGTCCTTCAAACTGATAAAGCTGGGAAAATTTTACATTTTCCCGGGAGCCGTCCTGCTTGCACAAAACGTAGGGCGTATTAACCCTTACCGTTCCCCTTTCAACTCTGCCTACGCCTATTCTGCCAACATAATCGTCATATTCCAGTGATGAAAACAGCATTTGTGCAGGACCGTCGGCATCACCTGACGGTGACGGTATGTATTCAAGAATAGCGTCAAGAAGCGGGCGCATATCGCCATCCCGTGCGTCGGGGTCAAGGCTTGAATAACCATTTCTTGCAGAAGCGTAAACAACAGGAAAATCAATCTGGTCGTCGTCTGCGCCAAGCTCAATAAACAAGTCAAGCACTTCGTCAACAACCTCCTGGGGTCTTGCGCCGTCACGGTCAACCTTGTTAACTACAACAAGAGGAGTTTTCTTTAATCCGAGAGCCTTTTTAAGCACAAATCTTGTCTGAGGCATACAGCCCTCAAAGGCGTCAACAAGCAGTAAAACGCCGTCAACCATTGTGAGAATACGCTCAACCTCGCCGCCGAAATCGGCGTGGCCCGGGGTGTCAACTATGTTAATTTTAGTGTCCTTATAGTGTATGGAGGTGTTTTTTGACAGAATTGTGATGCCTCTTTCTCTTTCAAGGTCGTTGGAGTCCATCACTCTTTCTTCAACAACCTCATTATCACGGAATATACCGCTTTGATGAAGCATCTCGTCAACCAAGGTGGTTTTGCCGTGGTCAACGTGAGCAATAATGGCAATATTCTTTATATTTTTTCTTTCTGACAATTTAATTCGCCGCCTTTAATGCTAAATTACTTTTTCTTATTAAAGCTGTCACGCAAAGCAACTGTTCTGTTGAAGATAATATTGTCCGACTTTGACATAATATCCGTACAGAAATAGCCTATTCTCATAAACTGATATTTATCGCCGGGCTGAGTATCCTTCAGTGATTTCTCACAGTATGCTGTTTTTGTTATTAATGAGTTGGGGTTAAGGTTGTCCTCAAAGGAGGAAACACCCTCCTCGTTGCTGGGATTTTCCACATCAAAAAGCCTGTCATACAGATTAACCTGCGCCTGAACATTATCCTTTGCATATACCCAATGAATTGTACCCTTTACCTTTCTGCCGTCGGGAGCGTCTCCGCCGAAGGTTTCAGGGTCGTAGGTACAGTGAACACAGGTAACATTGCCGTCATCGTCCAAATCGTAGCCTGTGCAGGTTACAAAATAAGCCTTGTAAAGTCTTACCTCGTTGCCGGGATAAAGACGTCTGTACTTTTTAACAGGCTCAATCATAAAGTCGTCACGTTCAATCCACAGCTCCTTGCCGAAGGGCACGGTACGGCTACCGTATTCGGGATGGTCGGGATGATATTCAACATCAAGCTCCTCGGTTTTATCCTCGGGATAATTGTCAATTACAAGCTTTACCGGGTCAACAACCGCCATGGCACGCCTTGAATTTTTGTTAAGGCTATCTCTTACACAGCTTTCAAGCAGTGCAAAATCAATTACGGAATAAGCCTTTGACACGCCGATTTTTTCGCAAAAATCACGGATAGCCTCAGCAGGATAACCACGTCTTCTCATACCGCTGATTGTTGCCATTCTCGGGTCGTTCCAGCCGTCAACAATGCCGTCCTTTACAAGCTGAAGGCACTTTCTCTTAGAGGTCAGAGTATAGTTAAGATTCATTCTTGCAAACTCAATCTGGCGTGGCTTTTCACCCTCAATGCACTCATTTACAACCCAGTCATAAAGAGGTCTGTGATTTTCAAATTCAAGGGAACACAGAGAATGAGTAACCTTTTCGCAGGCGTCGGAAAGAGGATGGGCAAAATCGTACATAGGATATACGCACCATTTGTCGCCTGTGCGGTGGTGATGAGCGTACATAATACGGTAAATTATCGGGTCACGCATATTAAGGTTGGGCGACGCCATATCAATTTTTGCACGCAAAACCTTAGAGCCTGCCTCAAATTCGCCCTTTGTCATACGCTCAAACAAATCAAGATTTTCCTCAACGCTTCTGTCTCTGTAAGGAGAATTTTTACCGGGCTGAGTCAGTGTGCCTCTGTACTCTCTCTGCTCCTCGGGAGTCAAATCGCAGACAAATGCCTTGCCCTTTTTGATAAGCTTAATTGCACATTCATAGATAAAATCAAAGTAGTCGGAGGCGTGATAAACATTGTCCCAGTCAAATCCCAGCCACTTAATGTCCTCCATAATAGCGTCAACATATTCGGTGTCCTCTTTTGTGGGATTAGTGTCGTCAAGACGAAGATTGCATACGCCGTGATACTTGTTTTTCACTCCGAAATTAATGCATACAGCCTTTGCGTGACCGATATGCAGATAGCCGTTAGGCTCCGGAGGAAAACGGGTCTGAACTCTTGAGTACACTCCTTCCTCAAGGTCCTCGTCAATAAAATCGTGTATAAAGTTTGATGTAACGTTTTCGTCTTTAATTTCTTCTGTTGACATTACATTTCCTCCTTGTAGTGTTTCAGGGCGGCTTCAAGTCTTTCTTTAACTGTATTTTCACCTAAAAGGTCGGTGATTGCATATAAATCGGGGGTGTTTGTCCTGCCTGTCAGGGCAACACGGATTATTGTGGAAACGTCGCCTACGTGTCCCTCATAATTTTCGGGGTTCGCCTTGTACTCCTTAACATTAGGGGTACATCCTACGCCTTCGCACATATCCTTAATTCTGCCGAACCATTCGTCCTTGCTGTCGTTAAGATTTACTGTATCAATATATTTCTCAAGCACCTTTACGGCAAGTGACGGTGTGGCGTTGCCTGTTAAGTCGTAGCAGGGTGTAAAGGCTTCGTCATACATATAGCTGATATAATCGGGAATATCGCTCCATTTTGCTATATCCTTACGGGGCTTTTTATTCTCCCTGTCAATATTAAGAATTGCCTTCGCCCTGTCCTTGTCCTGCTCATAAAGGGCGGCTAAATCCGTATTGTATTCCTTTGCCCACTGATATGATAAGTCAAATACCTTTTGTGCATTCATTTTTGATATAACATTTTTTGATACATCGGTCAGCTTAACAATATCAAACAATGCACCGGATACGGACATTTTTTTGAAATTAAGGGGAAATTCCTCAAGGGGCGCCGTTTGATTTGCCCTGCGCCAGTCCTCAAAGTTGGAATTTGCCAAGGTTAAAATATACTCGTTTACGCTGTCCTTGGGATAACCCTGCTGTGAATAGTAGGTAACGGCAGCCTCCGGGTCCTTGCGCTTTGAAAGCTTGCGCTTTCCGCCGTTTTCCTCCTTCATAATAGTGGCAACATGGACGTATTTAGGCGGTTTAAAGCCGAGAACACGGAATAATTGAAGATGTATAGGGGTGCTTGAAATCCATTCGTCACCCCTTATAACGTGGGTTGTACGCATAAGGTGGTCGTCAATGGCGTGGGCAAAATGGTATGTGGGAATACCGTCGGATTTAAGCAGAACAACATCCTGAATATTCTCCGGCATTTCAATTTTTCCTTTTATTGCATCGTCAAAACGGCACTTGCCCTCGGGTGTACCGGGGGATTTCAGGCGCAGAGTCCATTCGGCGCCTTCATTGATTTTTTTCTGTATTTGTTCAAGGGTTAAGTCACGGCATTTTGCCCATTTGCCCCAATAGCCCTTTTGAGGCTCGTTTTCCTGTCGGGAGCGCATTTCGTCAAGCTCATCTGCGGTGCAAAAACAGGGATATGCAAGTCCCTGCTTTACCAAATCCTTTGCAAATGCCTGATATATATCCTTTCGCTCACTTTGGCGGTAGGGACCGTATTCGCCCTTTTCCTGATTTTCGCCGATAACGCCCTCATCAGGTTCAATTCCGTAGGCGGCAAGGCTTTTGAGCATAACCTCAACGGCACCCTCAACCTTACGCTTTTGGTCGGTATCCTCAACTCTTACGTAAAAAATACCGTCGCTGTTTTTTGCGGTTCTGTATGCAACCAGCATAGTGTAAAGATTTCCGAAGTGGAGAAAGCCTGTGGGGCTTGGAGCAAAACGTGTTACCTTTGCACCCTCCTTCAGATTTCTCGCAGGATATTTGTTTTCGTAATATGCGCCGTCCCTGCCTATTTGCGGGAACAGCAAATCAGCAAGCTTTTCGTAATCTGTCATAATATCTCCTGTTTTTATTATTTATAAATCATAAAACTATTACTGCTTATTATTACACAAATTTACATAATATTCAATATTTATAATATATAAATTTTAAAATAAAAGCAAAAAATTCGCCCCGAATAAACAGAGCGAATATTTTTTACTGTAATTTATTGCGTTTGCGTCTTGATGATATACGGTGAGCCTTCTGCTGAATTGTCTCTTTCCACAAAAGCGGGTTAAACAATACAAGCAGTGGGAACAACTCAAGCCTGCCGGCAAGCATATCAAAAATAAGCACAAATTTTGAAAAATCGTTGAAAAGACTGTAATTTCTCGTTGGTCCCACAAGCTCAAGTCCCGGTCCGATATTGTTGATTGTAGCGGCAACGGCGGTAAAATTAGTTACCATATCGTTACCCTCAAAGGAAATTGCAAAAACGGAAAACGAGAAAACAATGATAAATGTAATGAAATAAACATTCGTTGCCCTGATTGTTTCGTGCTCAACTGTTTTTTTGTCCATTTTAACCTTATACACACTTTTTGGGTGTATATATGAGCGCAGCTCCTTGCCGATGGTTTTGATAAGCAGAACAAATCTTGACACCTTTATACCGCCGCCTGTACTGCCGGCGCAGGCGCCCACAAACATAAGAAGCACCAGCACGGTTTTTGACGCCTGTGACCACAAATCAAAATCCATTGAGGAAAATCCCGTGGTGGTAATGATTGAAGCCACCTGGAAGGATGAATGGGTAAGACAATCAAAGAAATTATCGTAAACCTTTGAAAGCTCTATGGTAATAATAGCGATACTGCCGATGATTATGGCAAAATAGCTTCTGACCTCCTCCATAGCCAGCG
>JBJEPO010000050.1:0-17406 GCA_051881275.1 Eubacterium sp. | reverse complement strand
TTTCAAGAGGGCAAACCGAGGGCGTATTTCAGTTTGAATCATCGGGTATGAAGCAAATGCTGATGAATTTGAAGCCTACCGCTCTTGAGGATTTAATTGCCGCCACATCCCTTTACCGTCCGGGACCTGCCTCGCAAATTGATACCTTTGTTGATAATTCCCATAACCGCTCTCATATAAAATATGAAACACCCCTGCTGGAGCCGATACTTAATAATACCTACGGCTGTATTGTGTATCAGGAGCAGGTTATGCAGATTTTTCGTTCGCTTGCCGGTTATTCCTACGGCAGAGCGGACGTGGTGCGCCGTGCAATGAGCAAGAAAAAGCACGATGTTATGGAGCAGGAGAGGGAAACATTTATAAAAGGCTGTGCCAAAAATAATATTAACGCTCAAACGGCAAACGGTATTTTTGATAAAATTTCCGACTTTGCCTCCTACGCCTTTAATAAATCCCACGCCGCATGCTATGCGCTTGTTGCATATAGGTGCGCTTATCTTAAATATTACCACCCGGCGCAGTTTATGGCGGCATTGCTTACGTCAATTCTTGACTCGTCAAATAAGGTTGCCCGTTACATTGCCGAGTGCAAGCGCCTGGGATTAAAGCTGGGACCGCCGGATATTAACACCTCTATGAAGGGCTTTACTGCCTCGGGAAATGTTATAAATTACGGTCTTTTGGGTATAAAAAATCTCGGCTCCGATTTTATTGAAGATATAATTAAAGAACGTGAAAACGGCAAATTTACAGATTTGTTTGATTTTTGCACACGTATGCAGGGCAGCCGTTTTAACCGCCGTGCCGTAGAATCTCTTATCCGATGCGGTGCAATGGATGTGTTTAACGCTAACCGCCGTCAGATGCTTCAGGCTTTGCCTGTGCTTTTAACCAATATTGAGGAAAAGCACCGTAAAACTATGTACGGACAGGTGGGTCTGTTTGACATCAGCGAGGATTTCGGCGATAAATTTGATATGCCTCAGGTGGGCGAGTTTTCAAAAACGGAGCTGCTGCAAATGGAAAAGGAAATGACGGGACTTTACCTGTCCGGTCATCCTATGGATAAGTACGAGCAGTTTGTGGAAAAATCGGGATGCGTGCGCACTGTTGATTTGCTTGAGTCGGCAAAAAGCGAAATGCCCTCCCACAAGGACGGCTCAACTGTGTCATTGTGCGGAATAATCACCCACATTACCGTAAAGCAAACACGCAGTAACAACGCCAATATGGCTTTTGTGACCCTTGAGGATTTGTACGGCTCAATAGAGGTTATTCTCTTTCCTAAAACCTTCCTGCAGTACGGCTCGCTTATAAGCTCAGGCAACGTTATCGCAGTTAACGGCACTCTTTCAATAGAGGAGGAAAAGGACCCGAAAATACTTGTTAACGCAGTATTTCAGCCTATGAGCAAAAATATTGAGGCGGTAAAATCCGTACAAAATAATTTTTCAAAAAGAGAAAATCCCCCTGCAAAGCCGAAAAAAATCAGCAAGCACAGAGGACTTTATCTTAAATTTGAAAGCAGAGACGATAAAAATATTCATAAGGTAAGGGTAATTACTTCAATTTTTGACGGAACATTACCGCTGTATTTTTACTATACTGACAGTGGAAAGTATGAAAAACAGAGCGACAGCTCCGCCGTCAGCGTAAATCCCACTATGTTGGGCGAGCTGAAAAGAATATTGGGTGATAAAAATGTTGCCGTTATTGACTGACAATACTTGACAATTTTATCACAAATTAGTAAAATATTAACGTTGTATATTTATATACATTTATATTCTCTTAATATTTTGGAGGAATAGTTATGAAAACAATAGCAGTATTAACAAGCGGCGGCGACGCACCGGGTATGAATGCGGCTGTTCGTGCAGTTGTAAGAACAGCTTGCGAAAACGGAATTAAGGTTTACGGTGTTATCCGTGGATATAACGGACTTATCAACGGCGATTTCATTGAGATGGATTTGCGTTCCGTTTCCGATATAATCAACCGTGGCGGTACAATCCTTTATTCTGCCCGTTCGGTTGAATTTGCCACTGAGGAAGGTATGCGCAAGGCAATACGCACCTGCCAAGAATACGGCATTGAGGGTGTAGTTGTTATCGGCGGTGACGGCTCCTTCAGAGGCGCAAGAGATTTGTCTGAAAGAGGAATCCCCTGCGTAGGTATCCCCGGTACAATAGATAACGATATCGCCTGCTGTGATTATACAATAGGATATGATACCTGCCTTAACACAATTATGGAAATGGTTGACAGACTCCGTGACACAGCTGAGTCCCACGACAGATGCTCTGTTATTGAGGTTATGGGCAGACGTGCAGGCTATCTTGCACTTAACGCAGGTATTGCCTGCGGTGCTACCTCAATTCTCATTCCCGAGGTTCCTTTTGATATTCAAAAGCACGTTATTGAGCGTATGAAGAAAACTCAGCGCACAGATAAAAAGCACTTTATCATTATCGTTGCCGAGGGATGTGACGTTGACTGCGAGGCTTTGGCAAAGGAAATTCAGGCTAAAACAGGCGTTGAATCACGTTGTACCGTGCTCGGCCATGTTCAGCGTGGCGGCTATCCCACAGTACGTGACAGAGTAATGGCTACAAGAATGGGCAATTACGCCGTTAAGCTTCTTATGGAGGATATCGGTAACCGTGTAGTTGCCGCTCAGAAGGAGGATGTTGTTGATTACGACATCTTTGAAGCCCTTAATATGAAAAAGAATATTGACCTTGACCTTTACAACGTTGCTCACGAGGTTTCAATCTAACTACATATTAATCTAAATTCAAGCTCCGCAGGGTTTTTCTGCGGAGTTTTTTGTGATTATTACGGATTTTTACCCGGGGTGTACGCTGTCAGAGAATTGACAGAATAAAATGGTAATTTATAATAAATTTGTAATTCTATTAAGAATAGAAAGGAATATTATTATGAAAATCAAAAAAATTTTATCTGTGATTTTAGTGCTGTCATTGGTTATGCTTACATTTTACGGATGCAAGAGCGACAGTACACAGGACACCGCATCGGCAATTAACGATTCGGCAGATACCGAAATTACCGAGGCACAGGAAACCACTGCCGCAGTATCGTCATCAGATTTTTATTCCGATGAACCCTTTGATGAGGGTAATGTAGAAGATGACGGAGAGGTTAAAACCGGAACCTATACTAATCCAAAGACATACAGTGATGCGTCTGTTACAGTTAACGGCGTAAGTATTGCATTGCCTGTAACATTAAGTGAGTTTGCTGAAAAAACAGGATTTCAAGTGGATTCACCGGATGAACAGCTTCAGGCAAGCTCTTCAACCGACCTTGATGCAAAAAGCAACAATGAACTGATTGAGGTTCATATTAATAATTTTGACGCTTCGCCAAAGGCATATAAAGATTGCCAGATAACCACAATCACCGCTTATCAAAATGAAGTAAAGGATGTGTCATTGTCCTGCGGACTTTCACTGGGTCAAAAAGCAAATCTTAACGGTATAATTAACTCTTTAGGCAATCCAGCTTATTATTCGTATAGTTACAGTGCGGAATATGGTACTATCGGCTATAATTTGGACAATGGCGGAAGCTTATCAATAACATTAAATAACAACAGTGTTGAAGCAATCATTATAGTTGTTTGATGTTAATGAAAATTAAATACCGAAAATTAACTCCGCAGGATTTTCCTGCGGAGCTTTTGTGCTTATTACGGATTTTTACCCGGGGTGTACGCTGCCAGAGAATTGACAGAATAAAATGATAATTTATAATTAATTTGTAACTTTATTAAAAGAGAAAGGAGTGTAAAAGTGAAGAAAAAGAGGATAATAGGTATTGTTTTGCTTGTAATAGGAATCTTGGCACTTATCGGAGGATTTGCAAACGGTTCCTTTGCAAACTTAAAAAATGAGAATATTATTACGGCTGCCACCGAGATAATTCTCCAAATTGGTTTCTTGGCAGGCGGAATAGGTCTTATTGCCGCTTCTTTCAAAAATAAGGACTAAAAACTGGTTTTGTAAGATTAGAAAGGAAAAATATTATGAAAATTAAAAAAATATTATCTGTGATTTTAGTACTGTCATTGGTTATGCTTACATTTTACGGATGCAAGAGCGACAGTACACAGGAAACCACAACGGCAATTAACGACTCGGCAGAAACCGAAATTACCGAAGCACAGGAAACTACTGCCGCAGTATCGTCATCCGGATTTTATTCAGAAGCACCGTTTGATGAAGGCAGTGTTGAAAAAGACGGAGATTATGTAACAGGCAGTTATGATAATCCAAAGATGTACAGCGACACGTCAATTACAATTAACGGTGTAAACATTACATTGCCTATGACATTAGCTGAAATTTCCGAAAAAACAGGATTTGAAGTAGATTTACCGGATAATCAGCTTCAGGAAAATTCCACAACGTTCCTTTATGCAAAAAACAGCAATGAAGAACAGATTACTGTTCATGTTTATAATTTTGACGCCTCTCCAAAGGCATATAAAGATTGTGAAGTAAGAAAAATTTCCGTTTATCAGGACGACGTGCAAAGTGCTTCATTGCCCTGCGGAATTTCAGTCGGTCAAAAAGCAAATCTTAACGGTGTAATCAACACCTTAGGCAGTCCCGAATACTATACGTATATCGGCAGTGCCGAAGATAGCACTATAAGCTACAAATTGGATAACGATAATAACGGTGATTTTACTATAACATTAGAGGGTAACAGTGTATATTCAATCGATATGGATGTTTCCTATTAATTAAATTAAATACCAATAATTAGCTCCGCAGGATTTTTTCCTGCGGAGCTTGTTTGTTCTATTCTTCTATTGCTCGGTTTCTGAAAAGCAGGCTGATGCACCAAATTGCGCCCAGGCATACCAATGTATATATTATGCGTGAAAGCACGGCGTCCTGTCCGCCGAAAATCCAAGCCACAACATCAAATTTGAAAATGCCTATGCAACCCCAGTTAATACCGCCGATGATTGTGAGAATTAAAGCAATTCTGTCTATAATATTCAAAAAAACATCTCCTTTGCAAATATCTGTTGTAAGTATTATTTGTCGTAAGAAGATGTTTTATTCAAAATTTTTAAACCCTTGTAACAAGCACTTCAATATTTCCGTTTAAGGTGTATTCGCCGAAGGAGGCAGGCACGAAGAATGAGTCGCCTTTTTTTGCATTTTTGCCGTTAATATTGCCCTCGCCGTCAATTACAAGTATGTGATTAAAGCTGCTGTCATCTGCGGTGAGCGTAACCTCTTTTTCTACCTTGTATCTGTCAACGGTAAACAGGTCGCACTTAGTAAGCCTTTGGCTTATGTATGCGCCGTGATTTATTTCATCACCCATAGGCTTGATGCCGTATTTCGGCGGCTTTGTCACTGCCACGTCAACGGCTTTGTCAATGTGAAGCTCTCTGGGCTTGCCGTCCTTTCCCACTCTGCCGTAGTCATAAACTCTGTAAGTGCAGTTGCTGTTTTGCTGAATTTCCGCAATTAAAACGCCTTTTCCTATGGCGTGCACCGTTCCTGCCTCAATGAAAAACAAATCACCCTTTTTAACCTTTACTGTGTTGAGCTTGTCAAGCAGTGTATTGCTTTCTATTGATTTTTTAAAATCGTCAGAGGTGATTTCGTCCTTAAAGCCGTAAATAAGACTTGCGTCCTCCTCTGCGTCAAGAACATACCAAATTTCAGTTTTGCCGAATTCATTTTCAACTCTGCGTGCGTATTCGTCGCCGGGGTGAACCTGAACGGAAAGATTATCATAAGCGTCAATAAGCTTAATCAGTACAGGAAAATAGGGGAATTTAACACTGTTTTTTCCGCAGAATTTTTCCGCACCGTTTTTGTCAATTACCTCCTGTAAGGTTAAGCCGTCGTATTCTCCGCCGTCAACGGTGTTCATTCCGTCCTTGTGTGTTGCCAGCATCCACGCCTCGGCGGTTTTGTCATATCCGGTTTTAAAGCCGTAGTCGCTTTCCAGTCTGTGACCGCCCCAAATATAATCCTTAAAAACAGGATTTAATTTTAAAATATCCATAAATAAACCTCATAT
This sequence comes from Eubacterium sp., assembly GCA_051881275.1. GTDB lineage: Bacteria > Bacillota > Clostridia > Oscillospirales > Acutalibacteraceae > Eubacterium_R. The sequence goes on along the minus strand of JBJEPO010000050.1, from coordinate 11,325 downwards.
TCATAATTGTTTAAAAACTTTATTAAATATAGTAACAAATTTTTGCTATACATTCAAGTAAAATTGTTGTAGAATAGTATCAGCAAAATTTTTAAGAGGTAATTATGGCTGTACTTAATGTTCAAAATTTAACACTGTCCTTCGGAGAAAATGTGCTTTTTGAAAATGTCTCCTTTGATATAAAAGACGGCGAAAAGGCAGGACTTATCGGATGTAACGGCGCAGGTAAAACATCGCTGTTTAAGCTTATTACAGGCGAGTATCTGCCCGACAGCGGTAACTGCTTTATTTCAAAAAACACAAAAACAGGCTATATGCAGCAGCATACCTGCTCGGATAATAATACTGTTTACGGCGAGCTTGTGTCGGTTTTTTCCGAATTGATTGATATAGAAAAAGAGCTTGAAGCAATTCACGAAAATATTGAGAATAATAAGGGCGACCGTATGGATAATATTAACCGTCAGGACGAGCTGACGGAAAAATATAACCGTGACGGCGGTCTGACATATAAAAGTATGACAAGAAGTGCGCTTATAGGCTTGGGATTTTCCGAGGATGATTTTGATATGCCCACCTCAAAGCTGTCAGGCGGTCAAAAGTCAAAGCTTATTCTTGCAAAGCTTTTGCTTTCAAAGGCGGATTTTCTTCTCCTTGACGAGCCTACAAACCACCTTGATATTAAAGCGGTGGAATGGCTTGAGAGCTTTCTCAAGGATTTCAAGGGCGCCTGTCTTATTATAAGCCACGACCGTTATTTTCTTGATAAAATCACCGAAAAAACAATAGAAATTGAAAATAAAAAATGCAGATGCTATACAGGTAATTACTCACAGTTTCTTGTAAAAAAAGAGGCGGAGCAAAAGGCGATAGAAGAAAAATATGAAAATGATATGAAGGAAATTCATCGCCTTGAGGAAATTATTGAGCAACAGCGTCAGTGGAACAGGGAAAAGAATATCAAAACCGCAGAAAGCAAGGAAAAGGTTATTGACAGAATAAAGGCACAGCTTGTAGTTCCCGACAGTAAAATTGAACGCATCAGATTTGATTTTACGCCGAAATTTGTCAGCGGTCAGGAAGTGCTGAATGTGGTTAATGTTTCAAAAAGCTTCGGCGATAAAAGGATTTTTGAAAATGCCTCCTTTAATATCCGTCAGGGTGAAAGAGTGTTTTTGCTTGGCGATAACGGATGCGGAAAAACCACTCTGCTTAAAATTTTAATGCAGGATTATTCTGCCGACGGCGGTAATTTTAAATTCGGATCAAATGTGCTCTGCGGATATTTTGACCAGGTTCAGGCAAAGCTTGACCTTGAAAAATCCGTGATTGACGAGGTGTGGAGCCAATTTCCCGCTATGACGGAAACCTCGGTGAGAAGTGCTTTAGCGGCTTTTCTGTTCAAAGGCGACGAGGTTTATAAAATTTTAAAGGACTGCTCCGGCGGTGAAAGGGCAAGGGTTGCCCTGCTTAAATTAATGCTGGGCAGATTTAATTTTCTGCTTTTGGACGAGCCTACAAATCATCTTGACTCCTTTTCCCGTGAGGAGCTTGAGCAGACCCTGCTGAATTACACAGGCACTATGCTTATTGTGTCCCACGACAGATATTTCATCAATAAGCTTGCCACACGTGTCCTTGAGTTGACGGAAAACGGCGTTAACGAGTATTTGGGTAACTATGATGAGTATATGGCAAAAAAGGAAAATATTAATAATACCTCATCAACCGATAAAGCCTCAGCCCCTAAAAAGCCTAATGAATACAAGCTTCGCAAGGAACGTCAGTCTGCCGTAAGAAAAGCAAAAACACGCCTTGCAAGGTGCGAGGAGGAAATTGAAGCCGTAGAAAATGAAATAAGCGAAACCGAGGAAAAGCTCACTTGTGCCGATTATGAGGAGCTGATGCGCCTCACCGCCTTGCTGGAGGAAAAAACGAAGCTGCGTGATTCTCTTTACAGCGAGTGGGAGATTTTGTCCGAAGAATTGACACAAGAGGAATTTTAATTTATAATTAAAGACTAATGGTGAAATTTTTATGCATAAAGTTGTAATTATAGGCGCAGGTGCCTCGGGACTTATTGCGGCGGCAGAAAGCGCAAAAAAGGGCAACGACGTTACCGTAGTTGAAAAAATGCCCCGGGCGGGAAGAAAAATAATGATAACCGGCAAAGGCAGATGCAATGTTACAAACGCCTGCTTTGATTTGTCCGATTTAATAAGCAATGTTCCCACTAACGGTAATTTTTTGTATTCGGCTTTTTCATCGTTTATGCCTTACGATACAATCGCATTGCTGGAGGATATGGGCGTTCCCACCAAAATTGAAAGGGGAAACCGAGTTTTTCCCGTGTCAGACAAGGCTGTGGACGTGGTTGACGCTCTGCGTAAAAACGCCGTGGATAACGGCGCAAAAATTATTCACGATACGGCAAAGGCATTTACCTTTGACGGCAGTAAAATTAAATCACTTATTCTTGACAGCGGCGAGGAGCTTTTTGCCGACAACTTTGCCCTGTGCACAGGCGGTAAAAGCTATCCTGCCACAGGCTCCACCGGCGACGGCTATATCCTTGCAAAATCAGCAGGGCATCATATAACACCCATAAAGCCTTCCCTTGTACCGCTTGTATGCGATAATAATTTTATACCTAAGCTTCAGGGACTGTCCCTTAAAAATGTAAGTATATCCGTCCTTGACGGCGGTAAAAAGGTTTACAGCGATTTCGGCGAAATGCTGTTTACCCATTTCGGCGTAAGCGGTCCGATAATTCTCTCCGCTTCCGCTCATATTAAGGATTTTGATAATAAAAGCTATACTTTATTGATAGATTTAAAGCCTGCGCTTGACGAAAAAACACTTGATAACAGGATTTTGCGGGATTTCTCTCAAAATACAAACAGGGATTTTATTAATTCTCTGTCAGGTCTTTTGCCTCATAAAATTATTCCCGTAACAGTCAGCCTTTCGGGCATTGAACCGTCCCAAAAGGTCAATCAAATTACTAAGGAACAGCGCAGAAGGCTTGTTGAAATTATAAAGAATTTCAAGGTTAATATTGTGGGTGCACGTCCCGTTGAGGAGGCAATTGTTACCTCCGGCGGTGTTGACGTTAAGGAGATTAATCCCGCAAATATGAAATCAAAAATAATTGATAATCTTTATTTTGCCGGCGAGATTATTGATGTTGACGCCTATACCGGAGGATTTAATCTTCAGATAGCCTTTTCAACAGGGTATCTTTGCGGACAAAATATGTGATATAAAGGAGAAATTTATGATTAATGTTGCTATTGACGGACCTGCCGGGGCAGGCAAAAGTACAGTCGCAAGAGGTGCGGCTAAGGAATTGGGATATATTTATGTTGATACCGGTGCCCTTTACAGAACAGTGGCTCTGAACACCATACGTATCGGTGCGGAAAATGACCTTCAAAGAATAGTGGACTCACTTGACGATTTAAAGGTTGAGCTGAAATTTGTTAACGGCGTTCAGTGCGTTTTTCTCAACGGCGAGGATGTGTCCTCTCTTATAAGAACGCCTAAGGTGTCAATGGAGGCTTCATTGGTTTCGGCAGTTCCCCAGGTCAGAGCGTTTTTGCTCGATTTACAGCGTGATATTGCAAAAAATAATAATGTTATTATGGACGGCAGAGATATCGGAACGGTTGTTCTTCCTAACGCACAGGTAAAGATTTTTCTTTATGCCACTCCCGAATGCCGTGCACAGCGACGTTATAAGGAGCTTATTGAAAAGGGCGAAGAGGTTACTTATGAGGAGGTTTTGGATGAGGTTAATCGGCGTGATTATCAGGATACCCACCGTGAAATTGCACCGCTTAAGCCCTGCGCCGGCTGTATTATGGCGGATACCTCCTCTCTTACCTTGGAGGAGTCAATTAATTTGATAGTGAATACCGTTAAGGAGAATATATAAATGAAGGAATTTGACTATTCAGTAGTTAAACACTATAAGCTTTATAACTTTATCAAGGTGGCGTTTGCGCCTCTTGTAAAGGCAGTTTATAAAATGGAATATAAGGGTCTTGAAAATATCCCCGAGAAGGGTACAAGATACATAGTTGCAATAAATCATACCTGCGCTCTTGACCCGGTGTTTGTTGCAATGCCTAAAAATGTTCCTCCTCTTCATTTTATGGCAAAAGCCGAGCTGTTTAAAAATCCCATCGTGGGCTGGTTTATTAAGCATATGTACGGCTTTCCTGTTAAGAGAGGCAAGGGTGACACCTCCGCCATTGAGTACGGCGAAAAAATAATCAACGAGGGTCACGTTATGGCAATTTGTCCCGAGGGCAAAAGAATTAAGGATAAAAACGGAGTTCCTCAAAAAGCAAAGGCAGGCGTTGCCGTAATTGCCAAGGCAACAAACGCTCAGGTTTTGCCGGTGGCAATCTGCTGTGACGGACCGATTAAAAGAGGAAAGAAGCTTACCGTTTCCTACGGAAAGCCTATCACCTGTGAGGAAATGGGATTTGATAAAGAGGATTTCACACCGCACGATATAAAAAAGGCGGCAAATCTTGTTATGGACAGAATTACACAGCTTTGGGAGGCTGAGGTTCATTGAGCAAAACCGTAAATGTTGCAAAAACCGCAGGATTTTGCTTCGGTGTTGACCGGGCGGTTAATCTTGTGTATGATTTGGTGAATAAAGGAGAAAGGGTCTGCACTCTCGGTCCTATTATCCATAACGCTCAGCTTGTGGCGGATTTGGAAAGCAGGGGAGTGAAAATAATTGACGATATCTCCGAATGTCCCGAGGGTTACACGGTTGTTATCAGAACTCACGGCGTTGAAAAGCAGGTTGTTGATAATATTGAAAATTCAAATATAAGCTATGTTAACGCCACCTGTCCCTTTGTTACAAAAATACACAATATTGTAAAAAAGCAGGATGAAAATGTTGACGTTCTTGTTGCCGGCGACAAAAATCATCCCGAGGTTAAGGGCATTTGCTCTTACTGTAAGGGCAGAGCCTTCGTTTTTAAGAACGAAAAAGAACTGCTTGAAATCATAAAAAGTAACGGTTTTGACGAAAATTCGCCGTTAATTTGCGTTTCTCAGACCACTTTTTCGCTAAAAGAATGGAAAAAGTGTGAGAAAATCATAAAAAAGGTATGTACAAATTGTAAAATATTTGATACAATATGTAATGCGACGTCCGATAGACAGGCGGAGGCAGAGGAGTTGTCAAAAAATTCCGACGCAGTCATAGTTATCGGCGGACGCCATTCATCAAATACCTGTAAGCTGCGGGATACCGCTTCGGCTAACTGTCCGTCCTTTCTTATAGAGACGGCGCAGGAGTTAAAGGATATTGACCTGTCGGCATACAGCGTAATTGGTGTTACTGCCGGGGCTTCGACACCCTCGGTAATTATCAAGGAGGTACTCAAAACCATGTCCGAAGAAATTAAAGAAAAGGAAGTTGAAACAACTTCAGCCGTAACTGAAGAAGTTGTGGAGACAGCAGAAAACGCTGATAAGGCTTCAAAGCCTGCTGTCAAAGCATCTGCTGATGGTGAGGCATCCTTCGAAGAATTACTTAATGAGTCTTTTAAGGAAAACGAAAACAGCAAGGTAGTCAAAGGCACAGTAGTAAGAATTACTCCTACTGAAGTGTACGTTGATGTACCCGGCAGAAAGCAGACAGGTGTTGTCGCATTTGACGATCTCAGTTCTGATCCTATTTCAAAGTGTGAAGATGTAGTTGCAATCGGTGACGAAATTGACCTGGTTATTATGAAAACTGATGACCAAGACGGTGTTCTTAAGCTTTCAAAGCGTCTTTTTGATGCTGTTAAAGGCTGGGATAACATTGTTGCAGCAAAAGAGTCAGACGAGATTCTTGAAGGTGTTGTTACCGCAGTAGTACGCGGCGGCGTTCTTGTTTCTGCTAAAGGAGCAAAGGTATTTGTTCCTGCATCACTTACAGGTGTTCCCCGTAATCAGGATATCAATATCCTTAAGGGCACAACAGTAAGATTTAAAGTTATTGATATTAATACTGCAAGAAGACGTGCAGTAGGCTCTGTTAAAGCAGTTCTCAGCGCAGAGCGCAAGGCTGCTCAGGATGCCGCTTGGGAAAAGCTTGAAGAGGGTATGAAGCTTACAGGTACTGTTAAGTCACTTACCTCTTACGGTGCGTTTGTAGATATCGGCGGTGTTGACGGAATGATTCACATTTCCGAATTGTCCTGGTCAAGAATTAAGCATCCGTCAGAGGTTGTTAATGTGGGCGATACCGTTGACGTTACAATCAAATCTCTTGACACCGAAAACAGAAAGATTTCTCTCGGCTTCAAGAAGGTTGAGGACAACCCATGGGAAATTCTTAAAAGAGATTATCCTATCGGCTCAACAATTACAGGCAGAGTTGTTGGTCTTGCATCCTTCGGTGCATTTGTTAACATTCTTCCCGGAATTGACGGTCTTGTTCACATCAGCCAGATTTCATGGGAGAGAATTAAGACTCCTGCCGACAAGCTTACAGTAGGCGATATGATTGACTGCAAGGTCACAGAGGTTGATTTTGATAAGAAGAGAGTTTCTCTTTCAATCAAAGAGCTTCTTCCTCCTCCGGAAGAAACAATCAGCGAGCTTGCAGACGAGGCTCCTGCTGAGGAGGCTCCTGTTGAGGAAGCTCCTGCCGAAGCTCCTGTTGAAGAGCCGGCAGAGGCACCTGTTGAAGAAGCACCTGCCGTTGAAGAAACAGCAGAGGAAGTAGCAGAATAATTTATACATAAATCCTGTTAACATTCACGTTAACAGGATTTTTTGCAGGTGATATGTTTGATTAGTAAAAAGAAGTTTACAGTCGCTTTAGTACTGTCTGTGCTTGTGTCATTTATTCTTGGTTTAGTTGCTTTTTCAGTTTACACAGAAAGTAAGGACGGCAGTACAAAAGGCGAAAAAGTCTTTTTCGGAACATATGAAATAGGCGAAAATAAAAGTTTGGATACTGTTGAGTATTTGGCTGTTATACCGCCTGAAGAAAGTAACGGAAAAGGTCAGTTCATAATTTACAATTCGGATGACGATATAATATACGAAGGTGTATGCAAAACATACAAGAATAATTATGCTGAATTATATACAAATGACAGCGTTTTTGCTGTAATTACTTTTAAAAACAATCAGTATTTCTTTTCTCAGTCGGGAAACAAAGTCCAAAATCTTAAACGCATAGCGGATTCTCCTATGGTGCCGTAATTATGACAAAATAAAAGCAGATTACCATTGCGGTAATCTGCTTTTGTAGTATAAGCTTAATCCTCGTTTGAAAAGATAGAGTCAATCAGGTTTTCGTAAACTCTTACGGGGTTTGTGATGAATTTTTCCTTGATAACCTCCGCCTGTGTTAAAGTGGCGGCAAAGAGAGTAAGACTCATAAAATCATTGTTTTTGTCGCTGACATGGAGGGTTACATTGTAGCCGCCGTCACAGGTGGTAATTTCCGCCTTGTTTTCCCTTTGATATGTTTCCTTTGCAATCAGCCGCTGACAGATTTTGATGCTTTTATCTCTTAAGGTCAAAGGCAAATCCTTTTCAACCAAATCTATCATAGCCTTGTCGGAGCCGTTTAACTCAAGGGAGCCGTCTCGGTTTTCACTGATTACACCCTGGGACTTTAATTTTGAAATGGCGTTTGATACCTCAAAGTGATTAGCAATCATTCCCTCGTCCATAGTGTCTATAATATTTTGCGCCGTTACCTTTGCTTTGATATTGGCGATAATATAGCATACAATAAGGTTGATGGACGCAACGCTTCTAAGACCGCCTTCCTTTATTCCTGCCGTAAAGGCGTCAAATCTTAATCTTGGGTCAATTATATTTTCCGATTCTCTTTTTTCGTTATCCATTTTATCACCGCTTTTGTTTATTACCGTTGCCCTATGTATTCTATCACATAATTAATGCACTTGCAAGATTTGACTTTTTATCTTATGTGCTATATTATATAATATATAATTATTTTAAGGAGATTTTAAAATGACAGAAGTAACTAAAGATACAATTATAGGCGATATTCTTGACAACGCACCGGAAACCGCACCCTTTTTCCTTGAAATGGGTATGCACTGCCTGGGCTGTCCTGCATCAAGAGGAGAATCCATTGAGCAGGCTTGTATGGTTCACGGCACAGATGCAGATGAGCTTGTTGAAAAAATCAACGATTTTCTTGCAAAATAAATATGAAATTATCAAAACGGCTTAAGGCGGCGGCTGATTTAGTCAGTGAAAGCTGCCGACTTGCAGATATCGGCTGTGACCATGGGTACGTTCCTGTTTATCTTGTGAAAAACCACCGTATATCACATGCTCTTGCCTGTGATATTAACAGCGGTCCCTTATCCTCCTGCCGAAGACTTGTGGAGCAGGAGGGGCTTTCGGATATTATAGAATGCAGATTATCCGACGGACTTCAAAACATCACCGCCGATGAAGCAGACGATATTCTCATAGCAGGTATGGGCGGCGAGCTGATTGCCGATATACTGTCAAAATGCGATTTCGTCAAGGATAAGCATCTTGTTTTAAACCCTATGACCCATCCCGAAATTGCTCGTAAATGGCTCTATGACAACGGATTTGACATAAATAACGACCTAATTGTTGCCGACGGCTCACATCATTACAGCGTCCTTGACGCTGTTTATACAGGCGTGAAAAAAGAGCATAACACAGAGGATTATTATTTGGGAAATATTAAGGATTTCAGCGATAAGGAATATTTTTATCATTTGCTGAATTATCTTGAAAATAAAAGTAAAGGCGGCGGAGATTATTCACAGGTTATTTCCGCCATTGAGAAAAAATTATGACAACCGTAAAAAATATTTATGATTACATAAACAGTATCGCACCTTATGACACTCAGGAGGAGTGGGACAATTCGGGGCATATTCTCGGCGATTTCAGGGCGGAGGTTAAAAAAGCTGTTATGGCGCTTGACGCCACACGCCAAACTGCTCTTTTTGCAAAGGAAACAGGGGCACAGCTTGTTTTAACCCATCATCCCGTAATATTCGGCTCAATTTCAAACGTAAAAACAGGTACTGCCGTTTACGATTTTGTCAGTAACAAAATAAATGTGCTTTGCGCTCATACGAATTTTGACAAGGCACAGGGCGGTATTAACGAAAGCCTTGCCCAAATTCTTGAGCTTGAAAATATTCAGCGACTTGAGGACGGCTTCACCGTTGCAGGCAATTTGAAATGTGAAATGAGTGCCGATGATTTTGTTCAGCTTGTATCGGACAGGCTTAACTGTCAGGGTATCAGATACACCGACAGCGACAGAATTATTAAGAAGGTTGCCCTCTGCGGAGGCGCAGGCGGAGATTTTATTGAAGCTGCTATGGCAAATGCCGACTGCTATCTGACAGGGGAGCTTAAATATCACGAAATGCTGGAGTGCGCAGAAAAAGGCTTTTGTGCAATTTCGGCAGGACATTTTGAAACGGAAAATTCAGCATTTTTAATGCTTAAAGAAAAGCTTGAAAAAATTTTTACAGACGTGGAATTTATTGTTGCACCAAACGAAAATCCCGTTCATTCTATATAAGGAAATAAACAATGGCACTTGACGGAATATATTTATCTCTTTTAAAAAACGAAATAAAGGAAAAAACAGTTGACAGCCGTGTTGACAAAATATATCAGCCGTCAAAGGATGAACTGCTTTTTACAATGAGAGGCAGAAACGGCGCAGTAAAGCTTCTTCTTTCGGCAAAGGCGGACTGCCCGAGAATACTTATCACACAGCACAGCGGTGAAAATCCTAAAAAACCGCCTATGCTGACAATGCTTTTGCGTAAGCTTTTAGGCGGTGCAAGGCTGACGGATATAACCCAGGACGGCTTTGAAAGAATACTTACTTTGCATTTTGATGCCAAAAACGAGTTAGGCGACCCGGTACAGTATAGGCTGATTATTGAGATAATGAGCCGTTACAGTAACATAATCCTTGTTGATAAAGATGATAAAATCATTGAGTGCATAAAGCGGATTGACGCATTAAAATCAAGCGTTAGACAGGTGCTTCCCGGTCTTAAATATACAGCACCGCCTCCTCAGCACAAAATGAACGTCTTAACAGATAACGCTGATGATATTCAAAATGCAGTTGATGCTCTTGATATGAAAAAGAGCAAGGCGTATTCACAGGTGATTCAAGGCGTTTCGCCGATAGTGTGCCGTGAGCTTGAGTACGGTATGACCTTGCAGGAGATTAAAGGCTATATTGAAAATCCCACCCCCACCGTTGTTATTACTGACAAGCCGAAGGACTTTACATTCTTTCAGCCAAAACAGTACGGCAGTCTTTGCACGTATAAAACCTTTGATACCTTTTCCGAATTAATAGATTTTTACTATTATGAGCAGGTGCGCCTTGACAGAATAAAACAGCGTTCAAGGGATTTGTTTCACCATCTTGAAATTTTGCAGGAGCGTGCCGTGAGAAAAGCTCAAAACAGACGGCAGGAGCTTGCAGAGTGTCACGATAAGGAAAAACTGCGTGTTTACGGTGATTTGATTAACGCAAATCTGCACCGTCTTGAAAAAGGCTCCCTATATTATGATTTGGAAAATTTTTATGACGAAAACAAAATTGTAAGAATCCCTGCCGACCCAACGCTTTCACCGGGTCAAAACGCCCAAAAATATTATAAAGAATACAGAAAAAAGCAGATTGCCGAAACAAAGCTTCAGGATTTTATCGCCCAGGCACAGCAGGAGGCAGAGTATCTTGACTCTGTAATTGACTCTCTTACAAGAGCCGAAACCGACAGCGAAATTACGGCAATTCGCACAGAGCTTTATGAATCGGGATTTCTCAGTAAACGCAGTGATAAAAATTCAAATGCGAAAAAATTAAAGCCGAAAAAATATATTTCCACCGAGGGATTTATTATATATGTAGGCAGAAATAATGTTCAAAATGACGCTTTAACGCTGAAAACGGCAAAAAATTACGACTTGTGGCTTCACGTTAAGGATGTGCCCGGCAGTCATGTTATTATAGAGTCTGTAAAGGACAAACCCTTTACGGATTTGGTGATACGTCAGGGAGCAATGCTGGCGGCGGTTAATTCAAAGGCGGCGGCTTCGTCAAACATTGCCGTTGATTACACAACGGTAAAAAATGTTAAAAAACCCAACGGCGCAAAGCCGGGAATGGTTATATACGATAATTATAACACGGAATACGTTACTCCTAACGAAAAGGAGCTTAGCGAGGTGAGGGAAATTGAGTAATATCGCAATAGTTTTAGGTGCAGGCAATTCAACTCGTAT
>JBJEPO010000049.1:0-17530 GCA_051881275.1 Eubacterium sp. | reverse complement strand
CTCCGGCACATAGCTGTCGCCGTTAAGGTCAATGTCCGCCGCAAAATATTTAAGCTGAGCAATGCTTATAGGCTCCTCAACCTTGCCTCGTCTGCATGCCTTTTCACAAGGATGAGGGCATACTCTGCCGATAGATGCAGGAAGCGGAATTTTATTTTTAATAAGCTTAAGTGCGGAGTCATATTCGCCGTTGGCAATAAGACCCACATAACCCTGACAGTCTGTGTGAGCAGGGCAGGCAAGCTGACAGGGCGCAACGCAGTCGCCGTCATGGGCAGACATAAGCAGCTCCATAGCAATCCTTCTTGACTGAACTACTCTCTCGCTTTCCGTGTCAATTTCCATTCCGGGAACGATTTTTGCCGAGCAGGAACGCAAAAGCTTAGGAGTTCCTTTCACCTCTACAACGCAAAGACCGCAGGCACCGTAAACCTTAACTGCATCATCATAGCAAAGGGTGGGAATATCAATTCCCGCCATTCGTGCCGCTTGAAGAATTGTTGAGCCGGCAGGAGCAGTTACGGCTTTACCGTTAATTTTAATTTCTATATTTTCCATTTTAACTCCTCCTTACCTTATTCCTTTACTATTGCGCCGAATCGGCAGGATTCAAAGCATTTACCGCATTTTATGCACTTGTCGGCGTCAATAGTGTGTGGCTCTTTAACACTGCCTGTAATTGCGTTAACAGGACAGTTCCTCGCACAGAGAGTACAGCCACGGCACTTGTCAGCAACGATTTCATACTTAACAAGCTCCCTGCATTCTCCTGCTGTGCATTTTTTATTTTCAATATGGTCAATATATTCATCTTTAAAATATTTAATGGTTGTTAAAACCGGATTAGGCGCAGTCTGACCGAGACCGCACAACGCACCGTCCTTAATGGCGTGGCAAAGCTCCTCAAGCAGTTCAATGTCGCCTGCCTGACCGTTACCCTCGGTAATTCTTGTGAGAATTTCCAGCATTCTTGTGGTGCCGATACGGCAGTGAATACATTTACCGCAGCTTTCCTTAGCGGTGAAGTCAAGGAAGAATTTAGCCATGCCTACCATACATGTGCTTTCATCCATTACAACCATACCGCCGGAGCCCATAATAGCACCTGTTGCACCTAATGCCTTGTAATCAATAACGGTATCAATTAATGATGCAGGAATACAGCCGCCTGAGGGTCCGCCCATCTGTACAGCCTTAAATTCTCTGTCACCCTTCATTCCACCGCCGATGTCAAATATAACGTCACGCAGAGTTTTACCCATAGGAATTTCAACAAGACCACTGCGCTTAACCTTGCCTGTTACGGCAAAAACCTTTGTACCCTTGGAGTTTTCCGTGCCCATTGCGGCAAAAGCCTCGCCGCCGTTATTAATAATCCAGCTGACGTTTGCAAAGGTTTCAACATTGTTGATGTTGGACGGCTTGTTCCAAAAGCCTGACTGAGCAGGGAAGGGAGGCTTAAGCCTGGGCATACCTCTGTGACCCTCAAGTGATTCAATCAGTGCCGTTTCCTCACCGCATACAAATGCACCTGCGCCTGCTTTAATTGTAAAATCACAGGAAAAATCACTGCCGAAAATATTATTGCCGATAATTCCTTTATCCTGCGCCTGCTTAATAGCACGTTCAAGTCTTTTGATTGCAAGGGGATATTCCGCTCTGACATAAACAACCGCATGCTTTGCGCCAATGGCATAAGCTCCGATAAGCATACCCTCAATAAGATTATGCGGGTCGGATTCAATTACCGCTCTGTCCATAAATGCGCCCGGGTCGCCCTCGTCGGCGTTGCATATAAGATATTTTTCTTCGCCATCGCTTTTGCGTGCCGCATCCCACTTAAACCAGGTGGGAAAGCCTGCTCCGCCTCGTCCTGCAAGACCGGATGTCTTGATAACCTCAATAACCTGTTCAGGCGTCATTTCGCTTAGCACCTTTTTCAGTGCGCTGTAACCGTCAGCCTCAAGAAATGCGTCAATTTCCTCCGGATTAATAATACCGCATCTGCGCAGGGCAATTCTCGTCTGCTTTTTTAAAAACTGACTGTCCTCATCGCTTACAATAAGCCTTTCAATAACGCTTTTGTCACCGGTTTTTGCGTATTCTGCAATTTTTTCGGCGTCGCCTTCCTGTACCTTTACAAGACGGGTAAGCTCTCCGTTATCGTAAATATCAACAATAGGCTCAAGATAGCACATACCGATACAGCCGGCAATAGTAACCTCTGCACCGTTTAAGTCGTAATTTAGAAGCTTTCTGCGTACCTTTTCGGCACCTGCGGCAATTCCGCAGCTTCCCTCACCGATAACTATTCTCATTGGGCAGCCTCCTCTCTCAAACGGTTAATAATCTCTATTGCCTTTGACGGTGTAAGACTGCCGTATGTATCGCCGTTAATCATCATAACAGGCGACAGGGAACAACATCCCAAACACGCCACACATTCCAACGAAAAAAGTCCGTCCTCGGTGGTTTCACCGTCGTCAATACCAAGCTCATCCTTGATTGTCTGCAAAATTAACTGTGATGAGTTAACATGGCAGGCAGTACCCTGGCAAAGCATTATAAGGTATTTGCCCACAGGCTCAAATCTAAATTGTGTGTAAAACGTACCAACACCCATAATCTCCGATGTGGGTATGGATGTTTTTTCCGATATAAGCTTTATTGCTTCAACAGGCAGATATCCGTATATCTCCTGAGTGTGCTGAAGAATGGTAATAAGACTGCCTTTAATGCCGGCGTATTCCTCCAGCACTCCGCTAAGCAGACTTAAATCTACATTTCCTTTCTTCATCTAATCCCTCCCGTATATTTTACGTACCTAATATAATACTAAATAATTTCAATAATTTCAACAAAAAGAATTAATATGTCAAAATTTATATTTTTTTATTGAGAAAAAATTTTTAATAAGCTATAATATTCTAAATAGCACAAGAGAGGTTTTGTTTATGAAAAAGGTAATCTCCGTATTTTTAACGCTGATAATGGTTTTGTCGGCAACATCATTTACCGCCTATGCAAAGGTAAAAGCACCCTCAAAGCCAACCTCCGTATCCGCTTCCTCCACAACAAGCACCGTTACTGTTAAGTGGAAAAAATCAAGCGGTGCGTCGGGCTATACACTTTATAGCTACAATACAAGCACAAAGAAATATAAGGCTGTTGCCTCTACAACAAAAACGTCTTATAAGGTAAGTAAGCTTACGTCGGGCAAAACCTATGTTTATGCCGTAAAGGCGTATAAAAAAAGCGGCAAGAAAAAGTATTATTCCTCCTACTCCTCAAGGGTTACTGCTTCAACTCTGCCAAGCGCAGTTAAGAATTTTAAAAAGACTGCGGCTGATTTTACCTCTGCCACATTTATATGGAGCAAGGTAACCGGTGCAACGGGATATTATATTCAATATTCAACCGATAAAAGCTTTAAAAGCTCTGTTAAAGCCGTAGGCACCTCAGCCACTTCTAAAAAGATTACCTCTCTTACACCGAATAAAACGTATTATTTCAGAATTCGTGCTTACAGAACCGTAAGCAGTAAAAAATACTATTCATCATATACCTCTGCTCTGTCTGTAAAAACCGTTGATTCATCAAAGCTTTCCACCGTCAGCGAATCTACAAAATACCAGACTGTAAAAGGCTTCGGTGCGTCAGGTGCATGGTGGTCGCAGAAGGTGGGCGGCTGGGAAAATGCCGAGGATATAATTAAACTCCTTTATGATAAACAGGAGGGAATAGGTCTTAATATCTACCGCTATAACGTAGGTGCAGGCTCAAGCTATGATGAAGAAATTTACGAAACAGGCAAACGTACCGAAAGCTTTGTAGAGAGTATTGACGGCGTATGCGGTGACAATAATGTATGGGAGGACGGCTACGCCGTAAATTATAATTGGAATAATGACGCCAACGCTCAAAATGCCCTTGCTATCGCAAAAAAATATGCAGGCGATGATATGCAGGTGGTTCTGTTCAACAATTCACCTCAGGTGCAGATTACCAGAAACGGCAAGGCGTACTGTGATTATAATTCAACAGATACTTGGAACAGTAATCTGTTCAGAGATAACTATGATATTTATGCAGATATTACAACAACTATCGCAGACCATTTTGTTGACGAGGGCTATAATGTTACCGAGGTTTCTCCCGTAAACGAGCCACAGTATGCCTGGGCAGAATGGCAGAATGCCGACGGCACTTTTTCTATGAGTCAGGAGGGCTGTTATTACAACGAAACAAATCTAAAAATGCTTTACCGTCAGATGATTGATGCGTCAAAGGATAAGCCTTACAAAATCACAATGTTTGAATCAGGAGCAGCCGAGGGTGCCTCAACAATATTTTCTAAATATCTTGATAAAATAATGTCCGACCCTGTTAACGCCGCATATTTTGATAAGGTTGATACACATTCCTATTGGTCCGACAAAGCAACTAAGCAAAAATGTGCCTCCTACTTAAATTCCTCATATCCGAAGCTTTCCGTCTCCTGTACGGAATATTGCCAGATGACAAATGACGGAAGCACAGGCATTTTTGATTTGCTCCAATCTCTTGAGGGTGCCGACAGAAACGGTATGACAATAGATTTCGGCGTGCAGATGGCAAGAGTTATCTACGAGGATTTGACAGTTCTCAATGCCACCGACTGGAGCTGGTGGACTGCCTGCTCCGAAGGAATTTATACCGACGGTCTTGTTTATATCAACAAAAATGACCACAGCGATGTGCAGACTTCAAAAAGACTTTGGTGTTTGGGCAACTACTCAAAATTCATTGACGAGGGTGCACAGAGAGTTAAGATTACCTCCGCCGACAGCAGTATTCTCGCCTGCGCCTTTAAAAATCCCGATGGCTCTCTCGTAATTGTGTATATTAATCAGGGCGCAAAAAACAAAACAACTTATATCAGTGCCTCGGGTTATACAAATTATAAAGCTTATGTTACCGACAGTACAAGAAACATTGCGCTTAATCAGTCCGGTGCATATAAAATCAATAACGGAGTTTCTCTTCCTGCAAATTCCGTTACAACGGTTGTGCTTACAAAATAGATGTAATAAATATAAAAATCACATAATATAATTAAAACAGAGTGCTTCGGCGCTCTGTTTTTTCTTGTGTATTGTGACTATTAACAAAATTATTGAACCGTTTTTGTAAAATATGTTAATAATGATTAAAATTTATTGACAATCAGCATAAATTATTATACAATTTTAACAAATATATAATTTTAAGGAGTGTACTCTATGAGCACAGTAAAAAATATAACAATAGTCGGTCATGCTTCAAAGGGTAAAACTACCCTCGCCGAAGCAATGCTTAATGTTGCAGGCGTTACCGAAAGAATGGGAAAGATTGCAGACGGAAATACAGTTTCCGACTGCGACGCTGAGGAAAAGAAAAGGCATATCAGTATTTCTTCCTCCGTTCTTCAGTTCAGCTATAATAATTCAAAAATTAATGTTGTTGATACTCCGGGTCTTTTTGATTTCGCAATGGGCGGTGCCGAGGGTCTCAGAGCCGCCGACGCAGCCATAGTTGTTGTATCTGCCCGTTCAGGTCTTGCCGCCGGTGCCGAAAAAGCATTCCGCAACGCCGGTAAAAAGGGTATGGCACGTATTATCGTAACATCAAAAATGGACGATGAAAGAGCTGATTTCTATAAAGCATTTAACGGACTTGTTGCAAAGTTCGGAACATCTATGTGTCCTGTTTGCGTACCTGTTATCTCAGGCGGTAAGGTTGCCGGATACTATAATATGATAGATGAAAAAACATATACCTATGACGGCGTTCACAGGAAGGAATCCGGCGCAACCCACGATGATACAGGCAGATTTGACGCTATTATTGAAGTATTCAACGAAGCCGTTGCCGGCACGGACGATGAATTAATGGAGAAATATTTTGAGGGCGAGCCTCTTACCAAAGAGGATAAAATCAAAGGGCTTTCCATCGGTATTGCCGACGGCTCCATTGTTCCCGTATTTGCACTTTCCGGTGCAACAGGCGAGGGTGTTGATATGCTCCTTGATTTTGTTGCCGACTGCTGTCCTGCTCCAAAGGGTGAATATGCAGTTGACGCCGACGGTGAGCCTGTTGAGCTTAATGTGGATGAGAATTCTCCTCTTGCCGCCGTTTGCTTTAAAACCATTGCCGACCCGTTTATCGGCAAGCTCAATTACTTTAAGGTTGTCAGCGGAAAGATTACTGCCGGCTCTACGGTAGTTAACGCACGCACAGGCGACGAGGAAAGAGTAGGCAAAATCGTATCCACTCTCGGTGCAAAGCAGACAGACGTTAAGGAAATTACCGCAGGCGACATCGGTGCCGTTGCAAAGCTCACCACCTTTAAAACAGGCGATACAATGTGCGCTTCTTCAAATGTTGTAACTCTTGACGGCGTTGCCGTTCCTAATGCGTCATATTCTATGGCTATTGCCGCCGATAAAAAGGGCGACGAGGAGAAGATTGCCAACGCAGTTTCAAAGATGATAGAGGAGGACCCGTCTATTACATTTGTTTCAAATACGGAAACAAAGCAGACAGTTCTTTCCGGTCTCGGTGAACAGCAGTTAGATGTTTGTATGTCAAAGCTTAAAGCAAAGTATAACGTAAACGCTAATCTTCAGGAGCCGAGAGTTGCTTACAGAGAAACAATTACCAAAAAGGTTGAGGCGCAGGGACGTCATAAGAAGCAGTCCGGCGGTCACGGTCAGTTCGGTGATGTATTTATTGAATTTGAGCCGTATCCCGGCGAGGAGCTTGAATTCGGCGAAAGAGTTGTAGGCGGTTCAGTGCCTAAAAACTTCTTCCCGGCAGTAGAAAAAGGACTTAGAGAGTCAATGGAAAAGGGTGTTCTTGCAGGCTATCCTATGGTTGGTGTAAAGGCTACGCTGTTTGACGGCTCTTATCACCCTGTTGATTCAAGCGAAATGAGCTTCAAAATGGCGGCGTCGCTGGCATTTAAAAACGGTATTTCACAGGCAAATCCCGTATTGCTTGAGCCAATCGTTACTCTTAACGCAATATGTAACGACGAGGCTATGGGCGACATTATCGGTGATATTAATAAGCGCAGAGGCAGAGTTCTCGGTATGAATCCCACTGCCGACGGTATGCAGGAAATTGTTGCCGAGGTTCCTCAGGCTGAAATGAATACATTTTCAACCGCCATGCGCCAGATTACACAGGGCAGAGGCTCCTTTACAACAACCTTTGCAAGATATGAAAAATGCCCGGAGCATATCGCCCAGAAAGTGATTGAACAGTCAAAGGCAGAATAAAAAATAATGAATTTTCTAAAGAAGTTTATCCAAAATATTAAAAAAATATCTCTTGTAACATCAGCAATATCCTTTGTGGCAGGCTTGCTGTTTATGATATTCCCGGCACAGTCAGTAAAATATCTTTCGCTGGCCTTCGGCGTAGGACTTATTGCCGCAGGTATTGCCGGAATAGTTGCCTATCTAAAGGATAGTGACGAAAAGCTGGCATTGATACTCGGTATAATATCTCTTGTGTTCGGCATAATAGTCTGTGCAAGGTACAGGGCGATAATTTCGCTGATTCTTGTGCTTTTCGGCATATATATGCTTGTTTACGGCATCGCAAATTTTATAACCGGACTGAAAGCGTTTGCACTTACACGCTTCGGTGGTCTTACCACCATGGTTCTGTCAGCGGTTTCGGCAGTGTTCGGATTTGTTGCCGTGTTCCGTTCCAATCAGCTTACCGAGGCGATTGTACAGTTCATCGGCGTGGCTATGATAATATATGCCGTTCTCAGCGTGATTTCCTATTTCCAAGTAAAATCCATATTTGATAAAACAGAGGCGCAGATTAAAGACGCCATAGATGTTGAGGGAGAAATTATTGACGAAAAGGATGAATAGGCTATAATTATTTTAGCGGTATTATGCGTTGCCGGTTTGGTTTTTTGTACGGCTATGCTTGTGCTAATGACAAAGGCGGCAAATAATAACCCGATTGCAGACAGCGATGTGCTGATTGTTCTCGGATGCCGTGTACGCGGTTATACTCCGTCGCTTATGCTTTCGGCGAGAGTCCGTTTTGCAGGTGAATATCTGCTGACGCATCCCGAATGTAAAGCAATTCTCAGCGGAGGACAGGGCGCTGACGAAATGATTTCGGAAGCCCTTTGTATGAAAAACCTTTTGATAGATATGGGCGTTGATGAAAAACGTCTGTTTCTTGAGGATAAGTCAAAAAGCACTTATGAGAATATCCTGTTTTCAAAAAAGATAATCCGGCAAAACCGTTTAGGCTCTGCCGTTACGATTGTAACCTCGGACTTTCATCAGCTTCGCTCCCAGTATATCGCAGGAAAGCTCGGTATAAACGCAACAGGTATTAAGGTTCCCACAAAACCAACCTCCGTGTCTAAGCATTATATCCGTGAATTTTTAGCAATTATTAAAGAGGTATTATTCTTAATAAATAAATGAAAACACCGCAGAAACTGTAAATGTTTCTGCGGTTCTCTTATGCTGCAATATTGTAGCTGTCAATTATTTCCTGAAAATTTATCTGTTGCTTTTCAAGGCTTTCTCTTTTTTGTTGCTTTTTCTGCCGTTTTTCCTGCTTACTTTCCCTAATAAGCAGAAATATCATTGCCGTTACAAAATAAATAACGATTTCGCTGATGAAAATTATACGCATTTCCCTTGAAGTCAGCGTGTCAAACAGGTGAAACGGAAAACTGATTGCACAGAATCCCACAATAAGAGCTGATACGCTTAAAAGCAGACCTTTGATAAATTTTGAAATATTTGTTTTCTTCATAACTGAATCCTCCTTGTGCTTTTCTTTACAATTAAATTGTAATACAAAGAGAATTTCAATACAAGATGTCCAAAGACCATAGTCCTTAAAAGCGGACTCAAAATCACTGCTTTTTTAATACCTTTTTCAGTGCGGTAACTGCCGTGCCGATACAGTCGTTGTCAATGGCTGATGGAATAAGCACCATTTCAATAACGGAATTTTCGTACTTGTTTATACATACGCTGATGCCGTTGTTTTCAAAATCCTTTATATCTCCCTCAAATTCGCATTTAATTTTAACCTGAAGTCCGTTCTCGCCTATGTGAGCGTCAAGGCCTGGCATCTGATTTTTTATTTCATCATAAAAAGCCTTTGCCTTTGCGGTGTAAAGTCTGCGCACACGCCTTGTCTGCGAATTTATATGACCGTCCCTAATGTACTGACACAGTGCAATCTGCTCTGTTTTGCTGGCAGTTTGGGCGTATTTATAGTTGTTTTTTTCAAATTCCTTTGCAAGATTAGGGGGCAGTACCATAAAGCTTATTCTTATTCCCGGTATCAGCACGTTAGAAAAGGAGCCCATATATACCACGTTGTCACCGCCGGATAATGCGTAAAGAGACGGTGTCGGCTTTGTCTGATACATAAAGTCATTGTCGTAGTCGTCCTCAATTACAAGACTGCCTTTTTCCTCGCTGTAACGTACAAGCTCAAGCCTTCTTTTTATTGGCATAACATCGCCGTAATTTGTCATATGCGACGGTGATACGTATATGATTTTTGCATCCTTATCTCTTGTATGCACTTCAAATCCGTAATCCTCAAACACGCTCATTCCCTGAACAAAGCTCTTGTCGGGAAAGGACACGGTCTGCCTGTCCTTAATCAGCGAGCATAAAATATTAAGCAGACACTGTACGCCTGCTCCCACCACAATTCTGTCGGGGGAGGCAATTACATTTCTCTTTTCTCTTATGTAGGTGCACAGGGTTTCTCTCAAATCATATTCACCCTGAACCTCACTGTATGTCAGCAGTCTTTCCTGATGACGCAATGCGTTTTTGATGTACCTCTGCCATAGCTTTATGTCAAAGCTGTCCTTGTCTGCACCGCCGCTTTTTAAATCATAAACAACATTGCTTCTATCTTCACGTGTGCTTTTTGATACGCTTTCGGACAGGGTTATCTCCGATACGTAAAATCCGCTTTTAGGCGACGCAATAATATATCCGTCTGCCTGTAAAGCAAAATATGCGTTTTGTACCGTTGTCTTGCTTACGGAAAAAATACGGCAGGCGTTTCTTACAGACGGAAGCCTGTCACCGCTTTTCAGCTGGTGGGATTTTATTTTATCTTTAAAATAGTTGTATAATTCTATGTATTTTTTCATAATCTGTACCCTAAAAAAATATCAAAATTGTGTATTCATTTGCTGACAGCATTATTATATACTTATTTTTATAAAATGACAAGAGGAAGTGACGGCAGTATGAAAAACTGTGCCGTAATTAACGATATTTCCGGCTTCGGCAAATGTTCTCTTACCGCCGCATTGCCTGTTTTAAACGCCTTGGGCATAGAGGCTAATCCTGTTGTTACCGCAGTGCTTACTAATCAAACAGGCTATGACAGCTACTATATGGACGATTTGGGCGGTTATATGCTCCGTCTTATTGACGAATGGAAGAGGCTGGGCGTTTCCTTTGACGGTATTTTAAGCGGCTTTATCGGCTCACTTAATCAGTTTGAATATGTTAACGCCTTTCTTGATGAGTTCGGCGGTGAAAGCACCTTGCTTGTGGTTGACCCTGTTATGGCTGACAACGGCAGCCGGTATGATAATTACAGCGAGCAAATGTGCTCACAGGTGGCAAAGCTCTGCCGGCGTGCAAATGTAATCACGCCAAACGCTACGGAGCTTTCAATTCTCTGCGGCGCAGAATATTCAAACGATATTAAAACCGTTACCGAATATGCAAAATCACTTGTCACGGACACGCTCAAATGCGTTATAGTCACCGGAGTTATCAGTGATGGCTTGATGTCAAACGTCTGCGTTTGCAGTGACGGCGAAAAGGTATTTTCCTCATCGTACATAAATAAATCCTTCAGCGGAACAGGGGATTTGTTCGCCTCGGTTGTTACAGGATGTCTGTTAAAAGGTCTTTCACCCTTTACAGCGGTTGAAACGGCGCAGAATTTTATTTCAAAATCAATTTCAGCCACAGAAAATCGCGACAGTCGTGACGGCGTCTGCTTTGAAAAACATTTGTCAATGCTGACTTCTATGTAAAAAACGGTTATTGACTGCGAAACCGATTAAATAAAACAGCAGTCGGAAAGGTTATAATTATGAAAAATACTAATGTTAAAAAAATGGCTCTTACGGCTATGTTCACCGCAATGATTTTTGTACTTACTATGTTTGTAAAGGTACCTGTTGCATCGGGATATGTGCATTTCGGCGACGCACTTATATATCTTTGTGCCGGTATTGTAGGCGGACCCTGGGCAGTATTTGCCGCCGCTGTGGGCGAAGCACTTGCAGACCTTGCCGGCGGTTATGCAATATACGCTCCTGCCACTGCAATAGTTAAAGCAATTCTTGCGCTTTTGTTCCTTGTGGCGCATAAGAATAAGGATAAGCTGCTGACTCCTATCTCTGCCCTTATGACAATTGCTGCCGGTGGTGTAACCGTAGGCGGTTATTTCATTGCAGATATGATAATTGATAAAACCTATGCAGTTGTTGATATTCCCGGCAATATTATTCAGGCTGTGGGCAGTGCGGTGCTGTTTATCGTTCTTGCCGGTGCCCTTGACGCCGCCAAGATTAAATCAAAGCTTGCAAAGATTATGAAATAAGGGGTGCTTTAAATGGCAGATATTATTTATACCCTTGAGGGCGGAGTTTACCTTAATATCACAAATAAATGCCCCTGCAACTGCGCCTTTTGTATTCGCTCAAAGGGCGACGCAGTAGGCTCGGCGGAGGATTTGTGGTTTGATAATGAGCCGGATTTTGACGAAATCAAAAATGCCGTTGACGCCTTTGATTTTTCAAATGTTAAACAAGCGGTGTTCTGTGGCTACGGCGAACCCACCAACGCCTATGATAATCTTATTAAAACCGCAAAATACCTTAAACAGATTAACCCCGATATTAAGCTTAGAATTAACACCAACGGCTTGTCGGATTTGATTAACAATAAGCCTACCGCAAAGGAAATATGCAGTGTTATTGATATAATCTCTGTGTCCCTTAACGACTCCGATTCAGATAAGTATGACAAAATTACACGCAATATTTTCCCGGGAAATGCATACGAGGCTATGCTTAAATTCACCCGTGAGTGTGTGGAATACGGCAACGAGGTTCACATGACCGTTGTTGATGTTATCAGCAAAGAGGATATTGAAAAATGCCGTAAAATATGCGAGGATATCGGTGCAAAATTTATTTGCCGTTCCTTCGCAAGAGGCAGATAGGGTAACGAAAAAAGTCCGTACCTTAGAGGGTACGGATTTTTTTGCATCCTTATTCAATTTATGCCGATGTAACGGCTTCTTCTTCCTGGGCTTCCTCCTGCTGAATTTCGCCCTCAGGGAACTGTACTTCGTCTCTTACAAGACGTTTTGTTGCCTCAATAAATCCTAAAATAAAGAACAGAGTCATAAGCTCCTTGGGGCTTTGCAGAGTAAATTCAAATATGGACATTACGGTAAAGCCGATAAGGGACGATGTGTAAAGAACACCGTAATTTCTGTATTTTTTATCTTTTTCACGGAAGATTGCAATAATGCTTTTAACAATCAGTACAATTATTGTAATTACAAAAATTCCGCCGATAATTCCGCCCTCTGCCAGCATCTGCAAAAACAGATTGTGAGCGTGATGCCTGTCAATTCCGTAGGTGTCACGGAGTATAACGTGTATGTTTTCCGTACCCGCACCAAGACCGAAAATCGGATGCTCAAGGAACATTTTAAAGCTATATTTCCAAATGTTCATACGCTGGCTATCCGACTGGAAAAAGTCGCCTATGGGCGTGTTTCTGTATCGCAGGAACAGACCCAACGGTACGGCAACAACAAGACCTGCCACAAACGGAAGTAATTTTTTAAATACCTTTTTGTTGCTTAATAGGAATACGAATATTGATATTGCCGCCGCAAGATATGCACCTCTTGACGAGGTAAAAATTATTCCGCCCAAAGCCATAACAAAGCAGAAAATACTGATTTTCTTTTGCTTTTTATTGCTGAAATGAACGCTTGCAAAGGCACAAAACGGAGTTACTGCCGACAGATATGTTGCAAGAATAAGCGGATTGTCAAAGGTTGCCGACGCACGTGAGCGGAATCTGTAATTCGTAATGCCCACAAGATTTTCCGACATTAAATCGTACAGTAAATCGTTCAGTTCATAATAAAACGGGTTAGGGAATAAAAGCGTATAATTGTTAAAATACTTGCAAATGTTAAATGACAACCCGGATATTACCGCCATTGCACCTATAATTCCTGCGCTTATTACAACGGAGTATATAGCCTTGTCAAGCTTGCTTTGAGTGTTGATAATATTAGCCGTCGCTACGTAGCACAAAAAGCATCCCATCCACAACAGCGGTATCAGGACAGACAGAAGATGGGTGTCGCTCCATATAGCCGATACCAGCATATAGCACATATATACAAAAAATATTTTTCCCACTTCGCCCATAAGAGCCTTGCGGTGAGTTTTTGAAAACAGACGTTTAAAATATATAAAAAGTCCGAAAATAAAAAACGGCGCTATGTATTCCGGAGTAAGCATAGATACGCCAAGCGTAATAAAAAGACCGTTGCAAAGCTTTTTATCCGCAGTGCCGTTGCCTGTCAACGCCATGAATTCACTTCCTTGATATGATACTGCAAAAAGTATGTAAGTTTTGCTCAATAATACCATATTCGCAGTTATATTGCAAGATTTATTATTTATCATAATAATTTCTTTGATTTGTCTTAATACTTTAATTTATTATTATTTATAATTTTATAACAATTTTATTGTTGCATTGAATTCCATTATATAGTATAATTTGTAAGAATACTTTAGATTATATTTCGTTAAGGAGTGTAAATATGAATAAAGACGATAAAGAATTCATCCCCGGCGGAGAAAACCTTCCTGATACAGACGCAGTAAATTCTGCCGCTGAGGAAGAAGAAACAGGAAAGCTGTCGTACGAGGAAAATGACAACTGGGTTTTTGACGCTCAGGCTCCGACTCTTGATAACAACGTTCTTGAAAATGACGAGTTTGAGATTAATATCCCGGCAGAAAAGCCGGCTCCTGCACCGGTTGCTCCTGCCTATAAGCCTGCCGAGCCAAGCCAAATTACTGTTAAAACCGATACAATTAAGTTTGCTTGTACCGCAGTTATAATTGCCATTGTTATTGCAATTCTTGCGGTTTTGGGCGTAAGATATTACACCGTGCCTAATTCTGATGAAAAGATGAATCCCGGCAATGTTGCCTTGACGGTAGGCGACACACCGGTAAGTATAGGTATGTATAATTACTATTATTCCTGTATAACCAATAACTATATTTCCTATGCATCTTACGGTCAGTATGACCTTGATACAACCAAGGATTTTTCACAGCAGAAAACCACCGATGAGGACGGCAATACTGTAACATGGGCACAGCTTTTTGTTAATTCCACGGTTGACCAGATTCAGTATATCACCTCTTACTATGAGGAGGCTGAAAAAGCCGGCGTTACTCTCACCAAGGAGCAGAAAACCACTATTAACGAAAATCTTGACTCTCTTAAAGAAAGTGCAAGCCAATCCGACCTTTCCGTTGATGAATATATCATCTCAACCTACGGCGATTACTGCGGCTACGCCACACTTAAAAAGATGCTTGAGCAGTGTTATATTGCTGAGAATTATTATCAGCAAAAGCAGGTTGAGGACAAGGTAAGCGACGAGGACGCAAAGGCTTATTACTCAAAGCATAAAGAGGACTTTATGAGTGTGCCTATGGCTTATCTTCAGTTAAGCTATGACAGCTCCGACGAAAAGGAAAAAGAAAATACTGTCAAAGAGGCAAATGAGCTTGCCGAAAAGATTAAGGATATAGATTCGCTTAAAAAGCTTATTCCTCAGGTTTATGAGGACACTGTTCAGCAATACCTTGACGCTGGCTATTTTGCCTCCGAAAAAGAATGTATTGAATTTTTCGCTGAAAGCAGTGAGGCGGATGTTACCGAAAATTCCGAATCCTTCAGCGAGGATATTGTAAAATGGCTGTACGACGACAGTGTGAAGAAAAACACCTGCAAAACCTTTGTTGACGATGAAAGCGGAATTGTTTATATCGTTCTTAAAATGGACGGTCCTACCCTTATGGACGACGAGGTGTATTCTGTAAGACATATTCTAATAATGCCCGGCAGTGACGAGGAAGAGGAGGAGGAAGAAGCCTCAGACGTTGATGTTGAGAGCGAGGAAGAGGAAGGCGACACCGAATATACCGACGACCAGTGGAAAAAGGCAGAGGAAAAAGCAAATGAGATTTATGATGAATTTAAAAGCGGTGACCAAACCGAGTACTCATTTGCAAAGCTTGCAGAAGAATATTCCGAGGATACCGCCTCAACCTCAGCCGGCTCAAACGGCAGTGTTTACGGCGGTCTTTGCCCTGATACTGATTTAGGTAAAATGGTAGAGCCCTTTGAATCCTGGAGTACTGATAAATCAAGAAAATACGGCGACACAGGTATAGTTAAGTCTAAATTCGGCTATCATATTATGTATTTCATTGAGGATACACAGTATTACATCAGTCAGTGTAAGCAGCTTGTAGCAAAGGAAAATGAAGACAAATTTGTTGACTCTCACACCGTTAAAAAGCACGCCTCTGCAATGAGCAAAACAAAGGTTGCCGAGCCAACTGCATCGTCAACCTCCGACAATTCTCAGACCTTTACCAATGAAGACGCTGAATAATTAAAAATAATACTTGTATTCTATCAAGTTTTAGTGTAAAATATCTTTGTTTAAATTTGTAAAATAACCATTAAAAAGGATGAAAAAAATGGCAAAAGACAAAAAAGAGCTTGAGGACATTCTTGTAGATTCAAGCAAGAGTGGCAACGAGGGCAGCGAAAAGGAAATTAAAAAAGCCGAAAAGAAAGCAAAAAAGCTTGAGGCTAAAAAGGCTAAGGCCGACAAGAAAAAAGAAGAGCTTAAAAATGAGATTGACGAAATCAAAGAGAAAATCTCAAACGAAAGTGACGAAAAGGCAAAGAAGAAGCTTCGTAAAAAGCGTGATGAGCTTGTAAAGCAGAGAGATGCTATTACCTCCAGCAAGGACGGTATGACAATCGCTCTCGCTCCTAATACAAAAAAAGCTATTAAAGCAGTGGTTGCAGTAATTGTTATTATTGCTTTGCTTGCCGCTTATTTTGTAACAGGCGTTTGCAGAAACGGCTTGTTCAGCTTCTTTGCAATTCCGCAAAATACACTTACCGCATTCACCCTTACGGACGGTGACGGCGAAAAGCACGACATTAAGGTAAGCACCTATAACTACTATTTTGCAAAAACCTACAACTCAGTAAGAAACGCTCAGGATACCTACAATCAGTACGGTATGGATTTGAGTCAGGCAAATCTTGATGTAGATTTTGACAAGAAGCTTTCCGACCAGACCACAGAAAATGATGACGGCGAGACTGTTACCGGGGCTGAATTTCTCCAGGAAGAAAGCGTTGAAGCCATTAAATCCACATATACATATTATTATGAGGCTGTGAAGGCTAACGGCGGAAAAGAGCCTAAAATCACCGACGAGCAGAAGGATGAGCTCAATGAAACTCTTGATGAGTACGAGGAGACGGCTGCCGGATACGGTTATACATTAAGCGGCTATCTCACTGCGGCAATGGGCCACGGTGTTGATGAAACCGTTTTCAGAAGAGAAGCTAAAATTGCCTACATCTCTGAGAATTATAAGGAAGATTATCAGGATGAGCTCAATTCCAAGGAATATGACGAGGCAGATTACGAGGCATACCGTGACGAGCATAAGGATGAGCTTATGGGCGTTGACATTAGATTGTTTGAATGTGACAGCGCAGACGATGCAAAGGCATTTGTAAAAGCTCTCAGAAACGACGGCTCTAACTTCTCCGAGCTTGCTTCCAAGTATTCCGAGTCTGATTTTGACAAGGAAGCATATAAGTATGACGAGCAGTCAACATATAATGCAATTACAAGAAGCACGCTTACATCAGCAGGATATGCTATTGCAACTGCCGATTCCCAGGATGAAGAGGAGGCTACATATCCCGGACTTGATTGGCTCTACTCATCAAAGAGAAAAGCAGGCGATGTTAAGCAGTATTCAACAACAGTAATTTATGTTCTTAAGCCTGCATATCTTCCCTCTGTTAAAACAGTTAACGTACGTCATATCCTTATTTCTCCCATCACTGACGAGAATGACGATACAGACCCAACAGAAGCAACTGAGGAGCAGTGGGCAACCGCTAAAAAGACCGCAGAGAAAATTCTTAAGGAATTTAAGAGCGGTGATAAAACAGCAGAATCCTTTGGCGAGCTTGCAAAAGAAAATACCGCTGACAGTAACGGTGAGGACGGCGGACTCTATGAGAACGTAACTCCTAACCAGATGGTTCCTACCTTTAATGCATGGTGCTTTGATTCATCA
>JBJEPO010000048.1:0-3085 GCA_051881275.1 Eubacterium sp. | reverse complement strand
AATATAACAAAATTGACAGATGCCAATTTATTGACCAAAAAGTAATTGAAGTTCCCGAAACAATTAATGGTGTTGAAGTACAGGAAATAGGAACTTGGTGTTTTGCAGGAAACAAGAGTGTTGAAACGATTATTTTACCTGATACCGTTAAGCAAATTGATTATTACGCATTTACAAATTGCCCAAATTTAAAAACAGTTATAGCTCCCGGTGTTGACACCTGCGGTATGTATGCATTCTATGATTGTAAGAGCTTAACAAATGTTGAAATGCCAAATTTGACTTATGCCAATACAGGATTATTTAAAAACTGCATTTCTCTTGAAGCTGCGAAGCTCGGCACATTAACCGAAATTGATAATCACGCTTTCTATGGCTGTGAAAATCTTAAGCTTGTTAAAACAACTAATGATGATATTTCATTTGCAATTAATACATTTAAGAATTGTGATAATTTAACTATCTATACGCCGAAAGAAAGTATGATGGAAACCTATGCAATAGAAAACAATATTACGCTTTTAGGTGATGTTCAGGCAAATGGCGGTTCTATTCGTGTAACAGACGCCGGTTTAAGATTTGGCTTTCAGTATGACGGAGAGAAGAACGAAAATATTGAGGAATACGGATTTGTTTATAACAGCGGTAAAGCTGATAATTTAACCGTAGATAATTCCTTAAAGCTTGTTGCAAGCAACCGTATAAACCACGGCGGATATACAAGCTATAATCTTGTTTTTACAAGCGTGCCGTCAACAGCTTACGATATGGTAATATCTGCAAGAGCTTATGTGAAAATAGGCGGAGAATATTTTTACAGCGATTCGATACAAAGAAGCTTCAATCAAATCGCAACGGCGGTTTTAAACGATGATGAAATAGATCAAAGTACAAAAAATTCATTAAATAAATTATTGGAGGTGTAGGGATATGAAGGAAATTTATGAAAAGCCTGTAACCGAGGTTAAGGAATTTAAAGCAGTTGATGTTTTCACAACAAGCTCTCAGGCTGATGATAACGATGTTGAGTTTCCTTGGGGATAATATGAGTAAACAACACACAATACTTTTCTTAATATTAGCTGTTATGTGTGTTTTTGTCGCCTGTTCGGTAAACGGCAGTAGTGAAACCGCATCAACTACTGCTGTTACGAACAGTTACGGTATTACTCATTATAATGAGCCTGTTACTGAAGAAAATATAGTAACAGTTACCAACAAATACGGTGACACTGTTGCAGAAGTGACTACCGCAAAAAGCAAAACAACAAATACGCAAGCTTCATCAGCCTCAGCCAAAAGCAAAGGGGATAATGTGGCTGATATTAATTCTGTAACAGTAAGCGAAGCTTCAACAGCTACAACAAATTTACCAACAAAAACTACTACCGCTTCAACTCAAGCTAATACCGCAAAAGAGCAAACCCAACCTGTCACCGATAAAGACGGCTGGGTAAATAAGTGGTATTAATGACCGTTATCATAGAAGCTTGCATTAACTTCTGCATTATAGTACAATATTTTATGGAAAGGCTGGGATTTATATGAATTTAAAAAATATATTCGGCAAAAAAAGTAAAGTTAATTATGACGAACAGATAAAAACAAGCAATGAAAAAACATATACCTTGGACCGGGTGTTAGATTATATAAAATGCGCTGTTAACAGTGATTCCTCGTTAGAGGAAATAGTTTCTGTATTTGAAAATGCTTGTAAAATGAAAATTAATGACGACTGCGCATTGTTTGAAACCGGAACATTTAGCTTTACAGGCGAAGAATTGTTTTATTTTTCATTAGTAAAGCAGTTTGAAAATGAAGATGATGAAGATGGCGAATATGTTCAAATTCATATTGACGTAATGTTTGAGCCGACGAAGGAAAATGCAAAATTCAGCAGTTCAATATGGTTTGACGAGCCAAATGATATTTTGACGCAAATTACCAAATCAAAAGCATTTCAATATTTAAAGGATAAAAAAATATCTAAGCTTGAAATATATGCCGACGAAACATAATTTGCAGTTTATACCTTCACCGATAAAGTCTTCCTCTTATATTTAAAAGCACCTTGCTGAGCATTTCAGCAGGGTGCTTTTTACGTAATGTGTATTATTCTCTTTGAGTTGAATAATTTATATCAACAGATTTCTTAAATAATTTGTAATCGTACTGCGGTCTCCATTGGTCGCCTGTTTCAACCTTGCTGAATTCCTCCTCACTTAAAGGTGTATTAATAACGGTAATACCCTTAAGCTCATCGTCCTCCTTATACACTGCATCCCAAAAAGCGTGATGACCGATATATGTTACAGAGCCGGGAATGTACAGATATTTCAACTCCCTGCAATAATAGAAGCAGTCCGAGCCGATATATTCAAGTCCTTCAGGAAGAGAATTATACACTGATTTCATAGAAGAAATTGCCTTGTAAGTAACATCGGATATAGTTTTATCCGTTGTGTAACTGTAAACATTGCGCAATACCGTGTTTTTGAAAACAGCCATTGATTCCATTGTTTTGACGCCTTCGGGAATGTACAAATCGGTAATATTGGAATATGCAAAAGCAAGCTGACCGATTTTTGTAACAGTTGAGGGGATAACGTAGGTTCTGATTTGCTTGTTGTATTCTTCAAAGAAGGCTTCGTCGTATTTTTCGGTGGTTCCCCAAAGCTCCTCCATCGGATTGCCTTCGTCATCAACCAGATTGTCATAGCCTAATTTTGCTCTAAGGTATTTATCGTGGTCGTTGGGATAGAAAATAACCTCTGTTAAATCCTTATCATAAATTACTCCGTCTAAATCGCAGTAATACGGATTTTCGTCATCAATCCAAACATTCTGTACCCACCAGCAGCTGTAAATGGATTTTCCGTCAATTTTCTTAATATCCTTACCAAAGGATATTGAATTTAAGGTTTCATCACAGTTAAAGGCGTATTCGTTAATAACAGAAATCGGCTTTGTGGTATCCTTTTTGCCTGTTTCCAAATCAACAACATAATCAATAGTTACCTCAGTCATATCTCCGGGATTTGAAAACTTAACAAGCTCGTAGGTTCCGTCGCCTAAATCCTTGTAT
>JBJEPO010000047.1:0-18399 GCA_051881275.1 Eubacterium sp. | reverse complement strand
ATTTCAAAAAACTGATTTAAAATTTTTGTCAGCGTTTTCTTTGAATAAACATTTGAGGAATGATGATGCTTTTCACGGAAATGGTCAAACCATCCGCACCACATTTCACTGCACATCAGCGGTTTATCCGGCTGATACTCCTTTAAATCCTTAAATCCGTCCACGGGATAGCTGCCGAAGTTAACCGTCTTAAATTCTTCCTTAAGGCTTCCGCCGGACAGATGATATTTGCCCTCGCCGTCGGAGGTGAACAACGGAACGTCAATACCGTTATCACGCATAAGCTTACATAAATACGCCAAATATTTTTTATCTCTGCCGTAGCTGCCGTATTCATTTTCATACTGCATCATCAAAACGGGACCGCCCTGACTAATCTGAAGCGGTGCAAGCATAGGCATAAGAACGTCAAAATATTTTTTAACAAAGGAAATATACGGCTCGCTGTAACAGCGCAGGCGTATATCGTCATATTTCAAAAGCCATACGGGAAGTCCGCCTAAATCCCATTCGGCACAAATATACGGTCCCGGACGGAGAATAACATAAAGTCCTACCTTCTGGGCAGTTTTGATAAACTTAACAACATCATTCTGTCCCTCAAAATTAAACTGTCCTTCCTGTGGCTCGTGCATATTCCACGCCACATAGGTTTCAACGGTGTTCAGACCTGCCGCCTTAACCTTCATCAAGCGGTCCTCCCAATATTCACAGGGAATACGGAAATAATGGATTGTGCCGGAATAAATATTGAATTTTTCACCGTTTAGGTAAAAATCCTTGCCTCGTATTTCAAACATAATGCTATCTCCTGTTAATTTCTAATTGTATATGCTGACCCGAGCCCAGAGAAATATTCTGTATTTTCAATGGTTTGTCGGGAGAAAGAGGCTTTTCACATTCCTCTTTACTGTCAATAAATATTCTGTAAACAGCGTCATAATCTGTGGGATTATAAAGCCGGACGGTAAATGAATTTTCATTTTCGCATATTACGGAGCACTCTATATGGTCAAGGGGAAAGCAAAATCCCGTGTCCGATTGAATATAAACCGCAGGAATTTCAAGATATGTAAGCATAACCGAAACCTCGCACCAGCAGGAGCCGATAGGTAATTCGCCCACGTTATTTGTTCCCTCCCAGTCGGACAGATTTACACGCTCGTTAATACGTCCCACGGGGTTGAACATTTTATTATAGGAGGCGGAACAGAGCTTTTTTGACAGCTTGCTTTTTTCCGAAAGTGCACGAACTGCCTTCACGGCAAATCTGTTAAGCATTTTCTGACGGTGAGCAGGCTTATTATGCCAAACATAGCTGGCGTAGGCAGGCTTTTCAGGCGTGCTCAAATACTGGGTGATATTGTGTGAAATATCTTTAAGAAGATTAAGATACGCCGTATTTCCCGTTGCACGGTAAAGGTGAAGAAGCGACTCGCCTGACATTGTGCATATACCCGGTGCGGCGTGCTTATTCTGCACGCTTGCCCATACTGCGCCGGTGGTGGCAATTTTTCGCTCATAAAACTGAGTGTCCTTCTTGTAATCATAATCATATCCTACGCACCAGCTTGAACACAGCGACGCAGTATCCTCGGCATACCTGAGCCACCTTTGGTTTTCGGTAAAGCGGTAAAGAACTACGAAGCTTTCCAGCAGGGCAAACGCCGATTCGCTGTCGGGACAGGCAAGAATTTCTCCCGGTCCTCCTGTTGAATAGCCCTTGGATACAAAGCCTTCATAAAAATCCTCGGCAATGCTTTGCGCCGTCTGCATATAACCGTCACAGTCAAAATATGAGGCGCAAAGGGCAAGGCCTGCGCTTACAAGACCTGCGCTTGCCGAGCCGTAAACATACGGCTTTCCCGAGTCAATATCAATAAACTGACTGATTTCGCCGTTATCTTTATAATATGCAACAAAAGCGTCGGCAAGACGGCGGACTCCCTTTACCCATAATTCAGGCGCATTTTCGCCTTGATTTTTAAGATAAAACAAATGCTTTGCGATATAATACAGAGCATCCGCATTTTTACGGCTCATAACAATATCGGTGTTTTCCGGATTGAAAAAATTATCGCCGTATATATTTCCGTCACAGAAAATGCCGTATAAAAATCCGCTTTTGTGCTGCAATTTATTGAACACAAAATCAATGGTTTTTCGGCTTTTCTCTCGGGACTCATCATTGCCGATAACAAGTCCCGGCAGGGTGTTCATTGCACCGCCTACCCAGCCGGTCTGCCACTGACTGCAAATTCCGCCCTTTGCCTCCGATGATTTATAAAATCCGTAATCCTCCTGCCAGTTTCTGCTATTGTACTTGTCTTCAATCAAGTTAAACGCACGGTTCCAGGGAACGTCATTAGGATGGCTGACAGGGAGATTTTGCTTTTGCCTCAGAGTAAAAAATCTATTTAAAAATTCACATATACTGTCGCACTCAAAGCGGTACTGCGTATAGGAAAAGGTCACCTTATCCCCTGCCTTAAGCACCGCCGGAGCGTCATCCGACACCTGCTTTGTTGAACACATTGTATATTTGTACGGCTCACGGACGCAGGGGGATGACAAAATCAACTCGGCCCTTTTATTTTCGGTATTTTCACAAAGGGTAATGCCAAAATTTCCAAGCTGGTTTTTTTGGCTGAAAAACAGCAGATAGCCTGCTTTGCTTTTGCCGGAATAATACCCGATACAAGGCACGGACAAATCGCCTGCGTTAAGGCTGACACTGCCTCCCTTTAAATCAAGCCTTGGCACGTCGGAAATAATCGTTTCACCTCGGTATTCCTCTGCCTCGTCCTTTGTCAGCATAGGCGGATATTCTCTGCACAGACTTTTAAATCTGTTGCCGTTATAGAGGGCGGCAGGGGCAAAAACATAATTATCCGTATCCCATTCATTTTCTTCAATAACCAGCCTTAATGCTGATTTTTCACTTTGATTTTTATTAACCGTCAATACTGCCGTAGTATGCAGTCCCGAATCCTCTTTTTCGTTTGTTTGCTTTTGCAGGGTTATACCGTTGCCGTCACCCACAGGAAATTCACCTAACGGAGTGTTTTTGCCTGTATAACGCATAACGGAAAAATGTTCCATATCAGTCACCGTAGCCTTTCAAGCAGTAATAATTAAAGCGACTCGTCAACCTTTATTGAAAGTTGGGTGTGTATTGTTTTTTGCACTTCTTTTTTCATAATCACGCTATCAAAAAGTGCTTTTACTGAATTATATCCCTGTTCAAAGGGCTGCTGGCATATTGTGGCAAGCACCTCGCCTCTGCCCAGTGCCGAGCGTATTACGGGAATATCGTCAAAGGTACACACACGTACCCTGTGATTTTGCTCACCCACGGCTTTAAGAGTGCCGTCAACACCGCCTGCAACAATATATACAAAATCTATTTCGGGATGATGTTCAAAGGCGTTTTTTACAGCGGTATAGGCGGTTTCGTCATCGTCATTGCTCTCCGCAACGCCGACAATATTAATTGACGGATAATCATTTTTTATAACTTCATTTATACCCTCAACTCTTTGGGCGTGGCCCTTGTGCTGAGAGCTTCCGGTAACGATGAACAAATTGGCTTTTCCCGAAGAAATAAGCCCTGTAATACGTCCGGCTATACGTCCGCTTTTAAGGTAATCACAGCCTACATATACGGATTTATCCGCCGCCTCAAGTGCGCTTGAAAGCAGTATTACACGTGTGAAATTTTCCTGCATAGAGCATATTTTTTCTTCAACTCTTTTATCGCATATAGGAGTGAGAATTATCTGTGACGTATCCTGAGGCAGACTGTCTAAAATACCCAGCAAATCCTCTGCGTCATAGCCTTTAAACTCAAAAAGATTAATTTTAAAGCCGTAGCTTTCAAATTCCTCCTGTGCGGCAAAAATTCCTGCCTTAACATCGTCAAAAAAAGGGTTGCCGATACTGTTAAGAATAACCGGCACCTCAATGGGCTTTCCCGAATAAACAAGGGCCTTGCCTATAATATTCGGCTTATAATCGTATTTTTCGGCAATTTCAAGCACACGCTTTTTCGTCTGCTCGCTTATTCCCGGTCTGTTTTTCAGCGCACGGTCAACAGTACCTCGGCTGACCCCTGCAATTTTTGCAATTTCTTTAGCTGTAATAGGCATTGCATTCCCCTTGATTTTTCATCACTTCAATGATATAATTATTTTAGCGTGCACGAGCACGGTATCACTTCTCTATTATATAATGAAGAAAAGGGATTGTCAAGGAGGAAGAATAATGAACGCCCAAAGCAAAGCACGGCATAAAAAAGCAGGAAAATCCTTTGCACAGGAATTATCTGTAAAAGAGCTTATTTCACAGCTTATGCATTATTCAAAGGGCATAGACCGCCTTGGCATTAAGCCCTACGTTTGGTGGAACGAGGCTTTACACGGTGTTGCCCGTGCAGGAATTGCCACCGTTTTTCCCCAGGCGATATGTATGGCGTCCTCCTTCAGCGAGGATTTGCTTTTTGAGGTGGCTGAAATTATTTCCACCGAGGCACGTGCAAAATTTAACGAAAGCCAAAAAAACAAGGATTACGGAATATACAAGGGCCTTACAATGTGGTCCCCCAACATAAACATTTACCGTGACCCACGATGGGGACGGGGACAGGAAACCTACGGCGAGGACCCCTATCTTACTGGCATTTTAGGCTCGGCTTTTATTCGGGGCCTTCAGGGCGATAATCCCGAATACATAAAAACCGCCGCCTGCGCAAAGCATTTTGCCGTTCACAGCGGACCTGAGGAAAGCCGTCACAGCTTTAACGCCGAGGCATCAAAAAAGGATATGTTTGAAACGTATCTGCCGGCATTTAAAAAGGCAGTAAAAGAGGCTGATGTGTGCGGCGTTATGGGGGCATATAACCGTGTTAACGGCGAGGCGTGCTGTGCCTCGGACACATTAATTAAAAAAATCCTCAGGGATGACTGGGGATTTGACGGATATTTCGTATCCGACTGCGGTGCACTGCCTGACATTGTTTATCATCATAGAATTGAGAAAAATCCGCTTAAGGGAGCCTCAATGGCTCTCAATGCCGGATGTGATTTGGAATGCGGAAAATTTTACAGACTTCTGCACCTTGCATATTTAAAGCATTATGTAAGCAAGGACACTCTGTTAAAATCAGTATCAAGACTGCTGGCAATAAGGAGCAGTCTCGGAATGTTTGACGAAGACTGTCCCTACAACAGTATTTCGCCGTCCGAAAACGCTTTGCCCCGGCACGAGGAGCTGTCGGTAAAGGCAGCCGAACAGGGCGTTGTGCTTTTGGAAAACAACGGTATTCTGCCTCTTAAAAGCGGTGCGCAGAAAATTCTTGTTGTGGGCTACAATGCCGAAAACGACTTAGCATATTTGGGTAACTACTGCGGTACACCGAAAAGATTTTGTAAAATCACCGAGGCGGTACGGCAGGAGAACAGCGACACCGCATACGTTCAGGGATATTCCTATAATTTAAAGGAAAACAAGGTGCTTCAGCAACAGGCGGTTGAGCAGGCGGCAAAAGCCGATTTGATTTTGCTTTGCACAGGCTTGGACTGCTCCTTTGAGGGAGAACAGGCAGGCGAGCTTTTGCAGGGAGGCGGAGGAATGTTAGGAGAACAGGGCGACCGTCAAAATTTGTTGTTGCCCGATGTACAGCAGGAGCTTATGCAAAGGCTATTTGCCCTTGACAAAAAAGTTATAGTGCTTAATTTTTCAGGCGGATGCATTGATTTGAGAGAATGTAAAACACACGCAGACGCAGTTTTGCAGTGCTGGTATCCCGGTGCTTTAGGCGGAAAGGCAATATCAAATCTTCTTTTCGGCAAGGCTTCGCCCTGCGGTAAGCTGCCGGTGACATTTTATAACAGTGTTGACGATTTGCCTGATTTTGAGGACTATTCAATGGCAAACAGAACATACCGATATTATACAGGTGACGTGCAGTATCCCTTCGGCTACGGACTTACATACACGGATTTTCAGCTTACCGACTGTGAGCTTATCAATAACGAGCTGAAATGCAGGGTTAAAAATATCGGTAATACCGACTGTATTGAAGCTCTGCAAATATATATGACCTGTCCAAAAACCGATTATGAAAATCCCCTTCGCTCACTGATTAAAATTGAGTGCTTCCGTCTTAAAGCAGGTGAAGAAAAGGAAATCATTATAGAATTGCAGGACAGTGATTTTTATTCCGTTAATAAGTCAGGTGATACTGTTTACCTATCAGGAAAATATACTTTATACTTGACAGACGGACAAAGCATTCACTGCAATGCAGGTGAATATATTAATGAAAATAAAACCATGATAATTGAAAAATGCCCTATTTAAGAAGGTGAGAAATATGTATTATATCGGCATTGATTTGGGAACCTCCTCCTGTAAAATCCTGTTGGTTGACGAACATGGAGCCATTGTAAATTCCGCAACGGAGGAATACCCCATATATTTTCCCCGCCCTGCCTGGAGCGAGCAAAACCCTCTTGATTGGTGGAACGCCTGTATAAACGGAATAGAAAAAGTAATCAGCGGTATTGACAAATCCCTTGTTGCAGGTATAGGCACGGCAGGTCAAATGCACGGACTTGTTGTGCTTGACGAAAATGATGAGGTTATTCGCCCTGCAATACTTTGGAATGACGCCAGAACCGCAAAGCAGGTTGACTATCTCAACGAAGCCGTGGGGAAAGAAAAGCTAAGCAAATACACGGCAAATATCGCTTTTGCAGGCTTTACTGCGCCAAAGCTTTTATGGATGAGAGAAAATGAGCCTGAGCTGTTCGGCAGAATTTCAAAAATAATGCTGCCCAAGGATTACATTGTTTACCGTCTTACAGGTGCACATTCAACGGATTATTCCGATGCGTCGGGCACACTTCTTCTTGATGTTGAGCACAAACGCTGGTCGCAGGAAATGTGCAGTATATGCTCCGTCACCGAAAATCAACTGCCCCGGCTTTACGAAAGCTATGATGCGGTAGGCGTTATAAAAAAGGATATTGCCCAAAGGCTTGGCTTGCCCAAGAATGTAACGGTATGCGCCGGTGCAGGTGACAATGCGGCGGCGGCTGTGGGAACGGGAACGGTAGGCGACGGAAAATGCAATATTTCCGTAGGAACATCGGGAACAATTTTCATCAGCAGTGATAAATTCGGCGTTGATACAAACAATTCACTTCACAGCTTTGCCCACGCCGACGGCGGTTTTCATCTTATGGGATGTATGCTTTCGGCGGCGTCCTGCAACAAATGGTGGGTTGAGGATATATTAGACTCAAATGATTTTGACGGTGAGCAAAAAACAATATCCGCCGAAAAGCTCGGCAAAAATCACATTTACTTTTTGCCCTATCTTATGGGCGAGCGCAGTCCCATAAACGACACAAACGCCAGAGGCACCTTTATCGGTATGACAATGGATTCAAATCGTGCCGATATGACTCAGGCAGTTTTAGAGGGTGTTGCCTTTGCCATACGTGACAGCTTTCAGGTTGCCAAGGATCTGGGCATTAATATTGAAAGGTCAAACATCTGCGGAGGGGGAAGCAAAAGCCGTCTATGGCAAACAATATTTGCAAATGCTTTGGGTATTCCCCTTGATACTGTTAAAACAGAGCAGGGTCCCGGCTACGGCGGTGCAATTCTCGCAATGGTTGCCTGCGGTAAATATGACAGTGTAAAATCTGCGGTAAATGATTTGGTTGAAATAAGCTCCACCGTTAATCCCGATAAGGATTTGACCTGCCTTTATCAGCAACGCTATGAGCAATTCAAAAAAATATATCCGTCTGTGAAAAATCTGTTTAAGGAAATTATATAAGGAGGAATCTGTTATGATAAAAAATATTCCAAATGTTAAATTAGGCGTTATTGCCGTTTCACGCTCCTGCTTTCCCGTATCGCTTTCCGAAAGGCGCAGACAGGCACTTGTCAACGCCTGCGGTAACGGTATTTACGAGTGCCCCGTTACAGTTGAAAACGAAAACGACGCCGAAAACGCAGTAAAGGATGTAAAGGAAAACGGCGTAAACGCACTTGTGGTATTTTTGGGAAATTTCGGTCCCGAAACACCTGAAACGCTGATTAGCGAATGGTTTGACGGCCCGATAATGTATATTGCCGCCGCTGAGGGCGACGGAGATTTGATTGACGGCAGAGGCGACGCCTACTGCGGAATGCTCAACTGTTCATATAATCTGGGACTGCGCTCCAAGCGTGCATACATTCCCGAATATCCTGTGGGAACGGCTCAGGAGCTTGCAGAAAAGGTTGAAGAATTTATACCTATTGCCCGGGCGGTTTTGGGACTTAAGGGTCTTAAAATAATCGCTTTCGGACCCAGACCCGACGATTTCCTCGCCTGCAACGCCCCTATAAAAGCCCTTTACGATTTAGGCGTTGCCGTTGAAGAAAATTCGGAGCTTGACCTGCTTGCCGCCTACAACAAGCACAAGGACGACCCGAGAATACCCGATAAAATTGAAGAGATGAAGGCGGAATTAGGACCTAACAACAAATACGAGGGTATTCTGCCCAGGCTTGCACAGTATGAGCTGACTCTGCTTGACTGGGCGCAGGAGCATAAGGGAACAAGGAAATATGTGGCTTTCGCCAACAAGTGCTGGCCTGCATTTCAGACGGAATTTAAGTTTGTACCCTGTTATGTAAACAGCCGTCTTGCATCAATGGGTATTCCCGTTGCCTGCGAGGTGGATATATACGGCGCATTAAGCGAATACATAGGCGTATGCGTATCCGGCAAGCCTGTAACATTGCTTGATATAAACAATACCGTTCCTCAGTCAATATTTGACAAGGCAATCAAAAACAGCAGTGATAAGCGCATTTACGAAACATTTATGGGCTTTCACTGCGGAAATACATGCAGTGAGCTTTTAAGCAATCACCGAATGGGTTATCAGTTAATTATGAAGCGTGACCTGGAGCCTCAGCTTGCCGAGCCTGACATTACAAGAGGCACCATAGAGGGCAATATCAAGCCGGGAGATATTACGTTTTTCCGCTTACAGTCAACGGCGGATACACAGCTTAAGGCGTACATTGCTCAGGGACAGGTGCTTGATGTTGACTGTGAAAGCTTCGGTTCAATCGGCGTATTTGCCATTGACGAAATGGAGCGCTTTTACCGTCACGTTCTTATTCAAAAGCGTTTCCCACACCACGGCGCAGTTGCCTTCGGCCACTACGGACGCGCTCTGTTTGAGGTATTTAAGTATCTGGGCATTGGGGACATTTCATATAATCAGCCGAAATCACGCCCTTATCCTACGGAAAACCCCTTTGAATAATTTTTCAATCTATTGTCAATCTTTTATGCTATAATTGAAATTGAATAAAAGGCATAAGGTGACGCTAATGAAACTGCTTTTAGTTGAAGATGAAAAAAGAATGGCAAACGCACTGTCGGAAATTCTGCGCCTTGAAAAATATGAGGTTGATATATGCAGTGACGGTATTTCCGGCTTGGAATCGGCGCAAAGCGGTATTTATGATTTAATAATACTTGATGTTATGCTCCCGGGCTTGTCAGGCTTTGAGATTGTCAGGGAAATACGCAGTGACGGTATAAAAACCCCGGTGCTGATGCTTACCGCTAAGGGTGAGCTTGACGACAAGGTAACGGGACTTGACAGCGGTGCGGACGATTATTTAACCAAGCCGTTTATGACCAAAGAGCTGTTGGCGAGAATACGTGCGCTGACCCGCAGAGCACTGGGCGGTGACAGTGAAATTCTGACTTACGGTGATATAACGCTGGATTCGGGCAATTATTTGCTTTGCTGTAAAACAAACGGTCAGTCGGTGCGCCTGCGTGAAAAAGAGTACAGAATAATTGAATATATGATAGCAAACAAAAATCAGATAATAAGCCGTGAACAGCTTGCCCTGAAAATATGGGGATATGAAAACGAAGCGGAATACAACAACGTGGAGGTTTATCTGTCCTTTACAAGAAAAAAGCTTGCATTTATTAAATCAAAGGTTGAAATAAAAGCAGTACGCGGACTGGGCTATGAATTGAGGTGCGGTGATGTTTAAAAAAACCAGAGTAAAAATCGTAGCCTCCATAACGGCTGTTTTAATCGCCTTGTTTTCCTGCACTCTCTGCGTTATTTACATTACCAGCTACACAGATGTTTATAACCAAAATCAGGATATGCTAAAGCGTTATATTGAAACGGAATTAAGAAAGGACATTTCCGGCAACGACGTTTTTCCTAAACGTGATTTTGACCAGCCGAGAACAAAAAATGACCGTGCATATTCGCTGTCAACCTTTTATTCCGTTACATTTTCAAGCGACGGCGAAATTTTAAAAACCGACAATCACAACAGCGGTGTTTATACCGATGAGGAGCTGAAAACTCTTGCCGCCTCGGTAAATTCAAAGGATAAAAGCGACGGAAAAATTGATGACTTAATATACCGCCTTGAAAGATATGAGGGATACACCGTTGTTGCCTTTATGGATAACACCATAATGAGCGAAAGCATTACAACGCTTTTTCAGTACACGCTGATTTTCGGCGCAGTCGCCATAGCTGTACTTTTTCTGATTTCCCTGCTGCTTGCAAAACGGATTGTAAAGCCGGTTGAAGAAAGCTATACAAAGCAAAAGCAGTTTATTTCCGACGCAGGACACGAGCTTAAAACGCCTGTTTCGGTTATAAGCGCCAACGCCGAGCTGCTGTCAAGGGAAATCGGTGAAAACCAATGGCTGTCCAATATTCAGTTTGAGAACGACAGAATGGCGGTGCTGATAAAGCAGTTAATGGAGCTTACGAAAATAGAAAACGTAAAGCCTCAGATGCAGAAAACCGATTTCAGCAGAGTTGTTCTGGGTGAATTGCTTGCATTTGAAAGCGTTGCTTATGAAAAAGGTGCTGAGCTTATCTACAACGCTGTGGAGGAAAACGTATTTGTAAACGGTAATCCCCAGCAGTTAGGACAGGTTGTGTCAATCCTTTTGGACAACGCCATAGAGCACAGTCAAGAGCATTCCGCTGTAACCGTAAGCTTATCCCTTAAACATAACAAGGCATATTTATATGTTACAAATAAAGGCAGTGAAATATCAAAAGAACAATGCGATTTGATTTTTGAACGCTTTTACCGCAGTGATTACGCCAGAACAGGCGAAGATAATCACTACGGGCTGGGGCTTGCCATTGCAAAAGCCATTGTAACCTCCCACCACGGCAGTATTTCGGTATCCTGCGGGGACGGTATGGTAACATTTTGCGTTTGTATTCCTGCATAAAATTATAATCTCTCCTGTATGATGTATTGTCATACGGGAGTTTTTTTATTAAAACAACTATTATTCAATCAAATTTCAATGTTTAATATGTATAGTTTACCTATCAAACAGGAAAGGAACACAACTATGTATATCATCAAAAACGCCTTTAAATGTATAGGTAAATCAAAGGGCAGAAATTTTCTTATAGGAGTAATTGTGTTTGTGATAGCGCTGTCCTCCTGCATAGGACTTTCAATACGTCAGGCAGCGGAAAGCGCAAAGGAGGAAACCCTGTCCTCTATGTCAATAACGGCTACCATATCCTTTGACCGTTCTTCTGCAATGTCGCAGATGAGAGACGGCGGTCAGGGCTTTGACAGGGAATCCTTTAAGGAAATGATGGGAAATGCGTCCTCTCTGTCGTTGGAGGATTACCAAAAATACGCACAGGCTGAAGCAGTCAGGGATTTTTGCTACTACACCACGGTATATGCCGACGGAAGCGACGAATTTGAGCCTGTTACCACACAGGATGACACCGAGGCTCAAACGGAAACACTGACGCAGGGAGA
This sequence comes from Eubacterium sp., assembly GCA_051881275.1. Taxonomy (GTDB): domain Bacteria; phylum Bacillota; class Clostridia; order Oscillospirales; family Acutalibacteraceae; genus Eubacterium_R. Next base: position 6,534 of record JBJEPO010000047.1, on the reverse strand, counting down.
TTTTTCAAAAAGCGACCCTGCAAACGAGGGTGAAAAAGCAGGAAAAGGCGGCAGAATTTTCGGCTCTAACAGTGATTTTACCCTTGTAGGATATAGCTCGGAGGATGCTATGACATCTTTCATTAACGGCACATCAACAATCAGTCAGGGCGAAATTTTTGATACGCAAAGCGCAGAAAATGAATGTATTATAACTCAGGACCTTGCCTCCTACAACGAGCTTTCCGTAGGTGACACGGTCAAAATATCAAACCCAAATAACGAAGAGGAAGCATACAGCTTAAAAATTGTGGGAATATTTACCGACTCGTCGGCTAATGAAAGCAGCTTTTCCGATTTCGGTGCCACATCAAACGACCCGGCAAACAAAATATACACAAGCTATGCCACTCTTGAAGAAATCATACAAGCATCATCAAAGGCACAGTCCACGGACGAAGGCGACGACAGCGTATCAACCGCTATGACTGGTGCACTGACAGGTATATATTCCTTTGCCGACCTTGACAGCTACAATGCTTTTGAGGAACAGGCAAGAGCGTTGGGCCTTGACGAATCATACACCGTTACCTCCTCCGATGTTACTGCCTTTGAAAACAGTATGGCACCTCTTGAAGCACTCAGCACAATGGCAGGATATTTTTTGATTGTAATACTTGCAATCGGCGCAGTTATATTGGTGGTTCTTAATATATTTAACATAAGGGAACGCAAATACGAAATCGGCGTGCTGACCGCAATGGGTATGAAAAAGGGCAAGGTTGCTTTGCAATTTCTTACTGAAATTTTCATCGTAACACTGATTGCCGTATTCATAGGTGCAGGCGCAGGTGCAGTAAACTCCGTTCCCGTAACAAACGCCTTGCTTGAAAAGCAGGCGGCGGCACAAACAGAGCAGTCTCAGCAGGTTGAGGAAAACTTCGGACGTGGTGATATGGATAATTCGGCAACAGGCCCGAAGGGCAATAAATTTTCGCAAATGCCGGGCACTGACAGCGAAACCTCATACATAACAGCGGTCAGCAGTGCAATGAATATGACGGTGGTTTTGCAAATGATTGCAATTTGTATTTTACTGACGCTTATTTCGGGTGCGGCGGCAATACTGTTCATAATGCGGTATGAGCCGTTAAAAATACTTGCCAACAGAGATTAAGGAGAAGAAGATATGTCAGTTTTATCGTTAAATAAAATATGCTTTTCGTATGACTCAACTCCTGTTTTACAGGATTTATCGTATGAATTTGAAGAAGGAAAAATCTATTGCATAGCAGGTAAATCCGGCGCAGGAAAAACCACTCTGCTGTCCGTGCTGTCCGGATTGGCGTCGCCTACAAGCGGAAGTATATCCTATAAGGGTCAGGATATTAAGGGAATGGACAAATACAAATTCCGCAGTAAATATATCGGCGTTATTTTTCAAAGCTACAATCTTATAACAAAATTTACTGCACTGGAAAACGTGCTTTTATCAATGGATATAGCCGGCGTAAAGGATAAAAACAAAAAAGAAAAGGCCCTGTCCCTGCTGACCGGAGTCGGACTGAGCCAAGAGGAAGCAAACAGGCGTGTGCTTAAGCTTTCCGGCGGTCAGCAGCAACGTGTTGCCATTGCCCGTGCGCTTTCCTACGACGCAGACGTTATTCTGGCAGACGAGCCCACCGGTAATCTTGACTGCGAAACACAAAATGAAATTATGGCAATTTTCCGTTCCCTCGCAAATCAGGGAAAATGCGTAATTTTAGTAAGCCATTCACCGCAGGTTGCTCAAATGTGCGATGAAATTTACGAATTAAAACGCCTGCAAAATACACCGAACAAAAGACAATATCATTAACTCTGTTGACTTTATTCAGTTATTGATTTATACTAATTTTAGAAAAATAATTAAATATACAGATGAAAACGAGTAATGATTATCATGTAAATCCGGTTTTTACAAATAGTCATTGCTCGTTTTTTATCGGAAAGGAATGATATTTATGAAAAACGACAAAAGCAAATGCCCGATATGCCCGAGAGGCTGTGACCTGACCTCTCCTCACTGCAAACGGGGAGAGGAATATGTAAAAACGGGAAAGGTCCCCGAAAATCACGGACATCACCATCCAAACAGACTTACCTTTGACAATGAACAGCAGCAGCTTGTTATGAAGTATCTTCACCATGCTGTGGGCGTAGCAGACAACGGCGGAATAACACAGGAAATGGCAGGAGAGATGTTCTCTGTTTTGACTGATGAAGAAACGGATCAGCTTGCCTCCCTGCTGGAAAAGCTTTCAAATCATTGGATGGATATAGCACCTGATAAACCCCATCATCACCACAAGCCGAAAAAATAAACGGCACTAATCTGCTAAAAACAAAACCGAGCCTTTCGCATTGTGCGATTGACTCGGTTTTCTGATTTACCGTATTATTTTTGTACATATTCGCTTATTATATCAACGATACGCTGAGGAGAAACCTTTGACGAGTTAAAGCACAGGGCATAATTGTCAGCCTTGCCCCATTTGCCGTCGCCGAAATAATCGTAATAGGACGCACGTTCACGGTCCTTGCGCTCAATTATACGGCGTGCCGCCTTCTCGCTTACGTTGTCACGCTGACGGTAACGCTCAATACGGTCCTTCATATCGGCGCATATAAACACGCTGAGCACATTTCCCCGTTCTTCAAGGATTTTGTCGGCTCTCCTGCCTACTATAACACAGGGACCTTTATCCGCCGCACTGCATATAACACTGCGCTGTGCCTCAATAACCTTGCCCTCATTCACGGCAGAATCAATGGCGTATGGGTCCATAACAACGGAAAACAAAAACGAACGGGTGGGCTGTTCGTCAAACATATCAAATATGCCATCCTCCAAGCCGTCGTCACGGGCCTTCTCACGAAGAAGCGAGGCGTCGTAAAAATCAATCCCCAGCTGCTTTGCCAGCATTTGACCTATCTCTCTGCCTCCGCTGCAAAACTGTCTGCCTATTGTAATAACATAATTTTTCATACTGCACCTCCGTATTGAAGTATTACTTCAGTTCCTTCACCGAATAATCAACGGTGTCATTTTCTATGTAGCGTGCCATTTCCTCCAAATCCGTAAAGCAGTCATACAGGGTCTGACAGGCAGGCTTTACAAATTTTTCTTTAACGGAATGGTCCATCATATCCTGCATAGAGCCGTAATATCCGTTAATATCATAAACGGCAATGGGTTTTTCGTGTCTGCCCAGCTGCTTGAGCGTAAGAACCTCAAAAAATTCTTCAAAGGTTCCCACACCTCCCGGTGCGATGATAAATGCCTGAGCCGTTTCCTCCATTTTAGCCTTGCGCTCACGCATTGTTTCGGTATAAACAAGCTCGTCGCATTCCTTGTAAATCGGCTCAATCTCCACATCCTTGAAGAAATGCGGAATTACACCTTTAATGTGCGCACCGCCTTTTTTAAAGCCTCTGGCGGCGGCACCCATAAGTCCGCATCCGCCTGCGCCGAACACAAGATTATGCCCTCTCTGTGCAAAAAATTCGCCCATTTCCTCTACTGCTTTGATATACTTTTCATCAATATCTGCGCTTGCCGCACCAAACACGCATATAAACATAACTTAATCATAACCTTTCTGTAATTCTATAATACCATTATTTTGGCCGACGGTAAAGTAAATTTTTAATAAATTAAATCAAGCATTCTTTAAATAATACGCATATTTTTGCTAAATATTAGAAATTTAAAAAATATTAATTGAATTATTTACGGTATAATAATATAATAGTTACAAATATACGGCAAAGGCAGTGATTTTATGAACATTGATACAGCTATTAAAGCGCTTGCTCAATATGCGCTTAAAAACAACCTGATTGAAAAAGAGGATTTTATTTATACAATAAATCAGCTTTGCCAGGTTTTAAACAGAGATTCATTTGAGGATTGCGAAGTAAACGAAGAATACTCGCTTGAAGAAATACTATCAAATATACTTGATTACGCTGTTGAAAATTCGCTTTGCGAGGACAGCGTGGTTTACCGTGATTTGTTTGATACAAAAATTATGGGCGTGCTTACTCCCAGGCCGTCCCGGGTGATTAAAAAATTTAATGAAAAATACGAAAAATCTCCAAAAGAGGCTACTGATTTTTACTACAATTTCAGCCGTAAAACAGATTACATAAGAGATTACAGAATTAAAAATGACGTTAAATGGGTAACGTCAAACGAATACGGCGACATTGACATTACGATTAATCTGTCAAAGCCGGAAAAGGACCCCAAGGCAATCGCCGCCGCATTGACAATGAAGCAAAGCGCATATCCTAAATGCCAGCTTTGCAAGGAAAACGAGGGCTACTGCGGACGTGTTAACCACCCTGCAAGACAAAATCACAGAATAATTCCCATTGAGCTTGCCGGCAGTGATTTTTATTTGCAGTATTCCCCTTATGTTTACTATAACGAGCATTGTATCGTTTTCAACAGCGAGCATATACCAATGACCATAAACAAGTCTGCCTTTGAAAAGCTGTTTGCTTTTGTTGAAAAATTTCCCCACTATTTCGTAGGCTCAAACGCAGATTTGCCAATCGTAGGCGGTTCAATCCTTACCCACGAGCATTTTCAGGGAGGACGCTACGAATTTGCTATGGCAAAGGCACCTGTTGAAACCGAATTTACCTTCAAGGGCTACGAGGACATTGACGCAGGCATTGTAAAATGGCCTATGAGCGTTATCCGTCTTGCCTGTGAGGACAGTGCAAGGCTTGTTGAGCTGTCCGACAAAATCCTGCAAAAATGGCGTGGCTACACCGACGAGGAAGCGTTTATTTATGCCGAAACCGACGGCACGCCCCACAATCCAATCACACCTATTGCCCGATTCAGAGACGGCAAATTTGAAATTGACCTTGTACTCAGAAACAACATTACCACCGAGGAATGTCCTTTGGGATATTATCATCCTCACCCTGAATATCACCATATTAAGAAAGAAAATATCGGTCTTATTGAGGTTATGGGTCTTGCAGTTCTGCCATCAAGATTAAAGAATGAAATTTCCCTTCTTAAAGATGCTATGCTCAGCGGTGCCGACATTTCTGCTGACGAAAGAATAGCAAAGCACAGGGAATGGGCGGATATGATAATTAGCGAATATGATATAACCGCCGAAAACTGCGAGGATATTATCAAGCAGGAAATCGGCACGGTGTTTACTGCAATTCTTGAACAGTGCGGCGTTTTCTCACGTACTGACGAGGGCAAGGCACAGTTTATCAGATTTATGGAATCGGTATAAATAAAAGGATATTTCATTTATGAGTATGAAAGAAAAGCTTCACACGGGAGAGCTTTATCTGCCGGATGATGAGGAAATTGTAAAAGAGCAGACTATGTGCCTTGAAAGACTGTACGATTACAATATGACAAGGCCGTCACAGCAAAAGGAGCGTGAAAGACTGCTTAAGGAAATGTTTGCCGAAATCGGCGAGGGCTGTTATATAGAGCCTCCCTTTCACGCAAATTTCGGCGGTGCACACTGTCATTTCGGCAAATATGTTTATGCAAATTTCAATCTGACAATGGTTGACGACACGCATATTTATGTGGGCGATTACACTATGTTCGCTCCTAACGTAATTGTTGCGTCGGCAGGTCATCCCATTCTGCCACAGCTTCGTGAAAAGGCGTATCAGTACAACATTCCCGTTAAAATCGGAAGAAACTGCTGGATAGGCGCAGGAGCGGTTATTGTTCCCGGCGTAACCATAGGGGACAATGTGGTTATCGGCGCAGGCAGTGTTGTAACAAAGGATATTCCGTCAAACACGGTGGCGGTGGGCAATCCCTGTAAGGTAATTAGGGAAATCGGTCAGCGTGACAGAGAATATTATTTTAAAAACAGGAAAATTGATGAAAATTTACTGAAATAAAGAAGCAGGACATTTGGAAAGCCCGAATGTCCTGTTTTTTGTATTACTATATTTACATTTTGTTGCTTAATTTTCTTTTTCTTTAGGGGTATTTTCAGGGGGGTTATTTTTTGATGGAACAGCGGCTGAGATTATGCATATAACGCCCGCCAATGCAAAAGCCGAAGCAGTTATTATCATAGCTATTGCCGGCTTTGAAAGGTGTGAGCTGCCGCTCTGCCGAAAAAAACCATCGTTGCCGCCTGTTGTACTTGTTTCGTTCGGGTCAATGTACTGCGGCTGAGTTATAAGCGTTTGTGCTACGGTGCCTTGTACGATAGTTCCGGTATTAGTATTGCCCTGGCCTGGTTTGAATTTTGTTGTGGCTTCCTTGGTGGTACTTTGTGCTTTGGATTTAACCGTCGTTGTGTCAGCGGTGCGTTGCTTAGTCTTTATTTCGGAATTGGCTGTTGTTGCTTGGATTGCCTCCATTTTAATTGCCTTCACAATAATATATCTGTGGCCGTTAACATATAAGGCCACATCCACCGAACTGCTTGCAAATACATTTGATTGCACCGCAGCTATGTACAAGCCGGAGCTTGTGTCGGAATATGATGAAAAGCTTTG
>JBJEPO010000046.1:0-3210 GCA_051881275.1 Eubacterium sp. | reverse complement strand
GCATCTGCCTTACAAGCAGAGGGTCACAGGTTCGAGCCCTGTTGTTCCCACCAAAAAATAACAGACACCGTACGGTGTCTGTTATTTTTTATGAATATATGGTTGGCTCGAACCTGTGACAAGATTCTCCTCGTCAAAACCATTTCCGTATTGAAGCATATTGTTAGGCAATATGCTAATAATACTGCAATGGTTTATCCTCTCCCCAAAAAAGCTTAATGCTTTTTCGGGGTCCCCATATTTGCCCGGATTTGGGAGAAACAGTCCGGGGGACTGTTTCGTAGAATCTTAGTTACTTTAGGAGCCCTGTTGTTCCCACCAAAAAATAACAGACACCGTATGGTGTCTGTCAGCAATCTGGGGCGACTATCAGTCGCCCGCTAATTTTGGAGGATGATATCCTCCTCTACAAAGCATCAACAATCCGTTTCTTTGTAGGGGACAGGTTGCTGTCCCGAATTTCGTTTGAAACACGGACAGGGAAAACCCTGTCCCTACTATATATACAAAGGCAAAAATGTTGAATCATAACTTGCAGGCTCATCCTGCAAAATTTCAATATTAACTTGAAATAGTACGCCGTGTTTGATACTATTAGATTGTAAAGAGGTGAGAAGCTTGACTGCGGACAGTGTTTTTTTAGTTAATATATCGTTTGAATCGGCAGGACTGGCACTGTGTATTTTGGCAAATGTTTTCATTTTGTATGGGTTCAAATCGGAAAAGAAAACCATGCGCTTTCTTTCCCTGATGATTGCATGCTTAGCCATGGCGCTGATTTCCAATATGATAGGCTTGGTTTTTAAAGGCGACAGTGACCCGGCGTTGTTTACAATAGTCAAAATTGCCAATTTCTGCGAATTTTTCTTTTCATATACAATGCTGTTTATGTTCGGGCATTACCTGCTTTACCGAACGGAAATTGTCACCTCAAAAACCAAAAGTAAAGCAAAAACGCTGATTTTTGTGATATATTTATTGCAGATATTTTTGCTCTTTTTCAACCTTTTTTCGCCTATTTATTATTACTACAATGAAAGCCATACATACCAAAGAGGCGAGTATTTCTGGATTTCCCAATTGGTGTGCATTATAACAATGCTCGTCAATATAGTAATTTTGATCAGAAACATAAAATCCTACAGTAAAAAAGAACGATTTGCATTTTTGTGCTATATTATTTTTCCGCTGATTGCGTTAATTCTTCAAACATTCATTTACGGTTTATTTTTTGATTTGTATTCTGCGATTATTTCTGTAACCATACTGTTTATCTTTATTATGCTTGACCAAATTGACAGATATGTAGAGCAGGAAAAAGAGCTTACAAAAATGAATATAGACGTTATGCTCAGCCAAATTCAGCCTCATTTTTTGTATAATTCCATCGGCGCAATAAGTGAGCTTTGCAAACAAAATCCTCAGCAGGCAAGAGAGGCACTGCAAAGCTTTGCGGATTATCTGCGGGGAAATATGAATTCCGTCAACTGCCCCGATTTTATACCGTTTACAGACGAGCTTTTGCATATTGAGGCGTATTTAAAGCTTGAAAAAATGCGTTTTGCAGACAAGCTGAATATCGTATATGATATTGAAGAAAAGGATTTTTCTCTGCCGCCGCTTACTGTTCAGCCCATCGTTGAAAATGCTGTTAAGCACGGCATTTGCAAAACCGAGGACGGCGGAACCGTTACTCTTAAAACACGCAAAAATGGCAACGAAATAGTTATTTCGGTAATTGATGACGGTGTTGGATTTGACGTTGGTCTGTATGAAAAAAACACACAAGGGCATATAGGTATTCTAAATGTGAAAAAACGGCTTGAGCAAACAGCCTGCGGAGAATTGACCGTCAGCAGTAAAATCGGCTCGGGTACAACGGCGCAAATCATAATTAAGGCGGGAGACAGATATGAACATTTTAGCGATTGACGACGAAAAGCTTGCTCTTGACGCACTTTCGGATGAGCTGAAAACAGTTTTTCCGTCGGCACAGATACACTCCTTTCAAAAGCCCAGCGAAGCACTTAATTTTGCAAGAAAGCTTGGGGAAAATTCACAGGAGCTTTCATACGCCTTTCTTGATATAGAAATGGGCGGTATGAACGGACTTGAGCTTGCCAAGGAATTAAAAACGATATATCCGAATGTAATTCTGTTTTTTTGTACGGCGTACAGTAAATACGCCATTAACGCCTTTGAAATATGTGCAAAGGGCTATCTGCAAAAACCCATTACCGCAAAGGAAATTGAACGTGTTTTGGACGAAATGGTCACTGATTGGCGAAAGCAGGCGTTATCAGAATCAAAGCGCAGCGTATGCGTAAAAACCTTCGGTCATTTTGAGGTTTTTGTTGACGGAAGGCCTTTATCCTTTGAAAGAGAAAAAGCAAAGGAGCTATTTGCCTATCTTGTTGACAGGCACGGCTCCTCGGTTACCACGGAGCAAATTTCCCAAATACTGTGGGAGGGTGCTCCCTACGACAGAAAGCTGAAAAATATGACGACGGCAATTACGGCGTCACTGAAAAAGACGTTAAAATCCGCCGGAATTGAAGATGTGCTTATTAAAACCTGGAATCATCTTGCGTTAGACACTTCAAAGATAAAATGCGACGCTTATGATTTTGAAAAATGGGATTCGGCGGCAGTAAATTCCTTTCACGGAGAATATATGGTTAATTACTCCTGGGCGGAATTTACCGCAGGAAAATATGTTAATATGGAATTGGACAAAAAAGCAAGGCAGTAAGCTTAACTGCCTTGTTTTTTGTTGTCCTTTTGTTGTCCTTTAAAGTATATAATATAGTAAATAACAATAGGTTCATCTAAAAGTTTATCTAAAAGGCGGAACTGTTATGAAAAAAACGAAAAAAATTTTATCCTTGATATTGTCCTTTGCATTGATTTTTTCAACCTTAGGAATGATTGAGGTTAATGCCTCAACTACCGATACAAGATATTCCGTAAAGCATATACAAAACGGCGGATTTGAAGAAAATGTTGAAAACTATAATTTCAGCAGTAATTATACTCAGCCCGCAAAAACCAATGTACCGTACTGGGATACCACTGCTTATGAAGGGAAATTTGAATTTTTCAAGAGCACCAGTGCACATTTTAACGTAACAAAGAAAAAATATCCAAGCAATCCTGAATATCTTCAGGTTGCAGACGGTGATATTGCCGCTGAGCTTAATGCCGATGAGG
>JBJEPO010000045.1:0-18909 GCA_051881275.1 Eubacterium sp. | reverse complement strand
GGTTACTGGTCGCCGGAGCAGGTTATTCTTGAAGACGGCAAGCTGATTATTCGAACGGAATATAAAGAAAAAGACGGCAAACCGGGGTATTATACCGGCGATTTACATTGGAAAAATAAGCGCAGTAAATACGGATATTATGAAATTCGCTGCAAAATTGACAACGTGCGCGGATGCTGGTCTGCCTTTTGGCTTATGCCGGATATAGTGGATATTGACAACAAGGCTCAAAAGGCGCAGGACGGCTGTGAAATTGATATTTTTGAAAATGCAAAGCCTTACCGACTGCAAACCACACTCCATTGGGACGCCTATACCGGTCAGAAAATGAAAAGCAGGAGAGTTAAAGAGCTGTACGACGGCTTTCACACCTTTGCCGTTGACTGGAAAAAGGACGGCTTGAAATTTTATTATGATAATAAGCTGATATGGCATATTACAAATCCCAATCATATCAGCCATTGTCCGACTTCCCTTGAAATGAGTACGGAAATCAACGGCTTTACCAAAAACGGCGTGCCCAAGCCTAACCGTACCTTCTGGCTGGGCAACGGAATTATCACTAACAGGAAAAACAATCTGCCCTACGATTACATAATCGATTATGTAAAGGTTTACGATAACGGCCAGCTTGAATGGTCCGAAAGCGATAATGTTATTTATTTCTAACTAAATACCTGTAAAAACACCGTTTCCTTTGCCCGAGACGGTGCTTTTTGTTGACTAATCGTATGATATGAATTATAATATATACCATATTTTGACAAAATGTATAGTTTTTGACAAAAGGTATAGTATTATGAAGGATAATATGAATTTAATCGTTATGCTGACGTATAACGACAAAACAGTAAAAAATGCCTGTGAAATTTTTGAAGCCTGCAAAAATTCAAAAGCACAGTGCTGGGGCTTTAAGGAAGAGGGTCTTGAGCCTGACAAAATGAAAAAGCTGTTTGCATATATGAAGGAATGCGGAAAAACAGTTTTTCTTGAGGTTGTAGCATATACGGAAACAGAATGTCTTGCCGGCGCAAAAATGGCGGCTGAATACGGCTGTGATGTGCTTATGGGCACAATGTATTTTGATTCAATCAATGAATTTTGCAAAGAGCACGGCTTAAAGTATATGCCTTTTGTCGGTACTGTTGAGGAACGTCCGTCGGTGCTAAAGGGCACGGTTGACGAAATTATAGACGAGGCAAAATTTTGTTTGGAAAAAGGCGTTGACGGCTTTGACCTTTTGGGTTACAGATTTGTTGAGGACGCCTTTGAACTTAACAGAAGATTTGTCAATGAGGTTAATGTGCCTGTTTGCATAGCGGGAAGCGTTAACAGCTATGACAGACTTGATGAGCTTAAATCAATTAAGCCATGGGCGTTTACAATAGGCAGTGCGTTTTTTGATAATGCTTACGGCGATGATTTTGCCCGTCAGATTGATAATGTGTGTGAGTATATAGAAAAATGATAAAGCTGCTTTATCCCTACGAATGTGCAAAAAGTGTTTTTGCAGTTGATTATGAAAAATTGTACGAAAAGGGCTTTAGAGGGTTGATTTTTGATATTGATAATACCCTTGTTCATCACGGTGATGATTCAACGCCTGAAATTGACAATTTGTTTAAACAACTGCACGAAATCGGATTTAAAACGCTTTTGCTGAGTAATAACGGCGAGGAACGTGTCCAAAGGTTCCTGAAAAATATAGATTCATATTATATTTGCAACGCCTCAAAGCCAAAGCCCGGCGGATATAAAAAAGCCGCCGAAATGATGAGCTTGAAAAAAGAGCAGACGGTGTTTTTCGGCGACCAGATTTTTACCGATATTTTGGGCGCAAATTTAAGCGGCGTTCCAAATGTTTTGGTGGATTTTATTCGTCTTGAGGGTGAAACGAATTTCGGCAAAAGACGGCAGGCAGAGAGTATTGTTTTAAAATTTTACCGCAAAAGTAAAAAATCACAGCACCGTTTGGGAAAAATAATCAGGGAGAAGGAATACAATGCTGTTTAATAAAAATAAGAATTTTTGTGATATCGGGCCTGTATGCTATGCAATTTCCAAGCAAAAGGAAATTTGCAAGCGCAATATTAAGGATTTAAAGGAAAAGGTTAATTTTTCTACACAGGTTATTGATGAAAAGCTGCCTGTTGTTGCGGCTGAGTACAGCTCCGCCGTTATAAAAAAGGGCAAGGGAATAGACCCTGTTCTTCAGGAAAACAAGGCGGTTAATATTTCTCTCGCCTCGGCTAAAATGAATAAAATGGTAATTCATCCCGGCGAGGTTTTTTCGTATTGGAAAACCATAGGCAACGTCAGCAAAAAGGACGGCTACAAGGAGGGCAGGGTTATCCGAAACGGCAAAATTATTGCCGGAACAGGCGGCGGCTTGTGCAATCTGGCAAACACAATCAATGTGCTTGTTTTACATACTCCGCTGGAAATTGTTGAATTTCATACCCATTCAGATGCTTTGGCTCCCGATGAGGGAAAGAGAGTTCCTTTTGCCAACGGCACCTCCGTAAGCTATAATTATATTGATTACAGATTTAAAAATAACACCGACCAGGACGTTCAGCTTCTGCTTTGGTGCGAGGATGGCAAGCTCTGCGGTGAGCTTAGATGTGAAAAGGAATTTTCTTTCAGGTATGAAATTGTGGAGGAGGACCACCACTTTTCAAAAGAGGGCGACGATTATTACCGTGTGTCAAAAATTTACCGTAATACCATTGATAAAGCAACAGATGAGATTGTAAATAAAGAGCTTATATGGGACAACCATTCCCTCGTGATGTTTGACCACGACCAAATTCCCAAGGAATTAATAAGGTGATTTGCTCACTTTGTATGAAGTTCAAAATGTGCAACAAATCTAACAATACAAGAAAATGATTGATAGATAAAAATGGTGCAATCAAATAAATAACCGTTGACAAACTAGCTTTTGTCAGCGGTTGTTTTAAATTATGGGTAAGTTTTAAGTGCTCGTCTTTTCTTTGCCGAGGGCGGAATAGAACAGGTTGTAGAGTATGTTACTCAAAATAAAGAAATCTCCGTTAAGGAAAAGAAAACATTTCTTGAAACCCTAAAGGAGATTGTAAATAAGATTGTTGATATTGTTAAAAGCTATGTCACAAACAATCATCTTAAAGCCTCCGAAAAAGCCGTAGGCAATATGTCACTTGATGATATTAAAAAGCTTCGTACACAGTTCTTAGATGTAATTGACGGTGCTATTTCTAACCTTGAAAATGGGGTTGAAGTTTACGCTACAGTAAAGCACTCTGCTTATAGTTTTGTTGAAGAAGATAACAGACTTGTAACACGTGAAGCAAAGTATATTATAAAGCAAATAGAAGGAAACTATAGTGCTGTGCCGAACACAGAGTTGTTTAATTTAGACTATGAAGACATTTCGGGTTACAAGCACAAATCTGATTTCGTACTAGAAATCTTTGACGGGCAAGGCAATATTGCTACAAACAACGAAATAGGAACAGTGGAACTTATGAAGCGTGGTGCGAAAAGCACAATGCTTCACGGGTACGGCGAACTAAAAGCAGCAACCGTAAAAGCAATAAAGCCAGTTATTGAAGGCGGTAAGGTAGTTGCACATATTGAAAACTACAATAACGCCGACATTGGCAACGAAGAAGTTCCCATTGACAGATATATTATCGCCGGTAAGGGCATTGTTAAAAATAAAAATGTCGTGCTTGGCGTTATGGTTGAAGCATATCCAACACAAAAGCACAATAATAAATTCTATTTGCACGAAGCCGTAATAGTAGAAGCAGACTTACCCATTACGACGGATTCGCAAGGCGAAAAAACCGTAGGCAAGTCTGCTTCTATTAATATTATAGCACAAAACACCAAAAATGGCAATACCAAAAAATCTCTCGATGTTGATAGCGAGGGAACAACGCTTTCAAAAGAACAAATAAGAAGATATAAAAATGTTGCTCCGGAATTAAGAGATGAACAAGGTAGAATAAAGCCTTTCTATCACGGTACATCAAGAGCTGACAGAGTTGGAAACTATTTCAATCCTGAAAGAGCGACAAGTGGACCAATGGCATATTTTACTGACAACGCCGAAATTGCTCAAAATTACAGTAAATCAAAACAAGATACTTCGTTAGCCTATGACAACGATTATGACAGTTATGAATCGCAATTTAGAGTTAATGGAAAGCCAATCACTGAATATTGGTACACATTGTCAGCAAAACAAAAACAAGAATTAACGCAGAAAATTAAGCAGGTTACATTTGATGATGATTATGAAAGTATCATATTGAAACCCGGCAACGAATATGGAATTGGTAATTTTAATGACTATGAATTACACCTTGCCAAAGGCAATGCAATACAGGTTCTTGTAGATGGCTGGTTAGGTGGAGGTACCTTGTGGAATGAAGAAAGCAGATTTATTGAAGTGCTCGACAAAGTGGGGATAAAAAATGTTGAATATAAAGACCCTAATTACAGAGAAGAGAAAGTCTATAAGGTTTACCTTAATGTAACAAATCCATTTAATACAGCTGATGTAGATGAAGAATTTATATCTGATTTAGAGGACTATGTGTCGGCAACAGATATGAGTATATATGATACAGAAACCGCACAAGCGGATATGTGGGACAAAAATTCTGTTGATATATATGATTGGATTGAAATATTAAGGAGTGATTTACAAAACGGTACAACACATGCTTGGACATCAATACCGGATGTAGTAACGGATTTTTTGAAAGAATACGGTGGTTACAACGGTATAGTTGACAAAGGAGGAAAAAACGGTGGAGAAATTCACACAGTTGTTATTCCTTTTTATTCCAATCAAATAAAAAATGTTGACAATTTGAATCCAACCGATAGTGAAGATATACGCTATTCAAAGGATGTTGATTTTGAAGAATATGACGAAAACTTTGACAGAAATGTTATTGACAGCTTTGGTATCGCTAAAATAAATGATTACCGACATGTTCAGATTCAAGTGTTTAATACGCTTGTCAATGAAGGTTTTTTTGATGAAAAAGCAAGCAGGATAGTAACAAATGCCAACAGCGGAATGAAGGTTGAGATAAACGAAAGCGGTATTGAGGAAGCATTTGACCCGAAAAATTACGGGAACCGGGGCAAAAGACTTAAAATATTAAAGTTGGCATCTATAAGGCACGTGCCTGATATTATTGAAAATGGCACACTTACTTTTGATAATGAGAAAAATTATCACAATGATAACAGTAATGTTAAGTATGCATATATTGAAGGTCAAACTATTCTTAACGGCAAACCAGTCACTATACGCATTACTGTAAGGAAATCACTTCAAAAAAATAAATTTTGGGTACATAACATATACACAAATGAAAAAAACACTACCGATTTGTCTGCTGGAGAAAGTTTCTCTAAAACAGACTATCTAACCGATAGTGATAGTGATATGATAACACAAGATTTATCAAATGTCAAGTTTTCCAAAGATGTTGAAGACTACGATGTGAAGTCGCTGATTAAGCAAAATAAAAAACTGCAAAAGTCTGTTGAATATTACAAAATGATGATGGGATATAACAATGGACACAAGGTTGACCGTAAAAAAATCCGTCAATATGCAGCAGAATTGAAAAAAACATATAATTCAACAATGTCCAAAGACGAAATTGCAGACGATTTAACTGAAATATTTGATTTTATTTCAAGCGGAGACGCAACCTGGGACACTGTTGTATTAAAAGAAAAAGGAAATGCACCAGTCAGAAATATAATTTCCGCAATTGGTTCAAAGACCGTTGGTGCATTTCCTAATAATAGTGTACCACAAAAGCAGAAAAAAGCAACACCAAAAAATTTCTTGATGTTATTCACAATATTATTTTATATTTTGCGAAGCAAAACAACCGATTCTATTACCTTTTCTCTCTTCTCTCTTACCTGGAAAAGTCGCAATATTAATTTAGAGAAAAGAGAATAGTGAAAAGCGAAAAGAGAATAGAACAAAAAGAAAAAGCCGCTAAAGCGACTTTTCTTTTTGGCGGAGAGCAAGACCCTCCGGGTGTCCAATGCGAAAAAAGGTACACAGTACCTTTTTTTGATAATTGAGCTTCACTCTGCGAGCTTGCACAATTATGTCGCATTGGTTCGAATCCCTTGCATTGTAAATAAAAAAAAGAAACACTCTTTAGTGTTCCTTTTTCATTGGCGGAGAGCAAGGGATTCGAACCCTCGAAACCGCTTTGACGGTTTACACGATTTCCAATCGTGCTCCTTCGGCCAGCTCGGACAACTCTCCGTATTAACTAATTGTTAACTTTTGCATTTGCTATTATACAATATCATAATATAAATTGCAAGAAAAATTATTATGTGTTATAATAAATAAAAATTTTTTCGGAGAGATTATTATGGAAAACAGTAAAACCAACATAAATAAACTGATTGTAAGGATATTAATTGCGGTAATTTGCGCCGGATGTGTTGCCGCAGGTATATATTCTACCGTTCAGGCAAGTAACTACAAGCAAGAGTATAATGAGAATATGAAATTTGTAAACATTTATGAAAAAACAAAGGACAGTACAAGCAACAGCCTTATGGGCGATATGCTTATATCACGGGTTAAGGACAACGCCGAAAGGCATCAAAAGCTGGCTGACGAAGCACAGTCACAGATGAAAAAATTTGCAATTCTTGCCTGCGTGTTGTTTTTTGTAGCCGTTATGATGCTTATTTCGTTTATAGCTACATTTCTTAATGTTTTTACAAAAAAGAAAAATATTGAGTCAAAGTCAGAAAACACAGTAGAGTAATACTCAAATGGGACGGTTTATCCGTCCCTGATTTTTTATAATATATTTGCAAGCGACAGCTTTTGGTTTTCGTAATATATATCAATTCTCGCCTTTGCTTCGTCAAGGGCGTTTTTTATTTCGTCGCCGTTTTTTGTGTTAAGGGATTTTATTGCCGTTGAAAGCTCGTCAATATCATTATGCTCGCTGATTGAGCACAAAACAACGTGGCTTTTTTCCCAGTAAGACGTCAGCTCGTCAATTTCCTTTTTCATATTTTTCGTATCCTTATTCTCTGCGTATTCCTGGGCGGAGTCAAGCTTTACGGTTATGTTGTCAAACACCTTGTCAATATAAACCTGTTCAAATATGCACGCCGTAAAAGAAACCACGAGAAAAGCAACCGCAAACCATATTCTTTTCATATTTCGTTATTCTCCTTTTTGATATAAAAAGTGTTTGAATTAATGTCAACTGTCATCAGCAGAATATCCTTGATATCAACGCCGGTGCCCTTTACAAGCTTTTCAATTTCCGCCTGTGAATATTTTGTTGAGCCGAAATATTCGGAAACCGGCTTGCCGTCAATAACCACTGTAATAGGCATAACCGACTCCTGCTTGGGTAAATTCATATCAAGGCTTGTCAGTGGCATATATGCCGCTTTTTTCTGCACCGTTAAGGTTCCGTTTGTTTCCACAACGGCATAAGCAACCTGAGAAATATCAAATACATCCTGCTGCCTTAATGAGTCCATAAGGTCGTCTATTGTAAATCTCAGCCTTTTAAGGTCCTTTTGCTGAAGCTTGCCGTCCTTAATAATAATGATTGGTTTACCTTGAATTAAATTTCTGAACCAAAGAGATTTCATTGACAGCGCAGAGCCGAGAACCTCCAACGCAACAAATATAAGGATAGGTATAATTGAATTAGTCAAGGGCATTGAATTATCCTGCAAAGGTACTGTGGCAACGGAGCTTATGAGTATGGTTATTACAAGCTCGTGGGGGTTAAGCTCGCCTATTTGCCGTTTGCCCATAATTCTTACGGCAATTACGACGAGAACGTAAATAATAACAGAGCGTACAAAAATTATTGACATAAAATCACCGTTACTATTTTGCGGAAAAGAATGAATAATATTCACCGAATTTTCAATAATAATAGCGGTGATTATATGGAAAATCTGTATGACAGTTATGATATGAACAAGAAAAAATTTGAGGACGATTTTAAAGAATGCTCCGACTTTCTCCTGCGTGAAGCACAGATTGACGGCGAAAAATGCTTTTTCTGCGTTATGGACGGACTTGTGGATTCGTTGCAGCTATCCCAAATGGTTACAAAACCCATACTTGAAAGCAAGCTGAAATTTCATAATCCGTCGGAGCATTTTGATTTGATAAAAAAATGCGTTGTCAGCTCGGTTGAAATGAACGAGGCTAAAACCTTTGAGGACTGCTATTATTTTTTGATGAGCGGCTTTGCCGTATTTTATCTTGACGGTTGCCGTCGTGCGCTGGCATTGGGTATTCAAGGCTGGAACAGGCGAAACACCGACGACCCCACCAACGAATCAATGGTAAAAGGCGCAAAGGAGTGCTTTGTTGAATCAATAAACGACAACAAGGCACTGCTTAGAAAAAGGCTTAAAACACATCATCTTAAGCTGCGCCAGATTAAATTAGGCAATGCTGCGCAGACCCCGGTTGTAATTGCTTATATTGACAACCGTGCAGAGTCAAAGCTTGTAAATGAAATTGAAATGCGTCTTAAATCGGCAAATCTCAATACCGTTCTTGACTACGGCTGTCTTGACCCTTATATAGATACGGATGTTCCCTCGTTTTTCACTTGTGTAGGTAACACGGAAAGACCCGATGTTTTTGCATCTAAACTGCTGGAGGGCAGGGTAGGCGTTATGGTGGAGGGGACGCCATTTGCAATGTACACGCCGTACCTGTTTTCCGACTCCTTTTCCTCACTTGACGATTACGACAATCCGCCGTTTTATGCCACTTTTATCAGGTGGCTTAAATATCTCAGTTTTCTCATATCCGTGTTTTTGCCGGGACTTTATGTGGCGGTGGGAACGTATCATCAGGAGCTTATACCCACAAATTTGCTCTATATTGTAGCAACCAGCGAAGCCACAACGCCTTTTAATCTGCTGACAGAGGCAATACTCATTCATATCCTGTACGAAATTATGAGAGAGGCGGGACTGCGCCTGCCTAAATCAATAGGTCACGCCGTGTCAATTATCGGTGCAATCGTAATAGGCGAGGCAACGGTTACGGCAGGTATTATCGGTGCACCGATGCTTGTTGTGGTTGCCGTTACAGCCATATCATCTTATGTGGTTTATTCCCTATATGAAAGCGTTGCAGTGCTTAGAATTATATTTATTATTTTGGGCGGTATTGCCGGTATATACGGTATTATGCTGGGAGCAGGTATGCTCTTTGTAAATATTTGCGTTATAAATCCCTATGGCGTTCCTTATTCCGCACCTTTTTCACCGTTATCTGTCAAGTCGCTGGGAGACACTTTTATCCGTCAGGGATGGAAAAAGCTTGCAAAACGCCGTGTAAGAGTATCGGAACTGGAGGGTACGGATATTGGAAAATAACATTTTACCTGCAAAAAGAGGAAAAATCCCGCCATATCAGCTTTTTTGTATTCTGTTTGTGTCAAGGCTTGTTGTTACGCTGACATATATTCAGTCAATTATCAACGGAAAGCTGGCGGCAGATTTGCTTATCAGCATTGCCGCATCGTATTTGGCAAGCGTTATTATGTCAATGCCTGTGATATTCTGTATAAAAAAATACAAAAATCCGCTGAAGAATAAATGGACTGCGCCTGCTTTCGGACTGTATTTTATATATCTTGCCTCTTTGAGTATTTCAAGATTTTCTTATTTCGCCTCAAGCAGACTGCATCCTCAGTCAAACGCTGTGTTTTTTGTTGTGTTGATACTGATTGCAGTGTGCTATGCGGTGTCTATGGGCATTGAAGGACTTGGCAGATTCAGCGTGTTTAACGCCATTCTGCTGGTGTTTGCAATAATTATTGCGGTTGCCTTTAATATTAAAAATTTCAGTACCATTAATTTTTTTCCCTCTTATCTTAATTCTCATAAAACAATAGCCTCAAATGTTTTTATACTTTCCGCAAATACGGTGGAGCCTGCCGTGGTTCTGGCACTTTCCGACAGAGTTAACGGGAAGGTGGAAAAAACGTATTTCGCCGCTTTAAGCACATCGTATTTAACAATATTTGTGCTGATGGGTCTCGGCGTAGGAGTAATGGGTGCCTCCGCCTCGCTTCAATCCTTTCCTATTTTTACGTTGTTTCAAATGGCGTCTCTGGGCGGTATGTCACGTCTTGATATTGTTCATACGGCTTTTTGGATTTTCGGAGTGTTTTTAAAATGCTCGGTACTGCTTTACTGTGCAAGCATAATGTTTAAAAAGTATTCTCATAAAACAAAAAGTGCCGCCGTAAGCGGACTCAGCGGAATTGCCTGCCTGCTTATGACGGGGTACGTGGGAGCTATGATGACCGATTTGTCAAAAACGGTTAATATGATATTGGCATTGATTTTCTGTATCATTATTCCGATTGTATCTCTCATTTTTATGAAAAAACAAAAGGGTGAAGAATTGCTTGAAAAATTTTAAAATAGTAATATGCGTACTTGTAATCGCTTTTTCCTTCAGCGGTTGTATGCCCACTCAAAATCTAAGCCATTTAACAGTTGTTCAGGGAATGGGGATTGACCTTTCAAAATCGGAAACGAAGATTACTATTCAGTATCTTAACCTGTCAAAAACCGGCGGAACTCAGGCGCTGAACGGCAATATTACAGCCGTTGCCGACGGAAGTGCAAAAAACATCAGCGACGCACTTTCCTCCGCCTCAAAAACTCTTTCAAAAAAGGTGTTTTTCGGTCAGAATAAAATAATTGTATTCGGCTCGGACTACGCAAAAAAACATATGACAGAGGGACTGAATTACCTTTTCAGGAGTGTTGACGGACGTCCCGATGTGCTCGTGGCGATGAGCGACAAAAAAGCAGAGGATATAATCAGAAGCAAGGAGAGGGAATCCCGTATTCCTGCGCAAACTGTCTATGATTTGCTTGAAATAGGCGAGGCAAACGGTCTCGGTGCTACCGTTACGGTAAATGACGCACTGAATATGTATTCAAATCCCACCTCCGACGTGTATTTTCCCGTGCTGACATCAAATGAAACAAATGTTGCCTGCAAAGGCATCGCCGTTTTTTCAAAGGAAAAATACGCCGATACTCTCAACGCTTATGAATCCTTCGGATTTTTGTTTATAAACAACAAAATTGACGAGGGTACTCTGATGGTTAAGGACAGTGAAATGGGCATTATCGGACTTGAAATAACCTCCTCCGATACGAAAAAAAGCGTGTCCGTTAACGGCGGACAGATTACGTTTAACTGCGATGTGGCTGCAACGCTTGTTATAAACGAGCTTGAAAAGGGCTTCAGTGAATCCCTTGACCAATCAAAAATTAATACAATAGAAACCCTTGCAAAGAAAAGAATTAAATCGATGTGCACCAAAGCCTTTGAAAAATGCGTAAAAAGCAAATCCGACCCGTATATGATAGGCAGGTATCTGGCAAAGGCTGACGGTAAGTATTATGATAAGGTCAAGAGTGATTGGCGCAGTCAGTTAGCCTCTGTAAAATTCAATATCAGAGTTGATACCAAGGTCAAAAAGGTAAATGATAATTCACGCCGGCAGTAATCTGCGAATTAAATATTGTCACTATTTCGTCGCTTTTTTCACTGCTTTTGCTTTGCACCGACGATATAAAGGGTATTGTAAATGTCAGCGCAAACAAAATTGCGAAAATAATAAGTGCTTTCTTCATTTTGGCTCACCTTGACTTTGAGTTGAATTTTTAGTATAATATAACTCTTATAACTACTATAAAACAGTATTAAATATATTGTAACGAAAGGAGATAAAAAATGCCATCCAGTTATATTTCACCCATTTCTATGGATGCTCTTTCAAGTTTATGCGGCGAGCTTGGAAAGAATAACCAGATAAATCCCCATGATTTTGAGCGTTACGATGTTAAAAGAGGACTGAGAAACAGCGACGGCACCGGCGTTATGACCGGTCTTACACGCATTTGCTCCGTTGAGGGCTATTATGTTCTTGACGGTGAGCGTGTACCGAAGGAAGGAAAGCTGTCTTACAGAGGCTATGATATTAAAAATATTATTGAAAACTGTGTCAAAGAGGACCGCTTCGGCTTTGAGGAGGTTGTTTGGCTGCTTATTTTCGGAAGTCTGCCTACCATGTCTCAGCTTGAGGGCTTAAAAGAGGTGTTCGGCGAGTGCCGTACTCTGCCCGACGAGTTTATTGAGGACTTGATTATGAAGCATCCCTCAAAGGATATTATGAATAAAATGGCACGTTGCGTAATGGCTCTTTATTCCTTTGACGAGGACCCGGACGATATATCAATTCCCAATGTTCTGCGCCAGGAATTACAGCTTATTGCACAGTTCCCCACAATTATGAACAGTGCATACCAGGTTAAGAGAAGAAGCTATTATAATAAAACAATGTTCCTGCATCCTATTAAAAAGGAGCTTTCAACAGCCGAGTATATTTTGCATCAGCTTCGTGCCGATAAGCAGTACACCCGTGAGGAGGCAAAGCTGCTTGATATATGCCTTATGCTTCACGCAGACCACGGCGGCGGTAATAACTCCACCTTCTCCACCCGTGTATTAACCTCCAGCGGAACAGATACATATTCCGCCATTACAGCAGGCTTAGGCTCTCTTAAAGGTCCCCGTCACGGCGGTGCAAATATTAAGGTTGCACACCAGATGGAAATGATTATGGAAAGACTGCCCGACTCAACAGACGAGGGTCAGGTTAAGGATTATCTTGTAAAGGTGCTTAATAAGGAGGAGGGCGACGGCTCCGGACTTATTTACGGTATGGGCCACGCTGTTTATACAATGTCCGACCCACGTGCCGTAATACTTAAGGAAAGTGCCAGAAAGCTTGCCTACGAGCACGGATTTGAAAAGGAATTTAAGACTCTTGAAAATATAGAAAAGCTTACTCCCCAGGTATTCAGCGAAGTGCGCGGCACGGAAAAAACCATGTGTGCCAATGTTGATTTGTATTCCGGTCTTGTTTACAGAGTTCTCGGTATTCCGGAGGATTTATATACTCCGCTGTTTGCCGTAGCAAGAATTGCCGGATGGAGCGCTCACAGACTTGAGGAGCTTACCTCGTCGGGTAAGATTATCCGTCCTGCCTACAAGAGTGTTTCACGTTCAAGAAAATATGTGCCGATAACGGAAAGATAACGGTGGGGTGATTAGTCTTGCCGGTAAAAGTTAATAAAAACGGATGGCTGATTACCCTGATGCTTTTTGTTTCGTCTGTATTACTCAGGCTTTTCAGCATCCGTATGGATTTGGGAAAAACGTATAATTATATTCTGTACGGATTGATTACGGCGGCGGTTTTGTTTATAACCCGGTCGGTTTACAAAAACAATACCGTTTACAGTCATGCTTTTGATAAAAGCGGTCCCATTGTAATAAACGCCTTCGCCTATTTGTCGGCGGCGGGATTTTTTGCGGATTTTGTTTTGCAGTGCGTTAATGTGTACAAAAGCATTGACAGCAAAGCATATACCTCGCTTATAACATTTGTTCCCTTGTGCCTTACCTGTGTTTTTGCACTGCTCTCATCATTTTGCTTTGTAAGCGTGGGACTTTCATATTCAAATGATTATTATGATTTTAGGGCACTGAAGCTGCTTCACGCCGCACCGCTTTGCTGGGCGCTTACCCGAATATTGTCCGTACTGACCAATGTTGTAAAATTTTCAGCCGATGCGGATATTATTATAAAATATACCGCTATGATTTTTGCCCTGTGCTTTTTCTATAAATTTGCTTCGGAGACGGAGAATGACAAGGCGGCGGACAGGGGATTTATCTTTGTTTGCAGGGCGTATTCCTACATAGGCGCATTTTATTTTGTCAGCCGGGTGCTTATGCTTACTGCCGGCAGGCAGGATTTTTATATCAGTGCTGATGATAATTTCTTTGCCTTGTGTGTTTTGTTTACATCCTCCTTTGCATATTTTCTTCAAAATAATATATCAAAGGACAGCGGGGCAAATACCCTGTAATCGGAGGAATTAGGTGCTTACTCAGTTTGGGGAAAATCTGCAGACTGTTGCTTTGCAGGTGGTAATTTTATATCTTATTGCGGCAATAGGCTTCGTTGCCGATAAAACTAAAATTTTTGTTCAGGCAGACGGCAAAAGGCTGGTTGATTTACTTTTTAATCTTATACTCCCCTTTGCCATAATTAACTCCTTTCGCTCAATGGAGAGAACGCCCGAGCATATTAAAGGGCTTGTTATTGCGTTTTTGCTGGCACTTCTTACTCATTTGCTTGGCATAGGCATATCCGCTTTGACCTTCAGAAAAAGAAGTCTTGCCCAGCGCGGAATTTATCATTATGCAATAACATTTTCAAACGCCGCTTTTCTTGCGCTTCCCTTGGCGGAAAGCGTGGTGGGCGAGGAAGGTGTTTTCTATTGCTCCTGCTACGTTGCAGTGTTTAACATTTTTGCCTTTACCTACGGAATTAATCAAATTTCGGGTAAAACCGCAAAAATTAATATTAAAAATTTGATTTTAAATCCCGGTTCTATCAGCGTTATAATCGGTATTCCGCTGTTTTTGCTTCAGCCGGATTTGCCTGTTTTTGTAACAGATGTTATGCAGCGTGTAGGTGCCTGCAATTCACCTATGGCAATGATTGTGTTCGGCACATTTTTGGCCAACTGCAATTTTAAAAATATTTTTGTTAAAAAGGAAATTTATTTTGTTTCGCTTTTACGCCTTGTTGTAATTCCGGTGGTTATGCTTTTTGTATTTAAGCTCATCGGCGTCAGCGGAAGTATGCTGACAGCCCTTACAATTTCGGCGTCGGCACCCGTAGCTACTAATACGGCTATGTATGCCGCAAAATATGATAACGATACGGCTCTCTCCTCGGAATTAGTGGGGCAGACAAGCGTGTTTTCCGTTATAACAATGCCTGTAATTGTGGCATTGGCTTCTGTATTGTAAAATACAGATTGTATAATATTTATATCCAAATTGTAAATATTGTGAATTTAGTTTTAAAATTGAATGTAAATTGTTGAAAAATCGGCTGAATTTGAAATATAATTAAAATGAAATAAAACATATTTAGACAAATTTACGAAGCGGCGGTTACTCCGCCCGGCGAAATGCCGTAAGAAGAAAGAGTGATTTCAAATGAAGCTGGTTATGACTATCGTATCAAATTCAGACGCACCCAATGTACTTGACGCTATTGCTCAGGCAAGATTTTTTGCAACAAAGGTATCAACCACAGGACAGTTTCTTGTGGACGGACATACTGCAATTCTTATCGGTACAGATGATGATAAGGTACAGCAGGTGTATTCAATTATTGAAGATAATGTTAAAAAACGTGTTGTTAAAAAGCAGAATGTTACAAGCACCGTTGACGGCTCACTGCTTAATGAGGCGGTTAATGTTGAAGAATACGGCGCAGTTGCTTTTACAATTAATGTAGAGGACTTTAAGAAGATTTAGTATTTAATTATGTTGTTTTCTGATTTTGCAGGTAATGAAAAGGTAAAGGATAATCTTACCCGTCTTATACAGTCGGGCAGGCTTCCTCATGCGGTTGTGCTTGAGGGTGCCGAAGGCTTGGGTAAACGCACATTGGCAAAGGCCCTTGCCCTTGAATTATTCTGCAGAAATTCCGCCGGCGGAGCGTGCAGGCAGTGCGCTCAATGCAGTAAGGCTATTCAGGGTATTCACCCCGATTTGTACGAATATACCGCTCCCGGCTCTGCCCGTTCCTTTTCCGTTGATAAGGTAAGACAAATCAGAGAAGACGCCTTTATACGTCCTAATGAGGCCGATTATAAAATTTACATTCTCGGTAATTGCCAGTGTATGTCGGAGCAGGCGCAGAATGCGTTGTTAAAAATACTTGAAGAGCCTCCGTCCTATGCTATTTTTATACTTACTGTTGACACGAAATCCGCTTTGCTGGAAACTGTTTTGTCACGAAGCGCCGTTTTTACTCTTGAGGGTACGGACAGTCATATCGGTGCGGAATATATATGCTCACACTGCGAAAATATTGATTATGAAACCGCTGAAAACGCTGTTAGCGTGTGGGGCGGTAATATAGGAAAGGCTATTGACAGTCTTTCCGACGGAAAATTAAGCAAAATCAACGAAATTGCATGTAATATCTGCAATGCTCTCACCGATGAAAATGAGTACGCCCTGCTGACTGCCTGCTCTGTTTTTGAACGTGACAGGGATACGCTGACGGCGGTTTGCTCGGTGCTTAAAACTATTTTCCGTGATGCAATGCTTATCGGTGATAACGGCGGTATTATGTCAGGGCAGAGGGAAATTGCCCAAGCTCTGTCATATAAGCTAAGCCGTGAAAAGCTTTTGAAGCTTATTTACGCTTGTGATAATATACGTGTTTTGGCTGTTAAAAACGGCAATAATGCGATTCTAATAACAAAAATCTGTTACGAGCTCAGACGGGCGCAGAACAGATAAGGATAGGAGAACAATATGGTAAAGGTTGTTGGCGTTCGCTTTAAGGACGCAGGCAAGATGTACTATTTTGACCCCTGTGATGCCCGGGTAAAAAAAGGCGACGCAGTAGTGGTTGAAACTTCAAGAGGCATTGAATGCGGTACTGCCTGCACCGATGCTAAGGAAGTTGATGATAACGAGGTGGTATCTCCTCTTAAGCCTATTAAAAGAATTGCCACTGAGGAAGATGTTGAAACCTTAAAAAAGAATAAAGAAAAAGAGCGTGAGGCATACTCAATCTGTCAGAAAAAGATTGAGGAGCATAATCTTGAAATGGACCTTACAGACGTGGAATACTCCTTTGACGGCAGTAAAATGATTTTCTATTTTACCGCAGACGGCAGAGTTGATTTTCGTGAGCTTGTTAAGGACCTTGCCGCCACCTTCCACACAAGGATTGAATTAAGGCAAATCGGTGTAAGAGACGAGGCGAAAATGCTGGGCGGTCTCGGTATGTGCGGACGTCCCTTTTGCTGTTCCACATTTCTTAACGATTTCCACTCTGTTTCAATAAAAATGGCAAAGGAACAAGGGCTTTCCTTATCTCCCGGAAAAATCAGCGGTACCTGCGGCAGACTGATGTGCTGTCTTAAATATGAGCAGAACTCTTATGAGTATCTCAATAAAATTACTCCCCGTGTGGGCACGGTAGTTGATTGCCGTGACGGACGCGGAGTTGTGGTTGACAGGGCGGTGCTTACCGGAAAGCTTAAAATTCAGCTTGACAATATGCCTGAAGGTGCGCCGATTGTTGCGTACAGAGACGAGGTAAGGATAGCCAAAAAGCCAAAATAATACTTTTTTGACAATAAACTTTTGCATATTTATTTAAAAATATCTTGCAATTTATGTAT
This sequence comes from Eubacterium sp., assembly GCA_051881275.1. Taxonomy (GTDB): domain Bacteria; phylum Bacillota; class Clostridia; order Oscillospirales; family Acutalibacteraceae; genus Eubacterium_R. The sequence continues at coordinate 1,530 of JBJEPO010000045.1, read as the reverse complement.
CGTTTTGATATATTAAGTTTAGATTTATTCTTAGGAGGTGTTATTATGGCATACAAAATTTCCGATGATTGTATTTCATGCGGCGCATGTGCTGCCGAGTGCCCGGTAGGCGCTATTACCGAGGGTGACGGCAAGTTTGAAATTGATGCAGATACCTGCATTGAGTGCGGTGCTTGTGCAGGCGTTTGCCCAGTAGGCGCTCCTACACAGGACTAATGCTTATACATAACACAAAATGAAAGCGTGCAGACAGCCTGCACGCTTTGTTTTTTATTCAGATTCCAATTCAATTAAAAATGATTTTAGCAGCTTTTTCGTATTTTCTTCGGAATAGGTTTTTTCCGAGGCGGTTAAGTATGCCAAGTAATCCTTAAAATCATTCACCGTTTCTTCTCTGTCGGTGTAATAGCAAACCTTGCCGATAAATTCTGTTTCGTAATCCTCACATGATACAAATATGATAGTATTATTATGTATTTCCATCGCCATATTGTAATTGGATTTGTATGTGTTTGGGTTTGTCAGTAAATAGCCCTTTTCGTTTTCCAGCAAGGGCTTAATCATCTGTGCCCTCAGCTTTTTAGGTACAGGACCTGCAAGCTCCGTCGGAAAGGATTCAATTCTTCCTGTTTTAACAAATCTGTTTACTGCGTTGAAATTTACAATTAGAGAGTCAACATTTGAATTTTCATTGGCGAAAATCATATTATAGTGCTCTAATAATTTATTTACTACAATGGGTACATTTTTTATAGCCGGTGTTGCTATCGCCTCAATTATTTCTCTTGTAATATTATTTGGGCAAAAAATATTGTCAAATCCCATTATATTGTTGTGGCTGTAGCTCACATAAAGCGACTGAAGCTGCATCAAATGTGCAAAAGCGTCTGAATTTATTGTAACACTTACTGACGCATTGTTTTTTATCTCGTCAATTTTACCGTTTATTATTTTGTTGTTGGTTTGAGCACCGGTTTTAATTAAGAATGCATTTTCCGCATTTTCATCGTATTGAATGCCGTAATTGTCAGTCATTATGAAATAAGGCATTATTTCGTTAGCACTTTTGTCATAATAGTGGGTGATATAGCCTATCTCCGCATAGTGTATTGTGTTAAACATTGTTTCAATGTTCGCACCCGAGTCGCCGTTGACGCTGTTAACGTAATGAAAAAAGCTGTCAATATGCTTGCTTTTACACGCCTGATAAACAATTCTGTTTATTTGGGTGTCGGAAAATTTAAAATTGCTTATTAAAGTGCGGTTGGCACTGTCATTAACGATATAATGGATTACGGATAGAATATCCTTTCTTCCGGAATAATAAGAAACTCCGTCCTTAATTGGATTTTCTTCGGGTATGTATGCTTTGCATAAGTCATCCTTGATACCGCCGGTTAAGCCCTTTTCTATAAGCTCAAGGCGTCTTAGCTTGTCGGTGCCGAATTTTTCAAGATAGTAAGCTCCGCATAAATTGCGCACCTGTGCAGTTGTAAAATATGATAAATTAACAATACTGTCAAATCTTTT
>JBJEPO010000044.1:0-3280 GCA_051881275.1 Eubacterium sp. | reverse complement strand
CTTGCCGCTACAAAGGCAGCGGTTGAGGAGGGCATTGTAGCAGGCGGCGGCGTTGCTCTTATCAATGCTATTCCTGCTGTTAAAGCACTTCTTGAAACAGAGGATGCAGATTATAAGACCGGTGTAAATATCGTTCTTAAAGCTCTTGAAGAGCCTGTACGCCAGATTGCCGCTAACGCAGGTGTTGAAGGCTCCGTAATCCTTGATAAGATTATGAACAGCGAAAACGGCCACGGCTACAACTTTGCAACAAACGAGTATGTTGATATGGTTGAGGCAGGTATTGTTGACCCTGCAAAGGTAACACGTTCTGCTCTCCAGAACGCCGCATCGGTTGCATCAATGGTTCTTACAACAGAATCACTTGTAACAGATATTAAGGACCCCCAGGCTGACGCTGCTCAGGCAGCCGCTATGGCAGCCGCACAGCAGGGCGGAATGTATTAATTTGAATTAAATAATTCTTTTAATAAGGCTTCGGCATTTCCGGAGCCTTATTTTTTGCACATTTTTATATTTTAATTATTAAATATATATTGAAATATTTTTTTATATGTTGTAGAATAACAGAGAATAAATAATGAGAGGTACTCTATGTACAGAATTAACGGTAAAGAGGCGCTGGGTATTGAGTTCGGCTCTACAAGAATTAAGGCTGTTCTTGTGGATGAAAACTGTAATCCTGTTGCCTCCGGCTCTCACACCTGGGAGAATAAGCTTGTAAACGGCGTTTGGACATACGATATCAGCGATGTATGGTCGGGGCTTCAGGACGCTTACGCCAATCTTAATAAAGAAGTAAAAGAAAAATACGGTACAGTTATCACCGATTTGTCTGCATTGGGCTTTTCTGCAATGATGCACGGCTATCTGCCTTTTGACGCTGACGATAATCAGCTTTGTGCCTTTAGAACCTGGCGCAATACAATAACCGGTGAGGCTGCTGAAAAACTCACAAAGCTTTTCGGCTTTAACATTCCTCAAAGGTGGAGCATTGCTCATTTGTATCAGGCAATTCTCAACGGTGAGGAGCATACAAAGGATATTGCCTTTTTGACTACCCTTGCAGGCTATGTTCATTATAAGCTGTCGGGCGAAAAGGTGCTTGGCGTAGGCGAAGCGTCAGGTATGTTTCCTATTGACAGTAATACCTGCGATTATGATTTGTCTATGATTGATAAGTTTTCAGCTCTTGATGAGGTGAAAGGCTTTGATTGGAATATAAAGGGCATTTTGCCGAAGGTGCTTAAAGCAGGCAACAATGCAGGATACCTTACAAAAGAGGGTGCGTTGCTTTTGGACCCAACCGGTAATCTTAATGCCGGAGCTCCTATGTGTCCTCCCGAGGGCGACGCAGGCACAGGTATGGTTGCCACTAACAGTGTTACGGTGAAAACAGGTAATGTTTCAGCAGGTACGTCAATATTTTCTATGATTGTGCTTGAAAATCAGCTTTCAAGGGTTTATGAAGAAATTGATATGGTAACTACTCCCGTGGGTCTTCCGGTTGCTATGGTTCATTGTAATAATTGTTGTACAGACCTTGATTACTGGGTAAATCTGTTTTCCCAGTTTTCATCTCTCAGCGGCGGCAGTTTAACAAAACCGCAGATTTACGATTTGCTTTATAACTGCGCTCTTGACGGCGACAGCGACTGCGGCGGAGTCGTTTCCTACAACTATTTTTCAGGGGAGCCGGTAACTCATATCAGCGACGGCAGACCTCTTGTTGTAAGAACGCAGGACTGTAATTTCAATCTGAAGAATTTTATGCGATGTCAAATTTATTCCGCTATGGCTTCCCTTAAAATCGGAATGGAAATTCTTGATAACGAGGGCGTAAAAATTGATTGTCTTATGGGTCACGGCGGACTGTTTAAAACGCCTTTAGTAGGGCAAAGGCTTATGGCAGGCGCAATGAATACGCCTGTTACCGTTAACAAAACTGCCGGTGAGGGCGGTGCCTGGGGTATGGCAATTCTTGCAAGATACAGTGTTGAGTCAAAGGGATTAGCCCTTGATGATTATCTGGCGCAGAATGTTTTTGCCGACTGCGAGAGCACCACTGTTGAGCCGGATAAAATCGACGCCGACGGCTTTGAAAAATATATGAGACTGTATAAAAAAGGTCTTGCCGTTGAAAAAACGGCGGCGGAAAATATATAAAGGAGAAAATGCATGGCAGTTAAAGATTATGAATTTTGGCTCGTTGTGGGAACTCAGCATCTTTACGGAGAAGAAATTTTTGAAACAATAGATTCTCACGCAAAGGAAATTGCTGATTTCTGGAGTAAAAAGCTTACCTGCAAGGTGGTTGCAAAGCCTTGTGTTAAAACCGCAGGTGAAATACTTAACGTTATGCAAAATGCAAATGACGACAAAAAATGTGCAGGCGTTATAACCTGGATGCATACGTTTTCACCGTCAAAAATGTGGATTGCAGGCTTTAACGCTCTTAAAAAGCCGTTTCTTCACGTAAATACACAGTTTAACCGTGACATTCCCTGGGATGAAATTGATATGGATTTTATGAATCTTAATCAGTCTGCCCACGGCGACAGGGAGCACGGCTACATAGCCGCCAGAATGAGACTGAAGCAAAAGGTTGTTGCAGGCTACTGGCAGAATGAGAGTGTTACCGACAAAATTGATGTTTGGATGCGTGCCGCAGTGGGCGCAATGGAGTCAAGAAAGCTCCGTGTCCTTCGTATCAGCGATAATATGCGTAATGTTGCCGTAACAGACGGCGATAAAATTGAGGCGCAGATTAAGCTTGGCTGGCAGGTTGACCACTACGGCGTAGGCGATATCATAAGCCTTGTTAACGAGATTACCGACAGTGAGATTGACGCTCAAATGGCTGAATATGCCCAACATTACGATATGGATACCGATAATATTGAGGCTGTCAGGTATCAGGCAAGGGAAGAGGTTGCGCTTAAAAAATTCCTTGAAAAAGAGGGCTTTGGTGCTTTCCATACAAACTTTGAGGATTTACAGCAATTAAGACAGCTTCCGGGACTTGCCGCACAGGATTTGATGCGTCAGGGCTACGGCTTCGGTGCCGAGGGCGACTGGAAGGTTGCCGCAATGACAAGAATTATGAAGGTTATGTCCGAGGGTATGGACGGCGGTACTGCCTTTATGGAGGATTATACCTACCATTTTGAGCCGGGCAACGAAATGCTTTTAGGCTCTCACATGCTGGAGGTTTGCCCCACTATTGCCCAAAGCAAGCCTAAAATCCAGGTTCATCCTCTTGGCATTGGCGACAGGGAGG
>JBJEPO010000043.1:0-19012 GCA_051881275.1 Eubacterium sp. | reverse complement strand
GTGTCAAGAGTTACGCCGGTTGCCTTTGTCCTTGCAAAAGCAACATTTACCGTGTCGGAGCACTCGTTGTCCATATAGTCGGTAACGGTGCAGGTAATCTGCGCTGAGCAGGGGTCGTTTGACGTAGGCTTGCAGATACCGTTTTGGTCAACGGAAATCGTATCATTTGACGATGTCCATTTTATCTCCTTGTACATTGCGTTCTTGGGAGATACCTGCAAATCAAAGTCGTAGCTGTATTTCTTGTAGCTTGTTGTTGATGATACGGAAACGGTAACATAGTCTTTATCAAGCTCCGCACCGTTTTTGCCGAGAATTTTAACCTTACCAATACCTACGAAGCCACCTAATTTATAGAATGCGGTAAGCAACTCACGGGCATAAGTATCACAGGTGTCCTGTGAAGCCATTTCCTCATCGTACAATACATAATAAGCCAAATCCAGCTTTCTCATATACTGCTGATAAAGCTTTTTGTTTTCGTCGGTTCTCAGAATAACCGTGTTTTCACACAAGTCTACAATATTCTGTAAATATTCCTTATCCGGCTTAACCTTTACCTGACAGGTGTCAACAATACCGCCGTCGGCTGTAACACAGTAAAGAGTGGCTGTGCCTACATCGTTACCTGTAAGAACTGCGTCGCAGTTGTCGTTTGACTTAGCCTGAACGGAAAATACGCTTTCGTCGGAGGAATACCAGTTTGCCTTGTAGCAGGCATAAGCCTCGCCTGTCCAGCTTCCGTCAAAGGTTACTGTATGTGTTGCTTCGGCAGTTTTGCCGTTAATCATATCAATGGTTATCTGGTCAATCACATTGCCTGTTGTATAGTTTCTTGTAACGCAGACAGTGATAACATTTGATACAATTTCGCCGTCCTGAGACACTGCATATACATTAAATGTATCCGCAACCTCATGACCTGCCTTTTGCTTAACTGTACAGGTGTGGGTTTCATCCGACACCTCTACGGAATAATTAGAATTATCCGTTACCCATTCAACATTTTTATTTGAAGCGTTGGCAGGCACAATTTCCGCATTGAATATAGCTCCGTTGCCGGCATAGCCTTCCATTACGCCTTTGTGAATAGTGATATACTGATAATCTTTACCGTTAATATTTACGGTTTCGTTTCTGTTAAGGTCGCCGTTGGAGGTTGCACCGGTGCAGGTAACATTTATCTTCTCAACCGGAATACCGTTGGTAACCTTCTTTGTACCGATACGGCTTGAAATTTCATAAAAGCTGCCGTTTGACAGATAGTAGCCGGTAACGGCTTTGACGGCTATTGTACATATACCGCCTCCCGTGGGAGTATAATGACCTGCCGAGGTAATGGTGCCTATGCCGTCGGTGGCAGGCTCCTCGTCGTTTGCCCATATATATGTGGGATTTCCGCTTTCGTCAACGCCGTCCTCAATACCCCAGGTTATGTACAGATTGTCCGACTCAGCCACTCGCTGGGGATATACAATATACGAATAATCCACTTCCTCGTCGGGCATTACATTGTCCGCACCGCTTATAAATACGCCGGACAAATACTTTCCTGTTTTACCCGTGACGGTTATGGTAACTGATTTTTGAACATTATTCGCCGCAGAGGTTGCGGTGATTACGCAGGTCTGGCTTGAAAGCTGACCGAGAGAGCCGCCGGCGTCAAGACCTGTAATAACGCCTGTTTTTTCGTCAACGCAGGCTATTGTGGGGTCTGATGATTTCCATGTGATATCGCCGGTGTTACCGGTTGAAGGCTGAACATCAACAATATTCATTTTAATTTGATTGCCCTCTTTAACGGAGGTCATACCGTCAATTTTAAAGTCCGTAATAGGCACTGCGTCTTCAACAGTAAATGTAATTGTGTCGTTGTAGGCCATCTGCAAAATAATATTTGCCAAAACCTCAACGGCAGTAGCCGTAAGCTGAACAGGGTCAGCCGCATCCTGAGCAATATCCTTAATTGCAAAGCAGGCGTCAAGAATAGCGGCAAGCACCGTTCTGTTCATATCCACGCCCATATATTTAATCAAAATATCCGCAATCTGTGTGGTATCAAGAGTACCTGTATTTTCAAGCTCATAGAAGTAGTTTACAAATTTCAGCAGAGCCTCAATTACCTCCTCAGAGTCGGGAGATACAACAATGGTAACAGTACCTTTGTTTTTAAATGTAACAAGACCGGAGTCGTCAACTGTTGCAACAACCTTTCCCGACGTAAAGATTGATGATGATTTTACGGAATAAACCGTACCGAAGCCAAGCCTTTGGGGAGTTGTAATAGCATAAAGCTGAACCGTATTGCCTACTGCCTGAGTAGTATTAATTTGTGATTTATTGGTAATATGCGTACCGTTGGGAAGGAAGTTTGCATACCATTCCTCATTTTTTGTAACGGTAATATGAATTACGTCGTCGTCTTGCAAGGTTCCGTCAGAGCTGTAAAGCTGACAGTGGATATTGGAGTTGATATTGTCAAGATACTGTCTGAGAGAGTCAACCAATTCACCCTGATATGCTTCAATCTGGTCGGCAAGGATAGAATCCGAGCCTAATGCGGCTATAACCAAATCGCATATTTCCTCTGTATCCATTGAGTCCAAATCAACATACTCGTTGAAAAGCGCCTTTTCAATAACCGTTGCGGCAAGCTTACCGATAATCGGAATTGTTTTAACCTCGTTATCAATCCATGCCTGAACAACGGCGCCCTTTGATGAGTCAAACGCCTTTACAAGACCTGTCTGGTCGGTATCAACAAGAACAGGGTTTTCACTGTACCACTTAATATAGCCGTTGTCCGGCATTTCGCTGTCAATAAGGTTGTAGGTAAACTGCTTTTCCTCACCCTCAACCATATACACATTAAACGCAGATTCGCCGTCATCGCCGTATGTGGGCACAATGGTGCCTGTGTCGCCGTAGAAAATTTCCAGGTCGTAATAACCCTCTACGCCGTCGCCGGCCAAGACGCTCATTGCGGGAATTACACCGCTTACCGCCATAAGCACGGCAAGGAAAATACTGAGAATTCTTTTTCTCGCTGAACCTTTCATAAAAAACAACTCCTGTCCTTTGATACTAATATCGCTGAGTAAAGTTTTAATTACAAATAATATAAAGCATTTATACCGCCGGTATATGCTATTATGTATATTATATATTAAAACAATATAAAGGTCAATGCAGTTTGCGTTGTGACTATTTACAAAATTTTCTTGCTTTATTTGTGCAAAATAGACACAGACGGCGTTTTTGTGCATTATTTTTGATGAATGAACAGTGTTAAAAATAAAAAACGCACGGAAAATCCGTGCATTTTGAATGATTTTTGTTTTAATTATACGCCTGAATATGCGTTGAAGCCGCCGTCAACAGGGATATTTACACCGGTGATAAAGCCGGAATACGCCTCGTCGCAGAGGAAAAGCAGTGTTCCGTCCAGCTCCTCAGGCTCGCCGAAGCGGTCCATAGGAGTTGCGGCGAGAATCTTGCCTGTTCTCTCGGTGGGAGTGCCGTCCTCGTTCCAGAGAAGCGTTGCATTCTGCTTTGTGGAGAAAAATCCGGGCGCAATTGCGTTAACACGGATTCCCATAGGTGCAAAATGCACAGCCATCCATTCCGTAAAGTTTTTAACAGCCGCCTTTGCCGCCGAATAGGCAGGAATACGTGTAAGGGGACGGTAAGCGTTCATTGACGTTACCATAACGATACAGGTATTTTCCTTTTCAACCATATCCCGTGCAAAAACCTGCGTGGGAATAAGAGTACCCAAAAAGTTAAGATTAAATACAAAGCTAATACCCTGGGGGTCAAGGTCAAAAAATGTTTTAATATTCTCGTCCTTCTGTACCAAATCAATCTTTTCAAGGGTATCCTTTGTGGTGGTGCCCTTTGGATTATTACCGCCGGCACCGTTCAAAAGAATATCGCAGGTGCCCAGCTTGTCCGCAATAATATCCCTTGCCCTTTGCATTGATTCAATCTCAAGCACGTTACATCCTACGGCAATGGCCTCGCCGCCGTCGGCGTTAATTTCATCAGCACATTTCTGCGCCGCTTCCTCGTTTAAATCAAGCACGGCTACCTTGCATCCCTGCTTTGCCAGGGTTTTTGCAAAGGCACCGCAAAGAACTCCGCCGCCGCCTGTAACAACGGCAACTCTGCCTCTTAAATTCTCGTGTGTCATTATTTTTCCTTTCTGCTCTTTTCAACTGCTTCCCATAATCCGTTAAGATAGCATGCGCCGAGAGCACGGTCGTAAAGTCCGTAGCCGGGTCTTGCCACCTCGCCCCAAATCATTCTGCCGTGGTCAGGGCGCACATAACCGTCAAAGCCTGCCTCCTGCAAGGCCTTTACGATTTCGTACATATCAAGGGAGCCTGCCTCGGATTCATGAGCCGTTTCGTTAAACCACTGATTGTTAATCTGTACATTACGAAGATGAGCAAAGTAAATTCTGCCCTTGGCGGCTTTGATAATTTCCACCATATCATTGTCGGGGCTTGCACCCAAGGAGCCTGTGCAAAGGGTAAGTCCGTTATACTTGCTTGGCACCATATCAAGCAGCTTTTTAACTGCGTCCTTGCCGGTAATAATTCTCGGCAAGCCGAAAATTCCCCAGGGCGGGTCATCCGGATGAATAGCCATTTTAACGTCACATTCCTCGCACACCGGCATAATCGCCTCAAGAAAATACTTCAGGTTTGCCCACAAATCATCGGCTGTAACATTTTTGTACTTTTCAAACAGCTCCTTAATCTCGCCCATACGCTCTGTTTCCCAGCCGGGCATTGCGTAGCCGTTTGAATTGTCGTCAATCTCCTTAAACATATCCTCCGGCGACTTGCCCTCCACCTGCTTGCCGTCATAGCAAAGACAGGTTGAACCGTCGCCCAGGGGCATATACAAATCCGTTCTCGTCCAGTCAAACACCGGCATAAAGTTATAACAAATCACCTTTACACCGACCTTTGATAAGTTTCTGATAGAGGTTTTGTAATTTTCTATATACTTATCTCTTGTGGGCAGACCTATCTTAATATCCTCGTGCACATTTACACTTTCAATGCACTCCATAGTAAGACCTGCCGCCGTGATTTCGTCATACATAGCCTGCACACGCTCCATAGGCCACGCCTCTCCGGCAGGCAAATCGTGAAGCGCAGGTACAACGCCGGTTACCGACGGAATCTGCTTAATCTGTTCCAGCGTTACGGTGTCCTTTTCGGAGCCGAACCAGCGAAACGTCATCTGCATAGTCATTCCTCCTTTTTATTAATCCTAATCACTGTAATAATATCACATAATTATTATCATATCAAGTAAATAAAGGCTTAACTTTTACTGTTTTTCCGAAATTTTTACTTCCTGTGCAATATCTTCAAGACAAAGCATATAGCCTTTTGCCGACGCCTCGTCGCTGTTGAGGCTTATATGGATGTCTTTCTTTATTATTTCCGTGTTTGAAAGCTCATTTTCTGCATATTTATCCACCTGCTCGTTTACAAGCTTAGTCAAAGCCTTGTCGCTTAAGGTCTGTGTTTTCATCGTATATATTTTAACCGTTTTTTCGCTTATTCCTATGGGAAGTGTTATACCGTTAATTTTTATATAAGTATTTTTCACCGTCTCGTCGCTGTTCATATATTTACTGCTGCCTATGTAAAGAGGTATTTTAAGAGAGAAAAAATGCAGGCTTTTAAATGTCTTTTTTTCGGTATATGCTTTAAAGCTTTGCTGTCTGCTGACGGTTATGCTGACAGGCTCTTTAACCTGTGCAATAAACTCCCCTCGTGCGTGGGCAAAAAAGTTTGTTTTCTTCTTTTCGCTTTCATATATTCCCGTCACAAGCAAATCGCCCTTTACAACGCTGTCGCCCTTATTCGCCACCTGCCAGCCGTCGTAAACCTGCGCCTTAACAATAATTCCGTCCTTTGAGGCTTTTACATTTGTTATAACGGAATTGTCCGTAATTTCCGGCTTTTCCACCGTTTCGTTAATCTCAACTCTTGCTGTACTGCCGATACGGTTAATATGCACCCAGGCGCAGTCGTCAAAGGACGCCATCATAAGATTTTCAATTTTATCCTTGTCTGCCCTGCTCCAATGACTGCCTACGGTAAAGCCGTTTTCTTCAAGAAAATCCGTGATTTCACTGTCGGTTATGGCGTTGTTTCCCATGATTTCCACATTCCATATAAAACCGCCCATATAGTTTACAATCAGCACAAAGCAAAGCACGCCGGCAAAGAGTCCCGGTCGGTTGCGAAGCTTAAGAAAGGGGAAAATAAGTCCTCTGCGCTTCGTAATGCTCAGCCGTCCCGAATTGTGCAGGGCAACTCGGTGAAGCCGTTTATACGTCCGAGCGGAGCACCGTGCACAGAGCCTTCCCTGCTCCTGCATAACTGCGTAAATTTTTATCCCCTTATTAAAGCACTCGTTGATAAAGCCCTCGTTAAATCCGCCCTCAAAAACAAATTCAACATAACCTGCCAGCCATCTAAAAAAATTAATCATAACACGAAAACTCCATAGATATTATTGTTCCCTCAACAACCGCACCCTCTCGGGAAAAGGAATTTATATACAAATTATCTCCCGAAAAGGTAACGATGCTTTTTCCCAGATTTATTTTTATTCTGTCTGATGTGTATTCAATGATTCCTTTAAGACCGTCAACCACGCATCTTGTGTTGCCGAGAATTTCTATATGGGGTTCGCTTGTATAGGTTATCAAATCATCCCTGCTTTTAACACGCCTTAGTTTTTTCATAACACCACCGATATAAGTATATGAAAAATTTACCGTTTTTATATCCATTTCTTCTTTTTTAAAATAAATATAATCGCCGCCACGGTAATTACGGACAAAGCCGTAACAAACACATATCCCCACCGCCATTTCAGCTCCGGCATAAAATCAAAATTCATTCCGTACCAGCCGGCAATAACCGTCAGCGGAAGAAAAATTACATTCACCGTGGTAAAAATTTTCATAGTTCGGTTTAAATTCAGCTCAAGGGAGGATTCATAGGCGTCACGCAGATGCACCGCACTGTCTCTGAGCATATCCACATTATCCTTAAGCCTGCGTGCCTTGTTGGTAAATATCCTGAAATAATTAAGCTCATTTTCGTCCAGCAGCTCGTTTTCGTTATCCTCCAACGCCTCGCCGATATCAATTAACTGCTCATAATAATTTCGCATCATCAGCATATCTTTTTTTATTTCCAAAAGCTTAAGGTTAAAGCTCCTGTCCGTAACCTGCGAAAAAACCTGCTCCTCCAGCTGAGAAATAAGAAATTCCGTCTTTTCAAGATACTTACTGTCGCCGTCAATAACGTATTCAAAGAAAAAATATATTAGCTTTTCAAAGCTGAAGGTGTCACCGGAAAACCGTTTTATACTGCTGAGAAATTTATCCCTGATACAACAGCTTTCGTCCGACACCGCCTCAACGATAAACAGATTTTTCCGTATATAATAGGCTATATAGTCGCTTACCGTGCGGTTATCCGCAATGCTGACAATTTTCAGCGTGCCGAAAACACAGCCGTCGCAGACCTCAATGCCTGAGCGAAAGCTGCTTTTTCCGGCGTCGGAGCAAAGATTTAAAATCTGCGGTATGCCCAAAATCTGTGCCGTTTTTTCCACCTCGCCTGGCGTAATATATCCTGCGGTAATCACGGAGCTGCTGATTTTTTCCAAATCCACCGCCGCCGCATCATCAACAAATTCATAGAACAAATATATACACTTCCAAATATTTACGATTTGTGCTATAATATTTATTATTACGAAAGGGAGACTGAAATATGCTGATTTTTATAATTATTTTGCTTTTGATAATTTTCAGCGGAATATCCGCTAAGGGCAAAAATGAATTTTTTGACGATTACTGCGCCCGCAGGCAGACCTCGGCGATAAACGGAATTTTTACAATTCTGATTTTCCTCAGCCACGCCTCGCAGTATGTAAATTTATCGGGACCTCTGGACGACCCATACATAACGCTGAAAAAGCATTTGGGTCAGCTTGTGGTTGTTACGTTTTTGTTTTTCTCCGGCTTCGGTATAATGGAATCAATAAACAAAAAAGGCACGGACTATGTAAAATCCATACCCAAAAACAGACTGTTTAAGGTTTGGTATCATTTTGCCCTTGCCGTTGTGCTTTACATTATTATCGGCGCAGTATTTGACAAGGACTACGATTTAAAGCGCATACTGCTGTCATTTACAGGCTGGTCAAGCATCGGCAACAGCAGTTGGTTTATGCTTGTAACCTTTGCAATGTACATCATAATTTTCCTGTCGTTCATTTTGGTGAGAAAATCAAAGGTGCTTGCGGTAATTCTTGTTACTCTGCTGACGGGAGCCTTTGCTCTGTTTGAGTACAAAATGGGACTTGCAAGCCGTTACTACAACACAATTATGTGCTTCCCGGCAGGTATGATTTACTCGCTGATTAAGCCTTATACCGACAAAATACTGATGAAAAACGACACAATATGGGCGTGCGCATTTGCCCTGTTTTTCAGCGGCTACTGTCTGTTTTCAACTATGCGTGACGACAGAATACTGTACCATATAATCTGGTGCTTCCTGGCAATGGCTCTGATTTTGATATTCTCAATGAAGGTGCAGATTGCAAACAGTATTCTTGACTGGTTCGGCAGTCATATTTTCAGCATCTATATTCTGCAAAGAATACCAATGATTATACTTTATCAAATGGGTTATACAAATCACAGGTATTTCTTCATAATAGCAAGCTTCGTGCTGACCGTTGCCATAGCGTCGGTATTTGATTTAATCACCGATAAGCTTGACTCGCTGATATTCAAGTCACCTAAAAAACTAAAATCAAGCTAGGGTAACGAAGACACCGCAGAAACTGATGTTCTGCGGTGCCTTTTTATTTGTGTGCATAATATTCGTCGGCGGATTTTACACTGTCAAAGCCGTAAAATTTTACCATATTTCCCACGGTTTTTTCCGACAGGTTTTCGCCGTTTTTGTCCATTCGCATTATCATATCACGATAGAGATTTACCGTTTCGTCGGAATATGTGCCTAACTCCCCACGCTGATAAGTTTCAAAGGAGGTGTCCCAGGGCGTGTCCTCCGATGTGTGAATAGGTCTCGCCGTATCGTGAAGATTTGGATATTGCCGTGCAAATTCCTCCTCCTGACGAACACGTATTTTTATAATTTCCTCCTGTATATTGAGCCTTTCTGCGCTTCGCCGGGGTAGCTTGTCCGCCAGCGCCCTGTACTCCTCGGGTGATGTGCTTTCCATCATTCTTGCATACTTTTCCGTAACAAGATTCCAGGGCTTGCTTTCCGCCTGCAAAAGGTCGTTGTAATAGCTTTTTACCAAATCATCATCCCATGCGAGATACTGACTTTTTCGCATAATATTAAATGTTTCAAAATCGTCCTGACATTCGGCACGTCCGCCCTCATTTTGCGTTGCCTGAAACTGCTTAAATTCCAGCAAAATTATATCGTCAATGGTCTTTTCCTTATCAAAAAGCATTTTTCATTACCTCGTTTTTCTGATGCTCAAGAAAATTATCGTCGCTTTCGCTTAACCCCTGATTTTTAAGCTCCTTAACCGTCAGCGAGCAGATTTCTTCAATGAGAAATTCTGCCTCCCTCTCTCCTGCACGGCAAAGCAAAAGGCGGCTGAGCAAATCCTTAACCTCCTTCATACAGGTGAATTTTTCCATTCCCTTAAACTGCCACTTGTAGTAGGGCATATAAATTTTGTTAAGCAGATATGCGCTTTCCACAGCTGATTTCACAAATTCATTTATACACATCTGTGCGCTGTCAACGTCGCCTCTGCGAAGCATTCTCGGATAATTTGCCTGTCCTGTCTGTGACATCTGCCCCAATGAAACGGCAATTTTCTGCCGTCTTACCCTTTCGGGATAATAGGAAATCTGCTTTCGGATTTTCATAAAATTACTGTCGCCCGATTCAAAAATTTCGCCGTTTGAGGCGGTGCATAAAAATTCCTGAGGAATATTATTCCACTCCTCGTCGGTGGTGGGCGCACGATCAAAGCCGATAATATTTTTATAAAAATCCTCGGTTTTAATAACGCCCACTCTGCCTTTTCCCGTAGAGATAACATTTCGGGCAGGAAAACCCAAAAACGCCTTTGGCAGAGCGTCGTATTCTCGCTTTAAATCCTCGCCGATTTCATCAAACACATCGCCGTCAACCCATATACAGAAGGACGGTCCGTAATCATGGTCTGTGGAGTATTCGTCATCAAATCCCAGGCACTCGGAGCCTTCTCCTGCAAGTCCGGCGGTTATGCTGTTTTTATACCTTGCAGGCTTCTCGCAGATTATGGATTTACCGTATGCTTCATAATACATCTCGGCAAGTGACAGTCCCGAAATATTCTCTGTCGCCATTTGCTTTCTGCGCCTGAGCGTGTCCTCAACCAAATCAAGATTTTCCTTTGTAACACGGTAATACTCGTTAATTCCGTAATGCTCGCCGATTTCCTTTAACGCCTTTTGATAGCACTGCGCCGATTTTTCAAGGTCGCCCATATTGAAATACGCCTCGCCCAAGCCCGACAGTGCCGACGGGTAGTGAGCATCCTTTTCCCCCGGCTGATTTTCAAAAATCTCCACCGCCCTAAGCATATTTTCCGCACCCTTTTCCGTGTCCCGGAGAGCAAAATACAAATTGCCCAAATTGGTGTGGGTAATGGCAATTTCAATGTCGGAATTATCAAGGCTTTTTATGATTTCCATTGCCCTTTCAAGCTGATTTTTTGCATCCTCAAGCCTGCCTGTTTCACTGTACAGCAGGCTTAAATTATTGTACAGTGCGGCCATTCGGTAATCGGGTTTATCAAATCCTTTTTCAAAAATTTCCTTAACCTGAAAATAATACTCCTGTGCCTCGTCATACCTTTTCATAACTCTGTACGCCGTGGCGATATTCAAAAGCACCGTACCGTAATTCACCGTGCCTTTTATGCCTAATTCCTCGCTTAAAGCCAGTGCTTTTTCGGCGCAGTCAAGGCATTTTTCGTACTTATCCGTAACCCTGTACAAGCCCATAAGCTCGTTCAATATCACCAGAGCGGCGCCCTTGTCGCCCTGTTCAAGAGCGTCGCTGACGCCTCCTGCCAGATAGTCCTCCAGGTTCTTGGGGTTGTTGTACATTTCATCAAGCTTTTCTAAAAATGAGTCAATATTAAACATTTTACGGTTATTCCTCTGTTTCATTTGCCTGACGGCGTTTTTTCAGCTCGCTTTCAACCTGCGCCCGTTTTTCCGGCGTGTAATTGATAAACAAAAGCGGAATTATGTAAAGCAGACTGCCTATTGCAGGAGTTAGAATTACAAGAGGCCAAATCCATCTGTCAAAGGCGGCAGACTGAGTTCCCACATAAATTGATGCGCCGTCTATCGCCTTGTAGTTCAAAAGATGCAGGGCAAGGGTGGCAAGACCTGCGGTAATTCCCGAGGATATTTTAGTAAACGACGTCTGCATTGAAAATGTAATGCCCTCGGTGCGCTTGCCTGTTTTGTATTCCATATAGTCAATACTGTCGCAGAAAATTGCCGTCTGTGCAATGGAGCATGCGCCCATAGGAATACATCCAAGACCGATAATACCCATTGAAACCCACAGATTATTGCCCTCAAAGCCTATGAAATATGCGACGATACGGGCAATTATATTGCACGCCTGCATAAGAATAAGAGCGTTAACATAGCCTTTGCATATCCTTTTAAGCTTATCGGCAAATATCATACCTATAAAGCCCGGCAAGCCGGTAACAATATAATAAATTGTAGTCAGTCCCAGCGCACCTATAAGTGTATTTTCTCCCAAAAAGTCCGCCGGTATTTCGTATTTAAAGAAATATGTTACGAGATTTCCGCCGAAGCCTACCGCACCGAGCAGACTTGACAGTGTAACAAGCAGGAGCATTTTGTTTTTAAACAGCATTGAAAAGCTTTCCGCCAGACTTTCCTGCTGTGTTTCCTGCACAACAAATATGCGCTCCTTGGCAGAGTAACAGCGGATGCTGAGCATAGAACCGCCCAAGCCGAAAATTATCGCAAACACAAGGGTAATCAGCGCAAGACTGTTTTTTGTGGCATTTGCTATCATTTCCAAAGCCATAGGTATAACGGTGCTGAACACGCTATAAACGCAGGAGCCGATGGTTCTTGCCCACTGCACAAAGCCGTCACGCTCCTCGGAATTAGGCGATACCGCCGAGGTTATGCCCCATATTGCCACATCCTGAAATGTGTAGGCAAGGTCCCAGCATATATACATTATTATAAAATACGACACCCTAAGCCAAAGCAAATCCTCGTTTGTGCTGAACACGAGAAACAGTAAAACCGTGAAAATTCCCACAGGCAAAGGCGTATATTTAAGAAACGGGCGCAGCTTTTCGCCGTTTTTAAAGGTGTGCTTGTCAATATATGAGCCTACCACCGGGTCGTTTATGCCGTCCCACACCTTCATTACAATAAGCAGAACGGAAACCACAATTGCCGGAAACAGCGCAATATCCGTCATAAAATATGTAAAAAATGTTCCGCCGATAAGCGAATACACCATATTCTGACCGCTAAGCCCGGTGTAAAAGCTGACCATTTCCTTTTTTGAAATATATTTTTCCACGGCAAACCCTCTCCTTCACAGCCGTTTTGATTTCCAATACAATTATATAATATCTGTGTAAAAAAGCAAATGATAATTTAACCTATTTGCCTCCCTTGTTAAATTAAAATTTTACCGCAATTTATTGTCGGGCAAGAATATTATTTGTATAATCCCTAACTTCTCGTTTGGGTGCAGGCTCAGCCTGCAAATTATAATTTTATACACAAATTTTGAGGTTTATGCAGAAAAAATCAAAAAATTGACATTATTTTTCGTAAATACTTGAAAATAATTATGTGGTAAGATGGCATAAAAAGGAACTTTTGTTTATTTAAGGCAAAGGAAGGGTTTTTATGAAAAGAGAATGTGCGAATAATCGGGTTAAATCGGCTGTTACGGCTTTATTTTTTTGCCTGATCTTCCTTGCCTATCCGCTAAGCTGTTATGCGATGGATTATGATTATCTTAACGCTGAAAAAGCCGATGTGGAAAAAGAACAATAAACAAATGACCGACAGGATTTAATTCCCTGACGGTCATTTTTTATAAAAATTATTTATTACGGTAGATGATTGCTTCTCTTTCGGGGCCGTTTGAAACCATTGTGATTGGGTGCTGAAGCTCATTTTCAATAAACTCAACATAAGCTCTTGCCTCGGTAGGAAGCTTATCATATTCCTTAATTCCACGGATGTCACAGTGCCATCCTTTAAGTGTTTTAAGAACAGGCTTGCACTTTTTCAAAATAGGAGTTGTGGGGAAATCCTTTGTAATTTCGCCGTCAATCTCGTAGCCTACGCAAACCTTGATTTCTTCAAGATATGAAAGGCAGTCAAGAGCAGTCATAACTACCTGAGTTGCGCCCTGACACTCAATTCCGTAGCGTGAGGCGACGCAGTCAAACCAGCCTACACGGCGAGGTCTGCCGGTGGTGGCACCGAATTCTCCCTTATCGCCGCCGTGGATACGAAGCTCCTGTGCCTCGTCGCCGAAAATTTCAGACACAAACTCGCCTGCGCCTACTGCGGAGGAATATGCCTTTGTAACAACAACGATATCCTCAATCTTATGAGGAGGAATACCTGCGCCCACTGCGCCGTAGCCTGCAAGGGTTGATGATGAGGTAACCATAGGATAGATACCGAAATCCGGGTCCTTAAGCGTGCCTAACTGGCCCTCAAGAAGAATGTTCTTGCCCTGCTTCATAGCGTCGGCAAGGTACTTGTGAGTGTCGCATACATAAGGCTTAATCTTTTCCTTATATTCCATACAGGTTTCAAAAAGCTCGTCCTCGTCAAGCAGAGGCTTGTTGTACACATATTTAAGAGTGAGATTTTTAAGGGTGCAAATATTTTTAAGCTTTGCTCTCAAAACCTCATCGTCAAACAGCTCGTTAACCTGAATACCGATTTTTGAATATTTATCGGAGAAAAACGGAGCAATACCGCTTTTTGTTGAGCCGAAGGCGTTTTTGCCCAGACGCTCCTCCTCATATTCATCAAGCAGAATATGGTAGGGCATAAGAATCTGCGCTCTTTCGGACACAAGCAGGTGAGGATTGAGCCCTGCCGCCTTTACGTCCTCTAACTCTTTGAGGAATTTATTGATATCAAGGGCAACGCCGTTGCCGATGATACAGGTTGTGTGGTCGTAGCATACGCCTGACGGCATAAGGTGAAGTGCAAATCTGCCATGCTCATTAATAATGGTATGACCTGCGTTTGCTCCGCCCTGAAAGCGAACAACGATATCGCTTTTTTCGGCGAACATATCCGTAATTTTACCCTTGCCTTCGTCGCCCCAGTTGGCGCCGACTATTGCTCTTACCATAATGATTTATTCTCCTTTTAAGGTTATTTATAATTAATAAATTAATGGTGGAAAAGTCTGATGCCTGTCATAGCCATTGCTATGCCGTGGTCGTCACAGCACTCAATAACATTGGCGTCCCTAACAGAGCCGCCCGGCTGTGCGATATATTTAACGCCCGATTTAACAGCACGTTCAATGTTGTCTTCAAATGGGAAGAAAGCGTCGGAGCCGAGAGCAACATTATCCATTTGGCTGTGCCACTGCGCTTTTTCCTCTGCGGTGAAGGGCTTGGGACATTCCGTAAAATATCTCTGCCATACGCCGTCCTTCAGCAATTCCTCGTAATCGTCGGAAATGTAAAGGTCAATGGCGTTGTCTGCATCACATTTGCGCACACCGTCAATGAAAGGCAGGTTAATAACCTTTTCATTTCTTCTGAGCCAGAACATATCAGCCTTACTGCCTGCCATACGGGTACAGAGTATTCTTGACTGCTGACCTGCGCCTACGCCGAGAGTTTGTCCGCCCTGAGCGTAAACAACGGAATTTGACTGTGTATATTTAAGAGTAATCATTGAAATAAGCAAATCAATTTTTGCAATTTCCGGAATTTCCTTAACCTTTGTAGGCATATCGTTAAACAAATCCATAGTTATTTTTGCGTTGTTGCGCTTTTGCTCAAACTTAACGCCGAAAACCTGCTTTGTTTCCATTTCGTCGGGAACATAATCCGGGTCAATTTTGATAATAAGGAAATTTCCTCTGCGCTTTGATTTAAGAATTTTCAGCGCTTCGTCGGTGTAACCGGGGGCGATTATACCGTCGGACACCTCTTTTTGCAAAAATTTTGCAACGGACTCATCGCAAACATCGGACAATGCCGCAAAATCGCCGAAGGAGGACTGACGGTCACAGCTTCTTGCACGGACATACGCCTGGGCAATAGGTGAAAGCTCCAAACCGTCGGGAACCATACAAACCTTTCTGTCAACCTCGTCAAGGGGACGTGCAACAGCGGCACCTGCCGGTGAAACGTGCTTGAATGATGCTGCACTTGCAAGACCGGTTGCCTCTTTAAGCTCCTTAACCAGCTGCCAGGAGTTGAATGCATCAAGCAGATTAATATAACCTGCCGCACCGTTTAACACTTCAAAGGGAAGCTCCTTGCCGTCCATGTGGATACGGGCGGGATTTTGGTTAGGGTTGCATCCATATTTCAATTTGTATTCCGTCATAAGCCTGCTCCTTATATATAAATTCTAATACAACTATGTATTTTACAATAGTTTATTGAAAAAAGCAAGGCACAGTGTTACAATAAATCAAACGGAGGGCAAAAAATGACAGGATTTTTAGTGATTAACCATTATTTAAAGGGCGAAAAGTATGACGAATTGCACAATCACCTTGTAAAAAGTGCAAAAAAATGTGATATTACGCTGAAAATTGTAACAAATCAGCAAATTATTTTTAACAGGGAAAAACCGGATTTTGTTTTGTTTTGGGACAAGGACGTAAACACGGCAAAAATGCTTGAAAACAGAGGTATTCCCGTGTTTAATTCCGCCTCGTCCATTGGGCTTTGCGACGACAAGGCAAAAACCTATCTTGCCCTTGAAAATATTGTTCCCCAGCCTAAAACCATAATAGCACCGCTGTCATTTTTTGAATGTGATTACAGCGAATTTATTGACTCGGCGGCTGAACAATTAGGCTTGCCACTTATTTTTAAGGAGTGCTACGGCTCCTTCGGTCAGCAGGTTTATCTTTGCAACACTAAAGAGGAAATTAAAAATCACATCAACGGCAAGCCGTTTTTGCTTCAGAAATTTATTGCCGAATCAAAGGGCAGGGACAGACGCATAGAGATTATAAACGGACAGTGCGCAGCCGCAATGCTACGTGAAAACAAAAATGATTTTCGCTCAAATATAACAAACGGCGGTACTGCTGTTCCCTATTCACCGACAAAATCGGAAATTGAAACAGCCGTAAACGCCTGCAAAAAATTAGGCTTAACCTTTGCCGGAGTTGATATGCTGGAGGACGGCAGTGTGTGCGAGGTAAACTCAAACGCCCACATTATAAATCTTATGAACACGGTAGGCATTGACATTGCTCCGCTGATTTTTGAAACAATAAAGGAAAAGATATGAAGCCTGTACTGATATACGCCCCCGAAGAAGCAAGGCGCAACGCTTTTGCGGTTAAGAAAATCACCTCTGCTTTAGGCGCTCAGCTTGTTACTCCCGATTTTGACGGCGAGGCAGACTTTGTAATTAACAGGACAAACGATTACAAAATTGCCGAAAAATTTGAAAGCCGCGGCATAAGGGTATTTAATCCCTCAACGTTCTCAAGGCTCGCCAATAACAAGCAGAATTGCTATGATTTTATGGAACAAAATTCAATAGAAATTATGCCTACACGATACTGCAAAGTGCCTTTTGTTAAAAAGCCCGTTGACGGTCACGGCGGACAGTGCGTTGTTATGTGTTATGACAAATCCCTGTACGACGAGGCTTGCGTTTGCCAAAAGCCCGCCTCTGATTTGGGACGGGACTTGCGTGTTTGGGTAATCGGCGGTGAAATTATAACGGCAATTTTGCGTGAAAGCAAAACAGATTTTCGCTCCAACTACTGCCTTGGAGGAAATGCCGTGCCCTACGAATTAAGCGAAAGCGAAAGGGCGCATATAAACAGAATTATATCTCTGCTGGACGGTGACTATTACGGAATAGATTTTGTTTTCAACAACGAAAAAATTGTTTTTAACGAAATTGAGGACACCGTAGGCGCAAGAATGGTGTATGATAAGACAGATATTGACATTCTCGGCTTATACTGTGAATATATAAAAAATACTATTTGAACATATTGCATTTTGCTCAGCAATGAATTATAATACCTTTTGTCAGTTCGCAACATCCTGACCAGTTTCGCTTTGCGAAGCTTCTAAAAACAAAACTAAGGAGACAATTGAATTATGAACAAAAAGGTATTATTCATTGTACAGACGGCTATCATTGCAGCAATGTACGCCGCATTAACCTACGCCCAGAATTTCCTTCTGCCCGGCACAACCTCTGCCGCAGTGCAGTTCAGAGTGTCGGAGGCGCTGAACATCCTTGCGTTGTTTACACCTGCCGCCATACCGGGGCTTACGCTGGGATGCGTTATATCAAATCTGTACAACATCGGACAGGGACTTCCGCTGGATATGATTTTCGGCTCCCTTGCCACGCTTGGAGCAACGGTATGTATCTACCTGCTTCGCAATGTAAAAATCAAAACATATCCCCTGCCCGCCATGCTTATGCCTGCCCTGTTCAACGGCGTAGTTGTTGGGTGGGAAATTGAAGCCTTTTTCATTGACGGAGATTTTATTTTTGCCGACTTTCTGTTACAGGGCGGTCTTGTGGCTTTAGGAGAATTAGGAGTAATGCTCGTTTTAGGCACTACGCTGTACTACGTAATGATTAAAAGAAATCTGGCTAAAAAGCTTTTTCCCGACACAAAATAATCACACAACAATAACCGCCTGCTGATTTAGCAGACGGTTATTTTATGCTTTGGGTATTATTTCTTTTGAAGGACAATAGAGATAAAGTTGAGATATTTACCGCCGCCGGCTTCCATTGATTTTCTGTCGCCTACGGCGTATTCGTTTTCCTGCTTGAGCCAATCTGCCCATACCTCCTCGTTGCTTTCCATTTCTTTAACGGAAATAACGTGGGCTTTTTTGCTTTTACTTACAATTTCAGTCCAATAATCAACATCGTGCATATAATCAAGCTGTTCGGCATTCCAGGACAGTAAAAGCTCCTCCGGCAGATTATCGTGACAGTCTTTTTTCATACCCGGAATAGCGATATAAATATATCCTCCGCTTTTAACAAAGGGCAGTAATTTGTCGTCAAGATAGTGCTCATCTCTTCCGAAATAGTTGTATGAGTCGGTGCTGACAACAGCGTCAAAAAATTCCTTTTCAAAGGGCAGGTGGCAGGCATCTGCTTTTACCGGAATAATCTGCTCCCTGCTCAATCCCATTTCATCAAAAAACACTCGGTTTTCCGCCGGTTCGCTCCATAAATCTGCGGCATAAACGGTAAAGCCGTATTCCTTTGCAAGAAATACGCTGGTTAAACCTTGACCGCTTCCCAAGTCGCAAACAATACTGCCTTTGGGAATTTTATGATTAATAAGCAATTCTTCCTCTAATTTTACAGGGTTAGGTCCCATTATCTTTGACTGTAATTCAGGCGTGTTGTATTTTTCACTTAAAATATATTTCATATCAATTCTCCTTTAACAAGTTAATATCAAAAAATCGCTCAATACTGCTATTAAGCAGTTCAAGGCATTTCGCCTTATCCTGTGATGTGTCGTAAAAATTCAAAATCAGATAAAACGGTGCAAAAAACTCCACGGCAAGCAGCTTTGGGTCTGCCTGCTTTAAAACACCGTTTTTTATCATTTCTCGCAAAATATCTTCCATATACGCAACCGGACCGGCAGTAATACAGCTACTG
>JBJEPO010000042.1:0-19560 GCA_051881275.1 Eubacterium sp. | reverse complement strand
CAGAAATATCAGCACCTATACTCCTTTCGGTTATTCCTGCGCCGTACCGTCGGGAGAGGACGTTCTTCTTATACCCTCCTGCGACGGCGGTGCGGCTGTGGGTACAAAAAACATTTCCTCGGGGCTTGAACCGGGAGAAATAAAGATACAGTCCGCAGGGGGAGCGTTTTTGGTGCTGAAAAACGACGGAAGCGTTATTATCAATTCCCTTACAGTTACTCCCGACGGAAAAATTCAGGAGAAAGGATGATAAAATGACCGAAAAGCTTGTTAACGGCGACTATGTGAAAAGCAGTGAAAAAAGCGGTTTGGAAAAGACCGAATTTATTGACGAGATTGTTCAGTCGGTGATTTTGATTTTGACGGCGCACAGGGGAAAATTTTATCCCGACAAAAATTACGGCAGTCTGCTGTCGGATATTATCTGCGCACCTCAGGACGAGTACGCTTTATGCTATGCAAGACAGGCGCTGGACAGTATTGACGGAGTTTTTGTAAAAAAGGCGCAGACGGTGCAGGACAGATATATTTTTGATTTAATTATTAACGATGAAGAAAGGCAGGTGGAGATAAAGCGTGAATCTGACTTATGATGAAATACTTAATTCAATGAAAAACAAATTTTTTGAAATAAGCGGTGAAAACGTAGATTTAAACGGTGATTTAGGCGCCAGATTCAAAGCGGTGGCAAGCGAGCTTTTTTCTCTTAAATGCTACGGTGATTATATACTTAAACAGGCGTTTGCAAAAACGGCAACAGGTCAGTATCTTGACCGTCACGCCGAAATGCGAGGTATAACAAGAAAATCTCCCACAAGGTCCACAGGCACGTTGACCTTTGGCTTAATTGAACCTGCCCCAGAGGATGTGGCGGTGGAAAAGGGCACAATATGCTCCTGTGCCAACAGACCGTATATTCAGTTTTCCACAGACGAAAACGCCGTTATTCCGGCAGGTGAGCTTTCAGTTACCGTAAGCGCATCTTCAACTGAGGCAGGAGAGCAGTACAATGCACCGGCAGGGGAGGTTACCGTTATGGTTAACCCGCCTAAATCCGTTTATTCCGTCATTAACGAAACGCCCTTTACAGGCGGATATGACGAAGAAAGCGACGGCGCCCTGCAAAAACGCATAGCTTACTCTTACAGCGTGCCCTCCAACGGTGTATCGGCGGAGTCAATGAGAAATGTAATTCTCAAAATAGACGATATTACCGACTGCCTTGTTAAGCCAAGCGACAGCAAAACTGTTTGTGTATATGTGAGAACAAAAAGCGGCGAGCTGACTCAGGATACGGTTGATAAGGTGAAGGATGCGCTTATGATATCACAAATTGCCCTTTGCGACATTCAGGTTAGCAGAGCCGACAGCTATCCGGCAAATATGTCAGTTGAGGCTTATATTGACAATTTTGACACGGAGGATACCGAGGAGCAAATTAAAAATGCACTTGTGAATTATATTGACTCTCTTTCGGTTGAGGAAAATCTTATACTCAGCAGGGCGGCGTCGGCGGTCTGTGGTGTTGAGGGTGTAAAATTCTGTGATGTGATGAGCTCAAACGCCTCCAACGGCGTTATTTACTGCCCCGGCGGCAAATATTTTAAATTCGGTACTGTGACGGTGAAATGCTATGAACAGTGAATTTGAGCGAATGAAAAATCTGCTTTCGGGCATAGGAATACAGTTTGGCGAAAAAGGTTTTTCCACCGCCGAAATTACCGCTTACGCTTTTGGACTGAGTATGGTTAGGGATTATATTGACAGTATTTCGTCTGAAATTTTTATGCAGGGCGATACTTTAAATTCCCTTGAAAAATATGTGTCATTGCTTGATATTGACATAACCGGCAAAAATACACGGCAGGTAAAGGAGAGTATCATCGGCGCTTTAAGCGCAGGCTTCGGTGCCTTTGACAAAACTAAATTTTATGAGGAATTTGCCCTTATAGGCTCCGGAACCCTTGAAATTTCAGAGGACTGTCTGATTTTTCGTGATGTGGATTATGATGATTTTTACCGTTTGGGCAGATTTATCAGAGGATATATCCTTCCCTTTACGCATACGAAATGCTCCGGTCTTGGACTTTCCTGGTGGGAGCGAGATAATTGCGAGCTGACTTTTCATCAGATGGACGCATTGCTTTTGCCCTTTGGCATAATTGACACCATAGAGGGCAGTGAAATTGAACTTGAACTTTAGGAGAAAAATATATGAGCAGTACAAATAAAACTCAAAATTACGGACTTAACAGCTGGATAAGCTCCGACATACCCAAAAGAGAGGATTTTAATACGGACAATGCAATAATTGACAGTGCTTTGGCAAATCATTGCTCCGACACGGTGGCTCACACAAGCGACGGTGAAAAGCAGGCGTGGAACAATCCTTATTTTATTCAAACATATTTCGGCAACGGTTCTTCCTCACGCACTCTTGCGCTGAACTGTGATTTTACTCCGGTGTGGGGAATAGTTTTTGCGGTAAATTATACGCCTGCGGTAACGGATATTGCCAACGAGGCGAATTATAACTATTTTGCCGTTTTTACCAGCAGCGGCTCCAACACAGGCGTAACACTTTCCGGTAAAAATTTAAAGCTTGTTCAGTCCTCAACGGTGGTTTTGGGCAACGAGTACAGAAACTTTAACCAAAACGGCGTTACATATTTATGTATAATGTTTAGATAATAAAATTCTAATACTTTTGTTTACAATGCCGTAGATATGTAATATAATAGATAATCATATTCCTTTGAAAAGGAGAAAGCTATGGCAGTATTCAGACCCTTCAGGGCTTTTCGCCCTGCGAGAAAAAATCAGGCACTTATACCGGCTTTGCCCTACGATGTTATGAACAGTGAGGAAGCGAGAGCGCAGGTTCAGGGCAAGCCTTTGTCATTTTTGCACGTTGACAAGGCGGAAATTGATTTGCCTCCTGATACAGACCACTATTCTCAGGCGGTTTACGACAAGGCGAGAGAAAATTTGTTAAACCTTGAAAGCAACGGCGATTTAATACAGGACGAAAAGCCCTGCCTTTATATTTACAAGCAGGTTATGAACGGCAGAGCCCAGGTGGGCATAGTCGGATGTGCCTCAATTGACGATTATCTCAATAACGTCATAAAAAAGCACGAGCACACTCTTGCTAAAAAGGAGCAGGACAGAATTAATCACGTAAATACCTGCAACGCCAATACGGGAACGATTTTTCTTACTTACAGGCAAAAGCACAGTATTGATATGGCCGTGTCAATGTGGATGAGCGAAAACGAGCCTGCTTATGATTTTGACGCCGACGGTGTGCGCCAAACCGTGTGGGTTGTTGATGATGACAGCGTTATTGACAAGCTTGTAAACGCCTTTGACGGTATTGAAAGTATGTATATCGCCGACGGTCATCACCGATGCGCCTCCGCCGTTAAGGTTGGACAGATGCGCAGAGAGGAAAATCCCAGCTTTACGATAGATGATGAGTTTAATTATTTTCTTGCGGTGGCTTTTCCCGACAACGAGCTTGAAATTATGGATTACAACCGTGTTGTAAAGGATTTGAACGGCTGTTCCTTTGAGGAATTGACCGCTCTTGTGAGGAAGAATTTTGATATTTCCTAAACCGACCACCAATTCCATCCCATAAGAAAGCATACCTTCGGTATGTACTACGGCAAAAAATGGTATATTTTGTCTGCCAAAAAAGGCACCTTTGACGAAAATGACCCGGTTGCACGGCTTGATGTTTCAATTTTGCAGAACAATCTGCTGGACCCGGTTTTAGGAATTAAAAATCCTAAAAATGATGACAGAATTGACTTTATCGGCGGAATAAGAGGGCTTGACGAGCTTGAAAAAAGAGCAAACAGCGATATGTGCCTTGCTTTTTCAATGTTTCCCACAACAGTTGATGATTTAATGGACATAGCGGATGCAGGCAAAATTATGCCGCCTAAATCCACCTGGTTTGAGCCTAAATTATTATCCGGTCTGTTTATTCACCACTTGTCTTGAAATTATTGCTTTAATGTGCTAAAATAATTTCATATATTTTCATCAGGAGGTCAAGTTATGAAAGAAGAAAACAGACGGTATGCGCAGGAAGCTTATGACATCGTAAAGCATGCCGCAAAGAAAATCGGCTCCCGTCTGCCGGGCTCTGAAGGCGAAAAGAAGTATGCCGACTATATGGGCGACAAGCTCCGTGAAATCGGTATTGAGCCTAAGCAGGAGGAATTTGCAGTATCACCGAGAGCGTCAATCGGCGGTATTCCCTACGCAGGCTGGGCAGGCGTGATTTTAAGCTTGCTTGTTTATTTTGCCTTTTCCATACACACATTATGGTACGGAATGGCACTGAGCGGAATTGTTGTTCTCGTTTGGCTTGTAGCAGGCGTATTCCTTTACAAAACCTGGTTTGATATGTTCTTTAAGCAGGCTATTTCCCAGAATACATACGGCGAGCTTTTGCCTCCCGGCGGTGAATATGATTATACAATCATTCTTTCGGGTCATACCGACACCAGCTGGACCTGGAGACATTCGGAGCACGCATACAAATATAAGGATAAGCCTGTTTTGGGTATCATTGCCACCTACGGCAAGGTAGGCTTCGGCGCAATCTGCGTGTTCTATGAAATTGCGGTTTCCATCGCAATGGCAATTATTTATCTCGGAGTAGATACAGGCGCCGCCTGGGCTTACAGACTTATTGCATCGGAGTCCTTTGGCAGATTTACCCTTGCAATGTATTTCATTCCCATTATTACCGCCATCGGCAGTATGTTTGTTGTAATGTGGGCTGACCCCAACGAAAAGAATGCGTCAAGAGGCGCTATGGACAATGCAACCGGATGTGCCCTCAGCTATGCGGTTATTAAGTATTTCAAGGAGCACCCCGAAAAGATGCCTGAGAGATGCAGAATTGTTGACCTTAACTGCGGCTCTGAGGAGGCAGGTCTCAGAGGCTCAATGGCATTTGCCGCCGAGCATAAGGACGACGACCTGTCAAAGAATGCTTGGAATATTAACATTGACTCTGTTGCAGATAAAGAGTATTTTGAGGTTGTTATTCAGGACGACTGGCAGTTTACACGCTTTGATACCGATTTGGAAAAAATGTTTAAGGACACCTTTGCAGAGCTTGGTATTGAAAGCAAAACAAACGGCTGTATTCACAATCCTGTGGGCGGATGCGACAGTACGCCTATGACAAAGGCAGGCATTAAATCCGTTACATTTGCGGCGCAAAATCCTGTTCTTACATATTACTATCACACCTGGCGCGATATGCCCGAGCGTTTTGAAATGGAAACCGTGGGCGACGGCTTTGACGTTGTTTTAGGCGTAATTGATAAGATTGCCGGATTCCAAAAGGCTAACGGCTATAACGGTCCTCAGAAAAAATAATTAATTATATAACGTCCGTTTCGGTGTAAAAGCCGTGACGGACGTGATTTTTTGTAAAAATTTGAAAAATGATTTTAAAATAAAAAGGGGCATAATTATATTGAAAGGAGATATAATTATGCCTGATTTATTTAATTTAACGCCCGGGATGCAAAGCTATTTTGACTCTCTGCCGAAAAGCGTACAGCAGTCAATGATAATGTCCGGGGCAAAAATGAACAGTCTTGAGGATATGAAAGCAGTATCTAATTATTTGATGGGCAGGACAGACGACAGCGATGAATCATAAAGGTAAGGATTATCAAAAAAAATACTGTTTGTCGCCGGATATTGTAAACCGATACTGTGCAAGCGTCGCAAATCCCACCGTCCAGCCTGACGGAAGAACGGAAATGGGCGTTCCTATTCCAACTACACAAAATGTAGAGTATTCAAAGGAATATGAAGAAGAAAATCAACGGTAAAATGTGATTTCACTTTAACGATGCTTTTAAACAAAAATTATATACGCTGACAGACTGCGAGAAATGAAGCTGAATTCCGTTTTTTTGCGATAATTGCTGTACGATGGTACCGCTTTATCGCAAAAAACGGAAAACGCCAAATGGGGATTAGACTCGATGTCTAATCCCCATTTAAGAATCCCTCTGTCAGCAAAAATGCTGACATCTCCCTTTACGCAAGGGAGACAAAATTAGGTTAAAAATATTAATTTTCGGCGTGGTTCAGACCATTTATCACAGTCTTAACGGCACAGGTTTCCTGTGCCGTTTAAAAGGTTGCATTAAAGATGATAAATTAAATCGTCGCTCTTCCAGTTGAAAATTATAATGCCAATAATCAGCGTTAAAACCGATACAACCGCCGCATAAAGCAACATCCTCCAGCTCATAATGTAGCCGTACAAAACGCATTGTCTAAACAGCTCTATCATAGAATACAGCGGGTTAATTTTGATAATGTAAATTACCCAGGGAGTAGTGATTTTCTGCAAAGGATAAAGGATAGGAACCATATATAAAAGCAGTCTGAGCAAAACGTCCCAAATATATTCTATATCACGGAAATATACCGATAAAACAGAGAGGATAAGCCCTACGCCTGTTGAAAAAACCAAAATAAGAAACATCGGAACAACGCAAAGCAGTGCATACCAGGTGATATGCAAATCTCCGCCTCCCTGTATTCCCGTAACCTTAAAGAATATCCACACGCATACAAGACATAGCAGTGATATTGCAAAGTTTACAAAGGTGGAAAGCAGTGATGAAACAGGGTACATATATTTCGGCACATATACCTTTTTGATAATTGCCGAATTTCGCCTAAAGGATGTCATAGCCTGCTTGGTTGACGTTGAGAAAAAGTCAAACAGTAAACGTCCTGTAAAAAGAAATACCGGATAGCATACAATGTACTTGCTGTGCTTTCCGAATATTCCGCCGAATACAACAGATAAAACTATCATATTCAAAAGCGGCTGGAGAAAGCTCCAAAATATTCCAAGCCATGAATTTCTGTATTTTAATTTAATGTTTTTTCTTGTGAGTTCAGCCAGCAGATTTCTGTATTTTTTAAACACGGCAACGTCGTGAGTAATTTCCTGCTCGGCACTTTTTGCGCTCATTATAACACCTCGGTTCAAAAAGGTCCTGAATGTATAAAAGCAGTTCAGGTGAAGCGGTTATTGCTTCAATCATAGATAGGCTCCATAAATATGTGACATTATATCACATACTGTCTGAATTTTCAACATTTTTAATTTATTTGAAAATTTGAGCAATTTCCAAAGCCGTTTTTCTCGCCGACATATCGCCGTTAATTATATAATCTGCGGCGGCTGAATATTTGCTTTTTCTTTCGTCATAAAGGGCCTTTGCCTTGTCTCTGTCTTGAAAAAGAGGACGGTTTGTGCTGTCGCCTATTCTGTCGCATATAACGGGAAATGATGCGTCCAGAAAAACTATACTGCTTTTGCCTTTGAGTGCGTCAACATTGCGCTGAAAGGTCATTGCTCCGCCGCCGGTGGAGATTACACAGTTTTTCATATCGGCAATCCTTTTGCATACATCGTGCTCCAAATCACGAAAATAATCCTCTCCTCTTGTTGCAAAAATCGCCTTTATCGCCACGCCCTGTTCCTGTTCAATAAGCTCGTCCGTGTCAATAAATTTGCATCCCATTATTTTGGCAAGCTCTTTTCCTACAACGGTTTTTCCGCTGCCCATAAATCCGCAAAGCACAATACTGTCCATTATTTGTCAAGCTCCTTTTGAGTAATCTCAATAACCTTTTTGATGTCCTGCTGTTCAAAGTGCACGCTGTTCCATATTTCCTGTGCAACCGCCGCCTGCCATACAAGCATCGGCAGTCCGTTGGAATATTTAAGTCCTGCGTCCTTTGCCGTTTTAACAAAAACAGTTTCCTTTGGGTTATATACTGCGTCAAATACAGCCTTTGACGAAAGTATTATGTCCTCGCTTAAAGGACAGGCGTTTACATTGGGGTACATTCCCACAGGAGTTCCGTTGATTATTAAATCCCAGTCCTTTTCCGCCTTGGACAGTAAAATTGTGTTAATATCCTTGTCCAGCTTTGCCTTAATTTCTTTTTTTATTTCCTCTGCCGCCGGCACATCAGCCTCTCTGACTGCTATTGTCAGGTCGGCTCCTGCCATTACGCTTTCAAAGGCAAACATTCTTGATACTCCGCCGCTGCCGCAGAGAAGAACCTTTCCGCCAAGCTCAATATCCGCCATTTTAAGTGCACGCAAAAAGCCGTGGCAGTCGGTGTTGTGACCTGTGGCTTTTGAGCCTTTTATATCAACGGTGTTTACTGCACCGAAAAGCCTTGCCCTGTCGGAAAGCTCGTCAAGCATAGGAATTATATTTATTTTATGTGGAATAGTAACGTTAAAACCGTTCAAATTTTTTAACTGCTCAAAATTTTTTTCAAGAAGCTCGGGAGCGGTTTCAATCAGGGCGTAATCTGCCTGAACACCGCTTATTTTAAATAATTCTCTGTGGATTACTCCGCTCATTGAATGACCGAGAGGATATCCGATTAGTGCAAATGATTTCATAAATTTCAACCTCGTTATTGACAAATCGCAAAAAAGTTTATAATATGATAATAACACAACGCAGTGATATTAACAACAAATTTTTTAAGGAGTGTTTGTTATGATTTTTGACGAAGTTAAAGAAATACTTGTTGAACAGCTCGGAATCAACGAAGATGATGTTGAACTTACGTCAAGCTTGGTGGACGATTTGGGCGCAGACAGCCTTGACGCCATTGACATTGTTATGAGCATTGAGGACGAGTATTCAATAGAGGTTCCCGACGAAACCATCGAGCAGATGAAAACCGTTGAGGACATCGTTAATTTTATTGAAAACAATATCGGCTCAAACGACTGATAATTTATTTATTTTTCACAATTTGTATGTTGAAATAATATATTTAAGTCAAATTAGACAAATAAGCAGTGCTATTTTCGTGACTTTTGCTTTGTTGACATATTAATATTTTATATAGTAAAATAAAGGTTGGTAGTACTAACCTTTATTTTTATGTGAGAGGGATTTATAATGGCAGAAAAATATGTAATGGCTCTGGACCAGGGCACTACAAGCTCCCGTGCAATAATTTTTAACAAAAAAGGCGAAATTGTAGCAAAAAGTCAGAATGAATTTACCCAGTATTATCCGCAGAACGGCTGGGTTGAGCACGATGCAAATGAAATATTGTTCAGTATGATTAGCGCAATGATGGGATGCGTGCGTGAGTTTGAGGGCGACCCCAAGCAGATTGCAGGTATCGGTATCACTAATCAGAGAGAAACTACTGTTATTTGGGATAAGGAAACAGGAAAGCCTGTGTATAACGCTATCGTTTGGCAGTGCAGAAGAACTGCCGGCTACTGCGAACAGCTTAAAAGCGAGGGACTTTCAAATTATGTTAAAAGCACAACGGGACTTTTGATTGACGCATATTTCAGCGCCACGAAAATCAAATGGATTCTTGACAATGTTGAGGGTGCAAGAGAGCGTGCGGAAAACGGTGAGCTTCTTTTCGGTACAATAGATACCTGGCTTATATGGAATCTTACTCACGGCAAGGTGCACGTTACCGATTATTCAAACGCCTGCCGTACAATGCTTTTTGATATTGATAAGCTCTGCTGGGACGAATATCTGTGCGAAAAAATGGGAATACCTATGTGTATGCTTCCAAAGCCTGTTCCGTCAAGTCAGATTTACGGAGAGGTTGAGCCTATAACAGGTATTGAGGAGCTTAAAGGCGTGCCCATTGCCGGCGCAGTCGGCGACCAGCCGGGTGCTCTGTTCGGTCAGGGATGCTTTGAAAAGGGTCAGGCTAAAAATACATACGGCACCGGCTGTTTCCTGCTGATGAATACAGGCGAGGAGAGAATTAACAGCAAGTCAAATCTTCTGTCCGGCGTTGCCTGGGGGCTTGACGGCAAGGTTACCTACGATTTGGAGGGCTCTGCATTTAACGCAGGCTCTGTAATCAAATGGCTTCGTGATGAGCTTGAGCTTATCAGCACTGCCAAAGAGTGCGACGATTTGGCAGAAATGGTGCCGGATACAAACGGACTTTATATTGTGCCTGCCTTTACCGGTTTGGGAGCACCGTATTGGGATATGTATGCCCGTGGAATAATGATAGGTCTTACTCGGTCTGTTAACAAAAAACATGTATGCCGTGCCGTGCTTGAAAGCATAACCTATCAGATGACGGATTTGCTGGAGGCTATGATGTCGGACAGCGATATTATGCTGAAGGATTTGCGTGTTGACGGCGGTGCGTCCGTGTCGGATATTATGATGCAGATGCAGGCGGATATGACAGGCTGTAATGTAAACCGTCCTGTTAACAGAGAGGCTACGGCTCTCGGCGCCGCATATCTTGCCGGTCTTGCCACAGGAGTGTGGGAAAGCACCGAGGAGATTGAGCGCAACCGTCAGGTAGATAAAATTTTTGTTCCGTCAATGGAGGCTCAGCTGAGAAATAAAAAATATTCCGAATGGAAAAGAGCGGTTGAACGCTCACGAAATTGGGAAAGATAAATTATCAGTCATATTACGGTGTGTCGGCAACAGCACACCATAAGATTGTAATAAATATGATACGGGAGCGTTGTTTCCGACGTTCTGCACACAGATAAGGAGATTTTATTATGGGAAAGGTTGTATGTCCTTGGGACACCTTGATTAACTTTATCACCGATGCCTTTGTCGGCTACGGTATTCCCGAGGAGGACGCAAAAATCTGTACGGATGTACTGCTTGAATCTGACAGACGAGGTATTGAAAGCCACGGCTGTAATAGGTTTAAGCCAATATATCTTGACAGAATTAAGGCAGGAATCCAAAATCCTGTTACAAATTTTGAGATTGTTAAGGAAACTCCCTGTACTGCAGTGGTTGACGGTCACGACGGTATGGGTCAGGTAATAGGCTATAAGTCAATGCAGATGGCCATTGACAAGGCTAAGCAGTACGGTCTGGGTATGGTTGCAGTAAGAAATTCCTGTCACTACGGTATCGCAGGCTATTATGCAACTCAGGCAACAAAGCAGGGATGTATCGGCATCACCGGTACAAATGCCCGTCCTTCAGTTGCACCTACCTTCGGTGTTGAGGGTATGTTCGGTACAAATCCGCTGACAATCGGTATTCCCACCGACGAGGATTTTGATTTTGTAATTGACTGTGCCACTTCAATTACACAAAACGGTAAGATTGAATATTACGAGAGAATAGGCGAGGAGGTTCATCCCGGCACCATCATCGGCCTTGACGGCGAATCTATTGAGGGCGACGCAGGTGTTGCGCTTAAGAAAATAAGAAACGGCGAGGCAGCCCTTACCACATTGGGCGGTATCGGCGAGGCTTTGGGCGGCTACAAGGGCTACGGCTACGCTATGGTTATTGAACTGCTTTCGGCCGCACTCCAGGACGGTCAGTACGGCAAATCCCTTAACGGCAAGGATGAAAACGGAAATCTCGTGCCTTATCATCTTGGTCACTTCTTTATCGCCATTGACACAAATCACTTTGTAGGCGAGGAGGAAACAAGAAAGAAAGCAGGCGACATTATACGTTCTGTCCGCAATTCAAGAAAGGCTCCCGGCGCAGAAAAAATCTACACCGCAGGGGAGAAGGAATGGCTTGTATGGCAGGAGAGAAAGGACCACGGCGTTCCCATTAACGAGTCTGTTCAAAAGGAAATGAATCAGGTTCGTGACGAGCTTGGACTTACTCAGTACAAGTTCCCATGGGAAGACTAAATATAAAATAAAATATAACAAATATAAGAGGGTATAAAAATGGACTATCGTAAAGAATCATTAAAGCTTCACGGAGAATGGAAGGGCAAGGTTGAGGTTGTTGCAAGGGCAAAGGTCGGCGATAAGGACGCTCTTTCTCTTGCTTACACTCCCGGCGTAGCGGAGCCGTGTCTTGCAATTCAGGAGGATTATAATAAGAGCTGGGAGCTGACTCGCCGCTGGAATATGGTTGCGGTTATAACAGACGGCTCTGCCGTTCTCGGCCTCGGCGATATCGGACCGGAGGCAGGTATGCCGGTTATGGAGGGCAAGTGCGTTCTGTTTAAGGAGTTTGGCGGAGTTGACGCATTTCCTCTTTGCGTAAGAACAAAGGACGTTGATGAGTTTGTTGAAACTGTTTATAACATCAGCGGTTCCTTCGGCGGTATTAATCTTGAGGATATTGCCGCTCCCCGTTGCTTTGAAATTGAGGAAAAGCTCAAAGCTAAATGTGACATTCCTATTTTCCACGACGACCAGCACGGTACCGCGGTTGTAGTTTCCGCCGCACTTATCAATGCAACAAAGCTTACAGGCAAGGCTCTGGGTGACTGTAAAGCCGTAATTAACGGCTCCGGTGCCGCAGGTATTGCCATTGCAAAGCTGCTTATGACTCTCGGCTTGCGTGATGTTATTCTCTGTGACCGTACAGGCGCAATCTATGAGGGCAGAGAAAAGCTTAATCCTTCTAAGGAGGCTATTGCAAAGGTTACAAACAGGGAAATGACTAAGGGAACACTTGCCGACGCAGTTAAAAACACGGATATTTTCATCGGTGTTTCCGCTCCCGGCGTACTTACACAGGAAATGATTAAGACAATGAATCCCGACCCAATCGTTTTGGCTATGGCTAATCCTACCCCCGAAATTATGCCCGACGAGGCAAAGGCGGCAGGAGCAAAGATTGTTGGTACAGGTAGGTCGGATTTCCCCAACCAAATCAATAATGTTGTGGCTTTCCCGGGTATTTTCCGCGGTGCCCTTGATGTAAGAGCAAGCCAAATTACCGAGAATATGAAAATTGCCGCCGCTTATGCCATCGCATCTCTTGTTGATGATGACAAGCTTGAGGCAGATTATATTCTTCCCTACGCCTTTGACCCTCGTATTAAGGATACTGTGGCAAAAGCAGTTGCCGACGCCGCCGTAAAAGACGGAGTTGCAAGGATATAATAGTAATTAATTATTAAAAATTATATATTATTTATAACATTTCACAAATTATGCCCCTCTTTTGAGGGGCTGATTTTTTTAGCGAAACAAAGTTAATAGACGATAGTTGCCTAATTTGTCAACACAAAACAACAAATTTTGTAAACATTACACAAATGTTACAAAAAGGTTACAAATACGTTGTTACATTTTGCCATAGATTACAAAATGTCATTTCTGTTATAATCCTTTGCGAATTGAGGAAAGGATTTCATTATTATGACTAAACGAAAAACCATACTCGCAATTCCCATTTTACTTTTAGCAGTAATTATTTCTTTGGCAACACCATTCACCGTATATGCCTCCGACAGCGGATACGAGCCTCGTCTGAGCGCACCTAATTCATCAATATCTTATTATTCAAGCGAAAAAAATGTTTATTTCCAAACCGGTACACCAATGCCAAACTGTGTGGCTTATGCCTACGGCAGAATTTACGAAATGAACGGCGAGGCACCTAAGCTTACTCACGGCAGTGCAGGTGACTGGTACGGCATGAACAAGGCGGCAGGCTATTACGATTACGGCTCAGAGCCTAAGCTTGGCGCAGTTGCCTGCTGGAGCAACCACGTTGCAATAGTTGAAAAAATCAGCGACGCCGGTATCACCGTTTCCGAATCCCATTGGGGCGGCGGATATTTTGATACAAGAACGTATGCCAATATGTACGACCATTTCGGTCAGACCTTTTACGGCTATATTTACACCTATAACGAGGGCGTAACTGAGGAAATGGAGGAAGTGCTCCTTAACAGCGGCAAGCCCGACCACAGTCAGTATAAAAAAGAAAAAGATGTCAGTCCCGAGTCCGTCAGTGGATTTCATCTTCTTAAATTAGACGCAAAGCTTAATGTAACACCAAAGGATTTGGCTCTGTCAAAAATGATAAAATAAAAAATATTCAGCTCGGTTTTGTGCCGGGCTGATTTTTTTGCGTTAAATTATTTCAAATTTATGAATTTTGGGAAAATAATCAAATATTTTTCAAAAAAGTGTTGACAAATTGAATTTATGGATATAATATAATCAATAGAGTTAGCACTCGGGCAACGAGAGTGCTAACAACCTTAGGAGGAGTTAAAATGATTGGCGAAAGAAGGTCAACGATACTCGGCTTGATTATTGACCATTATATCAAGACCGGCGAGCCTATGGGTTCAAAAACACTTTGTCAGCTTCTGCCGTACTCAATCAGCTCCGCAACAATAAGAAATGAAATGGCGTATTTAAGCGACATCGGCTTTCTTGAACAGCGTCACACCAGCGGCGGCAGGATTCCGACAAAGGCATCTTACCGCTATTACGTTGATAATTTGTTAAGGCCAAAGCCGATTACTCCCTGGGAACAGCAAAAGATTAACGAAATTTTGTCCGTCAACGCCTCCGACCCGGAAAGGCTTTTGGCAGACGGTGCAAAGTTTCTTGCGGATGTTACAGGGTGCGCATCTTTTTACAGCACTGTCAAGGACCCTCTTGACTGCATACAGGGTATAGACCTCATTCCTGCCGGTAATCAGCGTGCAATGCTGGTTATGCTTTCGGTAGGCGGAAAGATAAAATCCTCCGTATGCAAAATAACACGCCCGGTTGACGATGATTTTAAACGGCTGTTTTACCTTATTATTAATGAGTATTTCATCGGCACACCGCTGGCAGACGTAAATTTGTCCCTTGTTCAGTCAACGGCACCAAGGTTAGGTCCTGCGGTGTTTGATATGCTTCCCGTATTAACCTCGCTTTGCTCTCTTTGCAGTGAAGCGTCCCAGGGCTCTCTTGAGATATACGGCGAAACAAATCTTTTATCACAGGATGAGCTTTCGGGTGATGTTTACAAGCTTTTGTCATTTTTGGCACAGCGCAGTAAGCTTGAACAACTGCTTGACAGAATCTCAAAGGGCACAATTCCGTCGGCACTGTTTTTAGGCGACGAAAACCCTGTGTATGAGCTTCGCAATACGGCAATGGCGGCAGGCAAGCTTGAGTATAACGAATCGCAGAAAGCAACGCTGGGCATTATCGGTTCACTTAGAATTGATTATGAAACCGTCCTGCCCCGTGTTGATTATATAATGAATACAGTATCACAACTTCTTAGAGAGGGAGGCATAAGATATGAGTAAAAAAGCCTCGTCAAAGGACGAAAATCAGACCAAGGAAGATGTAAAAGAAAATACTTCTGAAAAAGAGGCTGAAAAAAAGGAAGCTAAGGAGCCGACGGTTGAGGATCAGCTGAAGGACGCAAAGGACCAGCTGCTTCGCACTGCGGCGGAATATGCGAATTTCCGTGCCAGAAGCGCCAAGGAAAAGGAACAGACCTATTCCAACGCAAAGGGCGACGTAATTACGGAAATTCTTCCGGTAATTGATAATCTTGAACGTGCTGTTAATGCAGAGCAGTCGGATTATGAATCACTTAAAAAGGGTGTTGAAATGACTCTTGAGAGCTTAATGGCAACACTTGAAAAATTAGGCGTAGAGTCCTACGGCGAAAACGGCGACGTGTTTGACCCTAAGCTTCATAATGCAGTAATGCACGAGGACGGTCAGGGCTTGGACGAAACGGTTATTAACGACGTTTTCCAAAAGGGCTATAAAATAAAAGACAGAGTTATCAGACCTGCTATGGTTAAAACAGCAAACTGATATCCAAATAAACAAATTAGCAAACATTGATAGGAGAGATTTATTATGGCTAAAATTATTGGTATTGACTTAGGTACAACAAACAGCTGTGTAAGCGTTATTGAAGGCGGCGAGCCGGTAGTTATCGCAAACGCAGAGGGTATGAGAACTACTCCGTCGGTAGTAGCATTTTCCAAGGACGGAGAGAGAATGGTAGGTGCCGTTGCAAAACGTCAGGCTATCACCAACCCGGAAAGAACAATTTCATCAATTAAAAGGCACATGGGCTCTGATTACAAGGTAAATATTGACGGCAAAGGCTACACACCTCAGGAAATCAGTGCAATCATTCTTCAAAAGCTTAAATCAGACGCAGAGGCATATCTGGGCGATAAGGTTACAGAGGCAGTTATCACCGTTCCTGCATACTTCACAGACGCACAGCGTCAGGCAACAAAGGATGCAGGTAAAATTGCCGGTCTTGACGTAAAGAGAATTATTAACGAGCCTACTGCTGCAGCACTTGCCTTCGGCATTGATAAGGAAGACGACCAAAAGGTAATGGTTTATGACCTTGGCGGCGGTACATTTGATGTATCCATCATTGAAATGGGCGACGGCGTGCAGGAGGTTCTTGCAACAGCAGGTAATAACCGCCTGGGCGGCGATGATTTTGATAAAAAAATTATGGACTGGATTGTTGCAGAGTTCAAGGCTCAAAACGGCATTGACCTTTCCGGCGACAAGATGGCTATGCAGAGAATTAAAGAGGCTGCCGAAAAAGCAAAAATTGACCTTTCCGGTATGACTACCGCACAGATTTCTCTGCCCTTCATCACTGCTGACGCAACAGGTCCTAAGCATCTTGAAACGACTCTTTCAAGAGCAAAGTTTAACGAAATGACAGCAGATTTGGTAGAGGCTACAATGGGTCCCGTAAGACAGGCAATGAGCGATTCCGGTCTTTCAATGAACGATATTGACAAGATTTTGCTTGTAGGCGGTTCAACACGTATTCCTGCCGTACAGGATGCAATTAAGAAATTCTCCGGCAAAGAGCCCTTCAAGGGCATTAACCCCGATGAATGTGTTGCTATGGGTGCCGCACTTCAGGGCGGTGTTCTCGGCGGCGACGTAAAGGGTCTGCTTCTTCTTGACGTTACTCCGCTTTCACTTGGTATTGAAACAATGGGCGGCGTAAACACCGTAATCATTGAAAGAAATACAACCATTCCTACTAAGAAATCGCAGATTTTCTCCACAGCTGCTGACAACCAGACTTCAGTTGAGGTTCACGTTCTTCAGGGTGAAAGAGAATTTGCAAAGGATAACAAAACTCTCGGTATGTTCCATCTTGACGGTATTCTTCCTGCAAGACGCGGCGTTCCGCAGATTGAAGTAACCTTTGATATTGACGCAAACGGTATCGTACACGTATCCGCTAAGGATTTGGGTACAGGCAAGGAACAGCAGATTTCCATTACCGCTTCTTCAAATATGTCTAAGGAGGATATTGAAAAGGCAGTTCGTGAGGCAGAGCAGTTTGCCGACGAGGATAAGAAAAAGAGAGAGGCTGTTGATTTGAGAAACAACGCCGACCAGATGGTATATCAGACCGAAAAGATGCTTTCAGAGGACGGCGACAAATTCTCAGCAGACGATAAGAGCGCACTTGAGGCTAAGCTCAACACACTTAAAGAGGCTCTTAAGGGCGACAATACAGACGCTATCAAATCAGCACAGGAGGATTTGACAAACAAGTTCTACGAGGTGTCTCAGAAGCTTTATGAGGCTACACAGGCGGCTCAGGGTGCACAGGCAGGTCCTCAGGCAGGACCTCAGGACAACGCATCACAGGGCGGTGCCGACTATAACGATGCAGATTATACAGAGGTTGACGATAACTAATGTAATGCTTGACAATATCCCGCTTCGGCGGGATATTGCGTAGTTTTAAACTGATTATATGGAGGGCAATTTTATATGCCTGAGGAAAAAAGAGATTATTATGAGGTGCTGGGCGTAAGTAAAGGCGCTTCTGATGATGAAATAAAAAAAGCATACAGGAAAACGGCGAAAAAGTATCATCCCGACCTTAATCCCAACAATCCAGAGGCGGAGGCTAAGTTTAAGGAATGTAACGAGGCGTACGAGGTTTTGTCCGATCCTCAGAAAAAGGCGAGATATGACCAGTTCGGCTTTGCCGGCGTTGACCCTAATTACGGCGCAGGCCAGGGCGGTTACGGCGGAGCAGGCGGCTTCGGATTTGACGGTGATATTGATTTAGGCGACATATTTTCCTCGTTTTTCGGCGGAGGCGGAGGCTTCGGTGGCTTCGGCGGCAGAAATCCAAACGCTCCAAAGCAGGGCAGTGACATTCAGGAAAGCATTACCATTACATTTGAGGAGGCGGCAAAGGGCTGTAAAAAAACGGTTGAGGTGTCAAGGGTTGAGGACTGTTCTCAATGCTCGGGCACAGGCGCCGCTCCCGGCTCCGCACCCAAAGTATGTCCCGACTGTCAGGGCAGGGGTGTTG
Organism: Eubacterium sp.; assembly: GCA_051881275.1. GTDB lineage: Bacteria > Bacillota > Clostridia > Oscillospirales > Acutalibacteraceae > Eubacterium_R. Next base: position 1,423 of record JBJEPO010000042.1, on the reverse strand, counting down.
TAAATATTCAGCAGCGTACCGCTTTCGGCGTTATGAGCACTCAAAAGCAGTGTTCACGATGCGGCGGTAAGGGTAAGATTGTGGAAAATCCCTGTACCAAATGCTCCGGTAAAGGCAAGGTGCGTAAGAGAACAAAGGTTGATATTAATATTCCTGCCGGCATTGACAACAGACAGGTTGTAAATGTCCGCGGTTACGGTAATTCCGGATTTAACGGCGGTCCTGCCGGCGATTTGAGAGTTATTGTAAATGTTAAAAAGCATAAGGACTTTGAGCGTGACGGCTTTGATGTTTGGTACGAAAAGCACGTCAGCATTGTTGAGGCAACTCTCGGTGCAGAGCTTAGAGTTCCCACCCTTGACGGCGACGTTAAATACAATATGCCTGCCGGAACACAGCCTAACGAGGTGTTCAAGCTTAAGGGCAAGGGCATTTCAAGGCTAAATTCCACCGGCAGAGGCGACGAGTATGTCAGAATTATTGTTGACATTCCACGCAATCTTAACGAAGGTCAAAAGGATTTGCTTAAGCAGTTTGACAAAAACTATGTTCCGCCGAAAAATCCTGCCAAGGAAGGCTTTTTTGACAAATTCAAAAAGAAATAAAATTACTGACTGTCTCACAAAAACCGTGAGGCAGTCTTTTTTCTTGCAATGACAGGGTTACTGTGCTATAATATCCCCAACGGCAAACGGAATCAGGTTAGAATCCTGAGCAACCGCCATTACCGTAATTGATGAAAAGATGCAGCAGCCATTGGGTAAAACCGAGAAGGCGCATCGTTTTCCGTTTTTTCGGAATATATCATAAGCCGGGAGACGTGTCGTTAGGTAAATTAGCTTTCGGGCAATGGGAAAGCAGGGATTTACATTTTTGATTTGCATTATTGCAGGTCTTTTTTGTGTTGTATTTTACCCTTTTTCTCCGCCTGAAAAGCGGAGATTTTTTATTGGAGGGATAAAAATGAAAAAACTATTATCAATTGTATTGTCTGTGTGCATGCTTCTGTCCTGCTTGGTGCCGGGTACGGCTTTTGCCACGGACAGCCAAAAGGGCGTAACAGTCACATACAGCGTGTTTGACGGCGGTATGTTCACCCTTGAGCCTGCCGAAATTACCGTAAGTGCCGATTTGTCGGACAAATACGCAGAGTCAGTGGGCTATAACGATACACTGACACAGCCTACAATGCTGGATGCCACTATTGCCGCTCATATAGCAATGTTCGGTGATGATTTTACCGATTATGCACCCTTTACCTGCTCGTCGGCAGGCTGGGTTTCATCTGCCTTCGGTGAGGAAACCTCTGCGGCAGGATACCGTTTAAACGGTATGTCGCCGGACTCACTTAATACTGCCGTAAATAACGGAGATTACGCTGAATTTTATTTTTATCAGGATGCTTACGGTTACAGCGACGCTT
>JBJEPO010000041.1:0-19947 GCA_051881275.1 Eubacterium sp. | reverse complement strand
TCTTATACGTCAGCACAGAGATAATATTATTGTTGTAAAGCCCGACGGCAGACTGAAAAAATATGATGTTCCCGTTTATCTTACTTCTGACGGCAGATATATTATGCACCGTGTTATAGAGGTGCACGATGACCACTACATTATTATGGGCGATAATCTGCTTAAACGGGAATATGTTACGGACGATATGATATGCGGAAAGCTTGTGGGCTTTTACAGAAAAGGCAAAAAATACATTGACTGTGAAAATAGCAGGCTATATAGGCTTTACAGTAAAATATGGGTTGCGCTGATTCCCGTAAGACCCGTAATCGTGCATACCCATAATTTTTTAGGACGAGTTAAAAGAAAATTTGTTAAAAAATAAGCAGGGGAGTTTGTTTTGAAAGATAATCCGAAAAGAAAATTCAGTAAATCCGATATTTACATACTAAAATGGATTTATTCAATATGCAAATCTCAGCGGTGGAAGGTTTATGTTCTCATATTCACAAATGTTACAGGCGCCGCTTTAACGATTTTGTATGCCAATTATTCAAAGCATATAATCAACGCCGCTACGGTTGACCATTCCTTTGAAAAGGTTATGTACTATGCGGTATGCTTTCTTATACTGATTACCATGCAGACTGCACTGAACCTTATAGGCAGAAGTGCAACGGAGCGTTGCAAGGGCAGACTGGAAATGATTTTCAAACAGCACATGCTTGATGTGATAATGAAAAAGGATTTTTCCAAGGTATCTGCCTACCACACAGGCGAGCTGCAAAACAGAATGTTCAACGATGTAACTGTTATAACCGAGGGCTTTACAACCATACTGCCCAACGCTCTGTTTTTCATAGTTAAGCTTGCCTGCGCTTTTGCGTATCTTGTTTTTATTGACAAAATATTTGCTCTTGTTTTCCTTGTGGGCGGAATAATCGTATTTCTGTGCACGCAGATGTTCAGAAAAACACTCAAACGTCTGCACAAGGCAATACAGGAGACAGAGGGCAGAACCCGCTCCTTTATTCAGGAGGCGCTGTCAAATCTCCTTGTAATAAAATCCTTTGTGGTTGAGAAAAAGATTTCAGACGAAACAAATGATTTGCAGGAGGAGAACTATAAGGCTAAAATGAAGCACCGCTTTTTCACTATTTCGGCTAATGCTTCGCTGAACGTGGTGTTTAATTTGGGCTATGTATTTGCTCTCGTTTTCGGTGCATATAGGCTTATATACGGACTTGATTACGGTACTGTTACTGCAATGCTTCAGCTTGTTAATCAGATACAGTCGCCCTTTGCCTCACTTTCAAATGTAATGCCTAAGTATTTTGCACTGCTGGCGTCGGCTGAAAGACTTATGGAAATTGAAAATCTCCCCGACGAGCCGACAAATAACGAAAACGATATTGACGTTGAAGATACATACAACAGGCTTGAAACCATTGAATTTAAGGATATTTCCTTCAAATATGACAGAGATATAATTCTTAATGACACTTCCTTAAGCGTAAAAAAAGGCGATTTTGTGGCTATTATGGGTATATCCGGTATAGGAAAAAGCACCCTGCTGAAGCTGCTTTTAGGTGTGTTTAAGGTTGAAAGCGGTGTTATTGAGCTTAACTGCGGCGACGAGAATATACTTGTTGATATGCACACCAGACGTCTGTTTTCCTACGTGCCCCAGGGCAATATGCTTCTGTCGGGCACCATAAGAGAAAATCTCCTGTTTATCAATGACGATGTAACCGAGGAGGAAATTCAGCAGGCGGTGGAGATTTCCTGCGCCGACCAATTTATCAACGATTTGCCTAAGGGACTTGAAACGGTCATAGGCGAGAGAGGACTGGGACTGTCGGAGGGACAGGTTCAGCGTCTTGCTATTGCACGCTCCCTGCTTTCAAAATCACCTGTTATTCTTTTGGACGAGGCTACCTCTGCCCTTGACGAAGAAACGGAAAAGAGATTTTTAACCAATCTTAAAGAGTTAAAAAATAAAACCTGTATAATTGTATCCCATAAAAAAGCCGCCCTTGAAATCTGCAATAAATACGTGCAGATAGTTGACGGAAAAATCGTTGTGGAGGAAAAGTAATGCTTTACACTAAATGGGGCGAGGACTTGGACAAAAGCCGTCCGCTTCCCGAATATCCCAGACCGCAGTTTGTGCGTGACAGTTATATAAGCCTTAACGGTATGTGGCGTCTTGCCTTTTCTGCAAAGGCACAGATACCTGATACATACCCCTACGACATCTGCGTGCCTTTTTCTCCAGAAAGTCCGCTTTCGGGGGTTAACAGGGCACTTAAGCATAACGAATATTTAATTTATCGAAGAGAGCTTGAGTTGCCCCACGGCTTTAACAAAGGCAGAGTGCTGATACATTTCGGAGCCGTTGACCAAATTGCAAAAGTGCTTGTAAACGGTAAGGGGGCAGGTGTTCACCACGGCGGATACACGCCTTTTACCTTTGACATAACCGATTATCTTGCAGACGGCGTAAACATTCTTAATGTTATTGTCAACGATGTGTGCGAGGACAATCAGTATTCGCGGGGAAAGCAGAATACAAACAGAGGCGGAATATGGTATTCTCCTCAGTCGGGTATATGGCAGTCGGTATGGCTTGAATCCGTGCCGGAGGAATATATTGATGTATCAAAAATCCGCATAACCCCCGACTGCGACAGGGAGCAGGTTACCTTTGATTTCGGTGTGCAGGACAGCGTTGAGGTAATTATTTATGACGGCGAAAATCAAATTGCCGATACCACCGATAAATGCGTTAAAATTCCCGGCTTTAAGTATTGGTCGCCGGAGTCACCGTTTTTGTACAAAGTTGTTTTTAAATACAAAAAGGATGTTATAAAATCCTATTTTGCAATGAGAAAATTCTCTGTGGGCAATGATAACAAAGGTGTTCCTCGGTTGTTTTTAAATAATAAACCGTATTTTCATAACGGACTTCTTGACCAGGGATATTATCCCGACGGATTTTTAACTCCGCCCTCTAATGAGGCTATGGAATACGATGTTAAGGCCGTTAAGGAATGTGGATTTAATATGCTTCGCAAGCATATTAAAATTGAACCGCTTTTATGGTATCATTACTGCGATGTTAACGGCATTATCGTATGGCAGGATATGGTTAACGGAGGCGGTAAATACGGTCTTGAGGTTAGCGTTCTGCCCTTTATCGGCATTAATCTTGACGATACCGATTATAAAACATTTCACAGAACGGATATTGCCGCAAGAGATTTGTATTATAAAGAGCTTAAGGAAATGGTTGACACCCTTTATAACTGCCCCTGTATTGCAATGTGGGTACCCTTTAACGAGGGCTGGGGACAGTTTGACAGTGCCAAAGCCTATAATCTGCTGAAAAAATGGGATTCAACAAGAATTGTTGACAGTGCATCAGGATGGCATGACAGAGGAGTAACCGATGTTATTTCCAAGCATATATATTTCACTCCGATAGTGGTTAAGCAGGGCGAAAAGCCGTGGCTTTTAACTGAGTTCGGCGGTTTGGGAATACGTGTTAACGGTCATACCTTTAATGATAAATTCTTCGGCTATAAGGTGTATAAATCAAAGGAAAGCATTACCAAAGCCTATAAACGTCTGTTTGAAAAAACCATAATCCCCCAAATTGACAGGGGACTTTCCGCCACGGTTTATACTCAGGTGACGGACGTTGAGGACGAATTAAACGGACTTATGACATACGACCGTAAGGTTATGAAAATTGACAAAGAGGTTTTGCGTGAAATTAACAAAAACGTAAAGCTGTAAGAAAGGATAATTTTATGAATCAGTTGGAAGCTAAAGACGGCGTAAAGGCTGTTATCAAAACAAACAGGGGAGATATGACCTTTGTGCTTTTTCCCCAGGTTGCACCTAAAGCGGTGGAGAATTTTACAACTCACGCTAAAAACGGTTATTATGACGGCTTGATTTTTCACCGTGTAATCAAGGATTTTATGATTCAGGGCGGCGACCCTGAGGGTACAGGCTGCGGCGGTGAATCTATATGGAAAAAGAGCTTTGAGGATGAATTCAGCCTTGACGCCCGCAATTACTACGGCGCACTGTCAATGGCAAATTCCGGTCCTAATACAAACGGCTCACAGTTCTTTATCGTTCAGGCTAAAACCGTTCCCTCAAACCTCCTTGCACAGATGGAACAGCTTACGGATAAAGGCTATCCCCGTGAGTGCATAGATAATTATAAGGAAGTGGGCGGTACACCCTGGCTTGATTTTCACCATACCGTGTTCGGTCAGTTAATTGACGGCGCAGACGTGCTTGAGGATATCGCCTCGGTTAAAACAGGTATGAGCGACAAGCCTGTTTATGACGTTGTAATTGACACTATTGAAATTGATGATTGACAATCAAAGAAGGTGTGCATAGTGAAAACAAAAAAGCTTTTATCTGTAATTCTGACGCTTATTATGTTAATTACTGCAACGATAATTCCGTGTACTGCGGATGCCGCAGAAAGCAAAAATCCCGTTTTAGACGGCTCCTATGCAGACCCGGATATTGATTGGTTTGACTGTAAATTCTGGATATTTCCTACAACAGACGGAATAATTGATGAACGTGACGGCTGGTGGGGTTCAAAGCAGTTTAAGGCTTTTTCATCCGAGGATATGGTTAACTGGACGGATAACGGAGTTATTCTTGATGTTGAAGCGGACACAGCCGAAGAAGCAGGAGTAAATGAAAACGGCGTTCAAATTGCCTATTCGCCCTGGTCATACGGTCATGCCTGGGCACCCACAATAGAAAAGGTGGGTGATAAATACTTTTTCTATTATGTTGCGGGAATAAAGCCTGAATATATGGAAAAATACGGTGCGCTCACCGATACGCTGGACGAAGACGGCAATGTTGTTTTAGACGGTGAAGGAAATCCGATACAGCATTATATAGACGATAAAGCAATAGGCGTTGCATATGCGTCAAGTCCCACCGGACCGTATACCGCCTTGGATGAGCCGATTGTTTATCCTAAAATGCTCCAGGATAATTTTAAGGACGGTGCAGCAATTCCCAGTGTAATTGACCCGTCAATCTTTATAGACGATGACGGCACTGCGTATATGACCTTCGGAAACTGGGTTCCCTGTATCGTTCAGCTCAGTGATGATATGCTCAGCGCAGACACAAGCTTTTTAAAGGTAGTTACGGGAATACCTACCGGCTGGTGGTCAACAGATTCGTTTATGGAATCCTTAGTTATTTTCAAAAGAGACGGAAAGTATTATTTTACCTGGTCCTCCGACGGCACGGCAAGCGAGGACTACCGTGTGTGCTACGCAACAACAAATAATATAAAATACAGAGTTTCATATCAGGGTACGCTCTTAAAGAAGGACGCATCAAAGGGTATTTACGGTACAGGACATCAGTCAATTCTCTATTTACCCACCAATGATTCATATTATATTTCATACGGAAGGCTCCAGACCAACGCCGACGGTACCCTTCGTGACAATGCCGACAGGGGAAATTACAGAGAGGTTTGCATTGATAAAATTGAATTTGACAGCTTTGGAGCTCCAAGTGTAACTCCTACAAATAGCGGAGTTGGAGCTGTTTCTCCCCATACTATATCATCTTCCGCTAAGTCAACATCTGTAAATCCGGCGTCACTGTCAAAAAACGGAGCTGTTACAAAGAATTATTATTGTACCGAATGCGGTAAATTGTTCCCAAAGGTTACAGTAATAAATAAAATTTCAACAGTCAGCTTATCGTCGGCAAGCTATACATATGACGGTAAAGTTAAGAAGCCAAGTGTAAAGGTTGCAGACAGTAAAGGTAAGACAATTTCGTCAAATAATTACACCGTTACCTACGCCGGCGGACGAAAGAATGTAGGCAAGTACGCCGTGAAAATTACCTTTAAGGGCAATTACAGCGGTACAAAGACCTTGTACTTTACGATAAAACCTAAAGCCACAAGCATTTCAAGTGTGTCGGCTAAATCAAAGGGCTTCACTGTAAAATGGAAAAAGCAGAGCACACAGGTTACAGGCTACCAAATCCAGTACAGTACATCGTCAAGGTTTACAAGTCCGAAAACCGTAACGGTATCTAATTATAAAACAACCTCAAAAACCATAAGCAAGCTAAAGAGCAAGAAAAAATATTACGTACGAATCCGTACATATAAAACGGTAAACGGTACAAAATATTATTCCTCTTGGTCTAAGGCCAAATCTATCACTACTAAAAAATAATTTTAATTTAATATCCGATTAGACAAAAAACACCTCTGATGTAATCTATAATGATTGCAAAGGGGTGTTTTAATTTTGGTTATATATGTTGACGTGCTTTTTATAATCAATTTTTTTATAACATTTCTCCTGCTTCGTGTTACGGCAGTATTGTCAAAACGTAATTTCAGCGTTATGCGTGCGGTTATCGCCTCTGCCTTCGGCGGTCTTTACTCGCTGATAATTCTTGCGGACGATATCAGTGCTGTGTTGCTTGCCCTGTCAAAGCCTGCCGCAGCCGTGGTTTTTCTGCTGATTGCTTTTAAGTTTTACAGAGTGAGGCAGTTTGTTGTCAGCTTTTTTGTGTTTTTGTTTGCAAATTTTGTATTCTTGGGAATAATTGCAGGTATATATTTTTTGAGCCGTTCGGATATGATAGTCATACATAACAGCGTTGTTTATTTTGACATCAGCGCACGCTCGCTTTTGGGATGTGCATTTTTTGCCTATATTTTTTCCTGTATTATTGTACGTCTGTATAATCGAACTTTGTCAAAAAAGGAGATTTATACCGTTACTGTGGAATATAATTCAAAATCCGTTACGCTTTTTGCCTTTGCGGATACAGGAAATAATCTGACGGAGCCGTTTTCAAATGCGCCGGTAATCATTGCCGACCGAGAAAAAATCAGCGAGCTGTCCCGTGGCGCAAAAACACGCATTATACCCACGTCAACAGTTAACAGTCAGTCGCTTATGACCGCATTTAAGCCTGATAGGGTAACGGTGAAAGCGTCAGATTTTACGGAGGTGATAGACAATGTTTATATAGCAATGAGCGACGATATAAAGGAAAAATCCTTTTCCGCCATAATTAATCCGAAAATACTATGAGGTGCTGTATGTTTGAAAAAATAATCAACTTTTTAAGACGTTTAATTTTTCCCTCCTGTTATTACATTAACGGTCCGGAAACCCTGCCGCCGCCACTGACTACGGAGGAGGAGGAAACCGTGCTTGACGAGCTAAGACGGGGCATAGATGACCACAGGGAACTGCTTATTACACATAATCTTCGTCTTGTTGTTTACATAGCAAAAAAATTTGAATCAAAAACCGCCTCCACAGAGGACCTTGTTTCAATCGGTACGATAGGTCTTATGAAAGCCGTTAAAACCTTTGACCCGGACAAAAATATTAAGCTTGCCACCTATGCCTCCCGTTGTATTGAAAATGAAATTCTTATGTATCTGAGAAAATCCTCAAATTCAAAAACGGAAATGTCCTTTGACGAGCCTCTGTCTGTGGATTGGGACGGAAACGAGCTTACTCTGCGAGATGTTTTAGGCAGTGAGCCTGACGAAATAAGTCAGGAAATTGAGTACGAGGACGAAAAAAGACTGCTGATGAAGGTGGTAAGCGCTCTGCCTGCAAAGGAAAGGCGCATTATGGCAATGCGCTTCGGTCTTGACGGCGAGCAGGTGCATACACAAAAACAGCTTGCGGATTTAATGGGGATATCCCAGTCATATATTTCACGGCTTGAAAAAAGAATTTTAGCCAAAATCCGTGACGAAATGAACCGTCAGCTTGTATAAATCTAAATTATTCTGATTAAAAATACCTTGTAGTGACAAAAATATTACAGGGTGTTTTTTATGAGAAAGGCTATTCGCATTTTTGATATAATTCTTTTTGCCGTGTGCGTTGTTTTGTTTGTGCTTATCGGCGTGGGCAATGCTGTAACACCGGATACAATAGTTACTTACGGCGAGGAAAAAACTGTTTTTAACACAATTTACACATGCTCCGTTGATAAAAAGGATACGTCCGTTGATTATCAAAATTCATCTTCACGTCAGAACATTAAGGTTTTGGGTATTGTTCCCGTTAAAACTGTCAGCGTTACTTCAAAGGAAGAGCAAAAGGTATATGTCAGCGGCGAAAGCTTCGGCATTAAGCTTTATACCGACGGCGTTATAGTTGTGGGCACTCAAAGCGTTGATTTGGGCAGTAAAAAAGTAAACCCTGCCGAAAACGCAGGTATTGAGGTAGGGGATATTATTATTTCCATAAATAATATGAACGTTTTTACCTCCGACGATGTTGAAAAAATCCTTAATGACAACAACGGTAAGCCCTATACAGTTAAAATTAAAAGAAATGACAGATATAAAACCTTTACTCTTACTCCTGTTTATTCCGATAAGGAAGGGTGCTACAAGGCCGGTATGTGGGTCAGGGATTCCACCGCCGGAATAGGCACAATAACCTTCTATAACAAGGACGCAGGAACCTTCGGCGCACTGGGGCATCAGGTTAACGATGTGGATACAAACGAAATTATGCCAATGCTTGAGGGAGAAGCAGTAGGAGCCAATGTCACCAAGGTGTATAAAGCTACCTCCGGTGAAACAGGCTCTCTCACCTGTGATTTTCAGGATTATACCATCGGCAGACTGACGGATAATACCTACTGCGGTATTTACGGCGTTTATTCTCAAATAGGTGAAAATGCAAAGGAATATACCGTGTCATCAAAGCAGGAGGTTGAAAAGGGCGAAGCACAGCTCATAACCACCGTTGACTCCTCAGGACCTCACAGCTATGATATTGAAATTACGAAAATCAGCTATTCCGAAAGTCATCAGCAAAAAAATATGGTTATTAAAATTACAGACCGGGAATTACTTGAAAAAACAGGAGGAATTGTTCAGGGTATGAGCGGCAGTCCTATTATCCAAAACGGAAAGCTTGTGGGTGCGCTTACCCACGTTATTATAAATAACCCCAAAAAAGGCTATGCAATTTTTGCTCAAACCATGGTAGAGCAGTCAAATTATGTAGAATAATGTCAAATAGTTAATAAAGTGTAAAAAATACACATAAAATTGTGAAAAACACTTGCATTTTTAATCTTGATATGGTAATATGTGGAAGAAAAGAGGGAGAAAAATACTTTTCATATTATTACTAAGGAGAGACAAAAATGAATAAGAACATTAAAGTCCTTGTGGCGGACAATTCCGACGATTTCGGAAAGGAGTGCTGCAAAGAGCTGCAAAAATTGGGGTTTGATGCAGTTCTTACGCCGAAAAACGGCAATTCTGTTATTGAATCAATAGATTCACAGCATTTTGATGCAGTTATTATGGATGTGTTTATGACAGGAGCAGATGCCATAGAGGTTATGGAGCATATTAGTGCATCTCTTGCGGAGAAACCGCTTGTTGTACTGCTTTCTTCCATAGACAATTCCGACTTTGAGGAGCAGATGATTAGCGCAGGCGCAGACTATTATTTTCTAAAACCGGCAAATCCTGTTTCTGTTGCAAAACGTGTGCAGAGGCTTTCCGGCTGGAAAAATGAGAAAAACAAGCGTTTGGGCAAATCCTATACCGATGATGATATTGAAGTTATCATTTCGGATATAATGCGTCAAATCGGCGTGCCTGCTCATATTAAAGGCTATCAGTATTTGCGCACCTCAATTATGCTTTGCATCAACGATTCTCAGATGCTGGGTTCCGTAACAAAAATACTGTATCCCACAGTGGCAAAGATGTACGGCACCACCGCCAGCCGTGTTGAACGTGCAATACGTCACGCAATAGAGGTTGCCTGGGACAGGGGAGATGTTGACGTGCTTTCCGGTTATTTCGGTTACACTATTCAGTCCCAGAGAGGCAAGCCTACTAATTCCGAATTTATCGCAATGATTGCCGATAAACTCAAATTATCTCTTAAAACAACTGCATAACAGGGACAAAAAAGAACACGCAGAACGTAATAATTCTGCGTGTTCTCTTCATTGCTTAGTAAAATTAAATTAATGAGGCTACCAAATCGCCCATTTGACAGGTTGTTACCGCCTCAAAGCCGTCCTCGTAAATATCCGGTGTGCGTGCCTTTGTTAGTGCAATGTCAACTGCTTTTTCTATTGCGTCTGCCGCATCGCTTTCATTAAATGTGTAGCGAAGCATCATAGCGCCTGAAAGGATTGTTGCAAGAGGATTTGCCTTGCCCTGTCCTGCAATATCCGGCGCAGAGCCGTGAATAGGCTCGTAAAGTCCGAAGGTTCCCTCAGCAAGTGACGCTGAGGCAAGCATACCGATTGAACCGCTTATCATTGAAGCCTCGTCGGAGAGAATATCGCCGAAAATATTTGATGTAACAATAGTGTCAAACTGATTGGGGTTGCGTACTAACTGCATTGCACAGTTGTCAACATACATATAGGACACCTCAACCTCGGGATAATCCTTTGCCGTTTCCTCCATAACCTTGCGCCAAAGCCTTGATGAGTCAAGCACGTTTGCCTTGTCAACACAGGTAAGCTTTTTACTGCGCTTCATTGCGTATTCAAAGCCTGCCTTAACAATGCGCTTGATTTCCGGATAGGTGTATCTTTCCGTATCGTATGCACTCACTACGCCGTTTTCCTCGTATGTTCCTCTGTCACCGAAATAAATTCCGCCTGTCAGTTCACGAACAATGAGAATATCAAGTCCCTCGCCGATAATTTCTTCTTTAATAGGTGACGCAGATTTCAGCGGAGCAAAAATTTTTGCAGGGCGAAGATTTGCAAAAAGTCCCAAATCCTCACGGATTGCAAGCAGTCCTTTTTCGGGACGGTTATTGCCGGGCTGACTGTCCCACTTGGGACCGCCTACCGCACCCAGCAAAACTGCGTCGGAGGCTTTGCAGGCGTCGGCGGTTTCCTGAGGATAGGGAACACCCTTCTCGTCAATAGCGCATCCGCCTAAAAGCTGATAATTGTAATTGAATTTAAAGCCGAATTTCTCTCCCGCTCTGTTGAGAACCTTTATACATTCGTCAACAATTTCGGGACCTATTCCGTCGCCCTTAAGAACGGTAATGTTATATTCTTTCATATATTCCTCCTATATTTTTACGTTTATTAACATACATCAAAGATACCGGGCATTGTGTCGTCACGGTAGGTATCGGGCTGGTCACGGTTGATAGCGCAGATAATACCCTTCATAGACGCATAGCTGATATTGTGGCTTACACCTATGCCGAATACGTCCTTGCCCTGTGGGTTTTTAAGGTGAATGTAGCTGATTGCCTTTGAATCACTGCCCACGGCGATAGCGTGCTCGCTGTAATCTATAAATTCATAATTGCCGAGACCGATTGCGTTCATTGCAATACAGAATGCACCGATAGGACCGTTGCTTGTGCCCTCAATTTCAACAGGTGCTTCGTCCTTATACTTTATTGCACCGGTGAAATGAACGCTTGTTAAGGTTGAATCTTCATTCTTTTCTTCTGTGATTTTGTATTTTGTCAGCCTGTAAGGTCCTGCAACATTTCTGTATTCCTTCTGGAACAGGTCAAATACCTCCGAGGCTTTCAGCTCCTTGCCCTTTTCATCACAGGCTTTCTGTACAACTGCGCCGAATTCTGGGTGCATTGCCTTCGGCATTTTAATACCGTAGTTGTTTGAAAGAATGAATGCGGAGCCGCCTTTGCCTGACTGGGAATTTATGCGGATTATCGGCTCATATTCTCTGCCTACATCTGCAGGGTCAATAGGCAGATAGGGTACCTCCCATTTGTCCGTACCGCTTTCATCCATATAAATTTTGCCCTTGTTGATAGCGTCCTGATGAGAACCGGAAAATGCCGTAAATACAAGCTCGCCTGCATAGGGATGACGTGGCGGAACCTTCATCTTTGTCGTTCTCTCATATACTTCTTTGATTTTGTTTATGTCGTGGAAATCAAGCTCAGGGTCAACGCCTTGGGTCCACATATTCAGCGCAAGAGTTACAATGTCGACATTACCTGTTCTTTCACCGTTGCCGAACAGTGTGCCCTCAACTCTGTCTGCACCTGCCATCAGTGCAAGCTCTGTTGCCGCAACGCCGGTGCCTCTGTCGTTGTGGGGATGAAGCGAAATAATTGCGGCATCACGGTTGGGCAAATGACGGCAGAAATATTCAATCTGGTCTGCGTAGCCGTTGGGAGTTGAGCCTTCAACAGTTGACGGCAGATTCAATATAATTGGATTTTCCTTTGTGATATGCAGTGTTTCCATTACCTGACGGCAGATTTCAACTGCGTTGTCCATTTCCGTGCCGGTAAAGGATTCCGGAGAATATTCAAATCTGATATTCATTTCCGGATGCTTTTTCTTTTCCTCCTCGGTTAAATCGTAAATGAGCTTTGCACCGTTTACGGCGATGTCAATTACACCCTGCATATCGGTTTTGAATACAACCTTACGCTGAAGGGTGGAGGTTGAATTGTAAAAATGAACTATAACATTTTTTGCGCCCTCAATGGCTTCAAATGTCTTTTTAATCAGGTGTTCTCTTGCCTGAACAAGCACCTGAATTGTAACGTCGTCGGGGATGTAGTTGCCCTCAATAAGCGTTCTCAGAATTTCATATTCCGTTTCGCTGGCAGAGGGGAAACCGATTTCAATTTCTTTTATGCCGATGTCAATGATTGTTTTGAAAAATTCAAGCTTTTCCTGTAAATTCATCGGGTCAACAAGTGCCTGGTTGCCGTCTCGCATATCAACGCTGCACCAAATAGGCGCCTTTGTAATCTGCTTGTTAGGCCACTGACGGTCAGGCAGGTCAATGGGCTTAAACGGTGTGTATTTTTCGTAACCTTTTTTCATAATAATTATCTCCTTTCTTATTTGTGAGGGGATATAAAAAAGCCCCTACACATAAAGTATAGGGGCGTAAATATCACGCGGTACCACCCTACTTCGGCAGCAGGTTAAACTGCCCTTTAGCATCAATCAATGCCTCAGCCGTTAACGGGGCTAATCGTCTGCTCCTATTGATTACTATTCAGAGCAGCAACTCCGCAGAGAGCTATACATTTTTTATCTTGTATCTGCTTTCACCTGCCGCAGACTCTCTGAAACGCTGATAAAAAATCTTTTTCTGCTTCACAGTCTTTAATGGGTACTGTTTAATTCAGTAATATCATTATATCAAAAAAATCCAATTTGTCAACACCAAATTATGTATTATAATCTGCGCCGCAGACCCGATTTTCCTGTTTGTTAGCTTATTATAATTTTGAGTAGCCGTAGCCGTTTGAGATTGCGTCAACGCCTTTGCCCTTACGGCACATGGGACAGTCGTGGGCGGTGTATGAAGCGTATCCCGGTACATCGTCGGTATTAAAAATAGTATTAACCTTAATTGAGTTGATTTCATCCTTTGCACTGAATATGCTGGCAATGCCTACAACATTTCCGCCGTAATATTTAACGCTGTCCATAGCCTTTTCAACGGTGCGTCCGCTGGTTATGCAGGAAATCAAAACAAGTACGGTTTTGCCGTTAATCATTCTTTTAAGGTTATCTCTGAAAATAAGATTGCCTGACGAATCGTATTCCGAGCCTAATACATATACCACCTGGTCAGGATTGGGTATCATCATAGTGGGCTTTGACAGCTCGTGGGCTATGTATGCGCCCAACGCCTGGGTTTCATAAAGACAGAGTACTGTGTCAATATCCATACCGTTGGTGTTGTAATACTCGGATAAAAGCTTAGCCGCCTCCACCGAAACGTCGTGATTATGCTTTATGTCCGATGTTCCTATATGATAATTAATATGATTGTTTGCGCTGATAAAATGACCCGGCATTGCGTGGATAAATACATTGTCATTTTTTGCGCAGGTAATAGTATAAATTTTGCTCATTAAAGAAATCTCCTTTTTCTTTCATTTTACTATAACAAAAAAATCTTTTCAACAGATATAACAACAAAAAATATATGTAATTTTTGTATATTTTTACTAAATTATCGGACTGAAATAAAATATGAAAAAAATATTATATTTTTTATTCGTAAATTGTCAAGATACTTTTTCTATTAGTACAATATTATGTACATTTAATATATTTAGACATATTACAGTGGACTTTTTTTACAAATAATGGTAAAATTTGTTTACAAAAGTGAGAAACAGTGATATAATACAATTGTTCTTATACCATACCAAGGACAATTCGGTTACTACAAAAAGGTAAAAAACCGAAAAGCTCTAACGGCTCGCTTTTGCGGGCCGTTATCTTTATTTATACATATTTTAACGGAGGTATTGTTATGAAATATTCTATCGGACTTGACTGCGGAATATCGTCAGTTGGCTTTGCTGTTATGGAACTTGATACTAATGATGAACCCTGCAGAATTATCAATCTCGGTTCCCGTGTCTTTGACAAGGCGGAAAATCCAAAGGACGGTGCATCTTTAGCATTACCGCGCCGCGAAGCAAGAGGAAACAGACGACGATTGCGTCGTCACCGTCATCGTATTGAAAGAATAAAATACCTTATTGTCAGCAGTAATATGCTTTCACAAAATGAACTTGAAGAACTTTACGACGGCAAGCAGGAAGATATTTACGAATTAAGAACTTCTGCCCTTGACAATCGGCTGAGCAACAGTCAGTTTGCAAAGGTTCTTATTAATCTTGCTCAGCGCCGAGGCTTCAAATCTAACAGAAAAAACGACACAGACAAAGAGGCAGGGCTGCTTTTAAGTGCCGTAAGTGAAAACGAAAAGCTAATGTATGAAAAAGGATACCGTACAGTAGGAGAAATGCTGTATAAAGATGAAATTTACTCTTTGTGCAAGCGCAATAAGGGTGAGAATTATAAAAACACTGTTTCAAGAAAAATGGTTGAAGACGAAATTCTTAAGATTTTTGAAGCTCAGAGAAAGTGTTCAAACCCGTTTGCATCGGAGGAGTTTGAGAAAAAATATTCAGATATTGTATTATCACAGCGTCCTTTTGATGAAGGTCCCGGTGAAGGAAATGAAAATTCTCCGAGTCCTTATGCCGGTAATCAAATTGAAAAAATGATAGGTCCTTGCACCCTGTTTGGAAATGAGGGGAAAAAGAGGGCGGCAAAGGCTACAATGTCTTTCCAGAAATTTACGTTATGGCAAAATATAAATCATATTAAAGTGGATTCAGAGTTTGGAGAAGCAAGAAAGCTGACAGACGCCGAAAGGAAAAAAATTTATGACCTTTGTATGAAATCTCCGTCAGTTAATTATGAAAAAATAAGGAAAGAAATTGAACTGCCGGCAGAATACAGGTTTAATATGGTTCCTTATTCCTCAGTAAACGACGCCGATGATGCGGAAAAAAAGAAAAAATTTGAATATATGAAAGCATATCACGAAATAAGAAAAGCGCTTGATAAGTTTAAAAAAGGTTATATTTCAAATCTTTCAGATGACGAGCTTGACAAAATCGGATATGTTTTTACAGTATTTAAAAATGACGAGCAAATTAGAAAAAGTCTTACGGATAATAGCGGTAACGGCATAAAAATTGACGATTTTCTCGTTGACGTGCTCATTGATAATCTTAAATCGTTTTCTAAGTTTGGGCATATATCCGAATATGCCTGTCAAAAGCTTATACCGTTTCTTGAACAGGGAATGACTTATGATAAAGCCTGTGAAGCAGCAGGAATAGAATTTAAAGGACACTCCGGTAATGAAAAAAGCAAACTCCTGCCGTCAAAAAGCGACGAGCTTGACGAAATTGCCAATCCTGTTGTGCGCCGTGCAGTTTCTCAGTCAATAAAGGTAATAAACTCAATTATTCGTCAGCAGTGCGAACAGCCTGTATATATAAATATTGAGGTTGCCAGAGAGCTTTCAAAGAGCTTTCAGGAACGCAGTAATATTGAAAAGCAATACGAGGCAAACAGAAAATATAATCAGGCAATAATTGATGAATTAAAAGAAAATTACGGCATACTGTATCCAAGCGGTATGGATATTGTAAAGCTTAAACTGTATAAAGAGCAAAACGGAATATGTCTTTATTCCGGAAAAGCGATTGACGCATCGCGTCTTTTCAGCGACAGTACACTTTATGATATAGACCATATCATACCTTACAGCATTAGTTACGATGACAGTTATAATAATAAAGTTCTTGTACTGTCCGACGAAAACAGACAAAAAGGCAATCGCTTGCCGTTGCAGTACCTTAGTTCAAAACAGCGCGATGATTTTATCGTTCGTGTAAATACACAGGTGCGTAATTTTAGAAAAAAGAAAAATCTTCTTAAAGAAAATTTGACAAAGGATGACAGGGAAGGATTCAAAACAAGAGCCCTCAATGATACAAAATATTTGAGCAGATTTTTGCTTAACTATATCAATGACTATCTTGAATTTTCACCTTTTGAAAATACAGACAGAAAAAAGCATATTACGGCAGTAAACGGTGCTACAACATCATATATGAGAAAACGCTGGGGCATAGAGAAAATCCGTGAAAACGGTGATTTGCACCATGCGGTAGACGCTGCGGTTATAGCCTGCACAAATGAATCACTTATTCAAAGAGTTTCAAAGTACAGTAAACGTAATGAGGGTATTCAGTATTCGGATAACGGTGAATTATCGGTGGTTGTTGACAACGAAGGAGTCGTAAAAGATTATTTCCCGACCCCTTATGAGAATTTTAGATGGGAGCTTGAAACAAGAACCTCAGATGATCCGAAATCATCACTTGAAAGAATTCGTCCAACAAATTATTCTCCTGTTGATATTGCAGACGTAAAGCCATGCTTTGTGTCAAGGATGCCTAATCATAAAGCAACAGGTGCCGCACACAAGGATACTATACGCTCCGGAAGGGAAGATGGATATGCAATTACAAAAACTGATTTGTCTTCTCTCAAGCTTGACAAGGACGGAGAAATTTTAAACTATTATAAGAAAGAAAGCGATTGGCTTTTATATAATGCATTGAAGAAACGCCTTGTTGAATTTGGCGGAGACGGTAAAAAAGCATTTGGTCAGGGTTATGTTTTTCACAAGCCTACATCTAACGGCGGTGAAGGTCCGGTTGTAAAGAAAGTTAAAATCATTGAAAAATCAACTCTTAACGTATTGGCAAGAGGCGACAAAGGTATCGCCGCTAATGGTGATATGGTAAGAATTGATGTGTTTAAGGTAGACGGAGAAGGATATTATTTCGTACCGATTTATGTTGCCGATACGGTAAAGCCGGAATTGCCAAATAAAGCCTGTGTTCAAAATAAACCGTATAGCGATTGGAAAGAGATGAAAGACGAGGATTTTGTTTTTTCTCTTTATAACAATGATTTAATAAAAGTTACGGCTAAAAAAGATATGAAAATGACTGTCAATTTTAAAGACAGTACATTACCGCTTACAAAAACTGGTAATGAATTGATGCTGTATTATGTAAGTGCAGGCATATCCGTAGCTTCTATTACAGTTAGAAGTCACGACAATTCTTATAAAATTGATTCTTTAGGAATAAAAACCCTTGTCAATCTTGAAAAATATACAGTTGACCCAATCGGCAACTATCATAAGGTCGGTAAAGAGAAGCGTATGCGTTTTAGGTAAATGTTATGCCTTACAGAAATATTTTTATATCAAATCAATCGGTTTTAAAGCTAAAAAACAATCAATTAGTTGTAAACAATGGCGAGGAATTTACTTTTCCGGTGGAGGATATCAGAAGTATTGTTATTGACAATCCTCTTACTACACTTTCAGCACGGCTTATATCTTATTTGGCGGAAAACGGCGTATGTCTTATAGTTTGTGACCAAAAGCATACACCAAACTGTCAGTTTGTTCCCGTAGGTAGCTACTGTCGTGTCAGTAAACGTATAAAATTACAGATTGAACAGAGCAAGCCTAAACTAAAACGCATTTGGCAGCAAATTATTATTAAAAAGATTGAAAATCAAGCCGAATGTCTTAAACTGTTTGAAATTGAAGAAAATGAAAAACTGCTTACCTTGTCAAAAGCAGTTCAGTCAGGCGATTCTAACAACAGAGAGGGTTATGCCGCTTCGGTATATTTTAAAGCCCTTTTCGGAAATGATTTTACACGGGATAAGGAAAACAATATCAATGCCGCACTTAATTACGGCTATGCAGTCATTCGTTCTTTCATTGCTAAAACCATTGTCGCTTACGGACTTGAGCCGTCTATTGGGGTTCACCATAAAAATCAACTTAATGCCTTTAATCTTGCCGATGATTTAATAGAACCTTTTAGACCAGTTGTTGATTTATTTGTGGCAAAAACCTTTTTCACAGATAAGGATTTTTGTTTTGATACATATAAAAAAGCTGAATTGGTAAGACTGCTTAACAGTGCTATTTTTGTTGACAAAGACCGGTGCTCACTGGCAACAGCCGTTGAATATGCTGTACAAAGTCTTATATTTTCTTACGAAAACGATGATGTCGCTTTAAAATTGCCGTCGCTTATTGATACTTCTTATTTTGATTATGACTAAATTTATGAGAATGATTGTATTTTTTGATTTGCCTGTTAAGGAAAAATCCGCCCAAAAGGAAGCAACGAAATTCAGAAATTTTCTTCTAAAAGACGGATATACAATGCTTCAGTATTCCGTTTATGTTCGTGTGTGCAACGGTTACGATGTTGTCAAAACTCACGAACGACGGCTAAAATTAAGCCTGCCGGCAAACGGTTCTGTCCGTCTGCTTGTTATTACTGAAAAACAGTACGAATCTATGCAGATTTTACTCGGTGAATACAAGCAAAGTGATACGCCGGTATCGTATGAACAGCTCACACTTTTATAAAAAAACAAAAAAAGAAAGAACAAATCGTTCGTTTGTTCTTTCTTTTTTATACCAAAATTTTTCTCAAAATGGCTTCGTTCCTAACTTTGTTGTCCCTATATTATACCATACCAAGAAAAATTAGGGAACTACAATTGGCTGCATTTCAACATTATCAACGCCGAATTATACCATACCAAGAAAAATTAGGGAACTACAATTAATGCTGCGCCTATACCTCTGAAAAAAGATTATACCATACCAAGAAAAATTAGGGAACTACAATATATTGCTATTGAATTAAAAAGCGATTACAATTATACCATACCAAGAAAAATTAGGGAACTACAATTATGAGTATGGTCGGCTGTAGCTGCACCGATTATACCATACCAAGAAAAATTAGGGAACTACAATCGTGGATTAATTTTGTGTATTCCTCGTGGTATTATACCATACCAAGAAAAATTAGGGAACTACAATGTTCAGGATTGCCTCTCGCAGTTCTTTATATTATACCATACCAAGAAAAATTAGGGAACTACAATTGAAGGAATGAGGTCAAGGTTTTCCTTGATATTATACCATACCAAGAAAAATTAGGGAACTACAATGATGCTCTTCAGCAGAGCATTGTTCTTAAATTATACCATACCAAGAAAAATTAGGGAACTACAATATTAATTTCCGTTGTTTTCAACTTGGAATATTATACCATACCAAGAAAAATTAGGGAACTACAATATTCCAAAGGTTTAATTTATTTAATTTTTCATTATACCATACCAAGAAAAATTAGGGAACTACAATGGTTATCGCACTCAATAACAGGCTGACCGATTATACCATACCAAGAAAAATTAGGGAACTACAATCAATTTTGCCCTTTTCACTAAACTTTGTAATTATACCATACCAAGAAAAATTAGGGAACTACAATATTGGGATGACATTAACATGAAATACAAAATTATACCATACCAAGAAAAATTAGGGAACTACAATAATAAGCATTTTGTCCTTAAGCAATACACCATTATACCATACCAAGAAAAATTAGGGAACTACAATTATATAAACATAGTTTATAGGTATATCAAATTATACCA
>JBJEPO010000040.1:0-3518 GCA_051881275.1 Eubacterium sp. | reverse complement strand
CCAAGGGCGGAGTAGGCTTGATTTTCACCGAAATTACGAGAGTAAACGACGTTACAGGTGCGTCCTCCTTCGGTCAGATGGGTATGAGCCATGATTATCAGATTGAACCGCTCAGAAAAATGGTTGACAAAATCCATTCCTACGGCACTAAAATTATGGTTGAGCTGCATCATCCAGGCAGACAGAATTTAGGGCTTATGATTGGAACAGTACCGCTTTCTGTTGCCTGCGATAAATTAATGGGAAATGCTTATGCAAAATTACTTACCGGTGCAATCATACCTCCGGGAAAGGTTTTGCAGGACCACCATATCGTTCCCCGTGTTGTTGCTCCAAGTAAATGTGATAAATCAAAAATGTCAAACAGTGTAAACAGAGGATTAACAAAATGCGGTATTAAAAAATTAGTATCTCAGTTTGTTGACGCCGCAGTCAGAGTTAAAAAAGCCGGATGTGACGGTGTTGAGCTTCATGCGGCACACGGTTATCTTATTCAGCAGTTTTTATCTCCCAACACTAATCACCGTATGGATGAGTACGGAGGCAGTCTTGAAAACAGAATGAGATTTCTCACCGAAATCATAGATGGTATACGTTCAGCCTGCGGTAAGGATTTTCCAATTGTTGTGCGCCTTTCAGTTGATGAAATGTATGAAAAAATCGGCGAAAAGGGCAAAGGCTATGACATTACAGAAGGCGTAAAAATGGCAAAAATTTTAAACGACAGAGGAATTGACGCCATTGACGTATCCTCAGCCGCTTATGACACGTTTAACTACTGGCTTGAGCCTACCACATTTACTCCCGGATGGCGTAAATATCTCGCTGAGGAGGTAAAAAAAGCTGTTGATATTCCGGTTATTGCCGCTAACCTTATCCGTTCTCCCCAGCAGGCAGAAAAACAGCTTGAAGACGGAATACAGGATTTTGTTTCTCTCGGCAGACCCCTTATTGCCGATCCCCACTGGGTTGAAAAGGTACAGGAGGGCAGGGAAGACACAGTTAAAAGATGTGTTTGCTGTCTGTACTGCTTTGAAAGTATGATGCACGGTGCTTATGAATACACCCACGGATATTGCAGTGTTAATCCCTTTGTAGGCAGAGAAAGGGTTACTCTTAACAAAGACGGTAACAGACGTAAGGTTGTTATAATAGGTGCCGGCGTTGCAGGTCTTACCGCCGCAGAGCTTCTTGCTAAGCGTGATTTTGACGTAACTGTTCTTGAAAAAGACAGTGAATACGGCGGACAGATTAATCTTGCAGATAAACCGCCTCACAAAGAAAAAATCAAATGGTGTGCAGATGACCTTTACATAAATGCAGTAAACGCAGGAGCAGAAATTAAATGCTCTGTAAATGCCACTAAGGAAATTGTTGACAGCTACAATCCGGAATTTGTAATAAACGCAACAGGCGCAAATTCAGTTCATCCCAAATTCTTTACAGGCGATAATGTTTATACAGTTACCGATATACTTAACGGTAATGTGGTGCTTGAAAATAAGAAGGTTGCGGTTATCGGCTCTGGTATGACAGGACTTGAAACCTCGGAGCTTCTTTGCTCACAGGGCAATAAGGTTACAATAGTTGAAATGGCAGACAGTATTGCCCCGGGTGCTTGGTTCCAGCAGGTTGACGATATTATGCCAAAGCTTGTTGAGGCTGAAACGGAATTTTTACCGTCTCATAAGCTTCTTGAAATTCATCCGGATAAAATAGTGCTTGAAAATACTGCAAAGCACTCAAAAATCAGCATAAATACAGATTATGTGGTTCTTTCTCTCGGAAGTAGAAGCAATACCGCACTTTACGATGAGCTTAAAAACAGTACCGATTATAAGGTTTTGAATATCGGCGACAGTTCAAAGGTCGGCAGAATTGCCAACGCCACCGAATCTGCATATCAGGCGGTTATGTCAATCAAGTAATAAACAAAGCAGGACTTTTGAAGCCCTGCTTTTTGCTATAATATGATTAATTTCTTTGTAATATTACTTAGGTTTTCTCTGCCATGAGGTGATAAATAGAGTACATCCTCTATCCTTATTCCGAATTTATCGGGAATATATATTCCCGGCTCAATTGATGTTACATTACCTGTTTCATAAGTATCTTTACTGTTAGGAGAAGCGTTGAATCCCTCGTGGATTTCAAGTCCGACTCCGTGACCGAGACCGTGACGAAAATATTTACCCATCTGCTTTTCTTCAAGAACATCATACGCCGCCTTGTAAACGTCAGCACATTTCGCTCCGTCTTCAAGTGCGGTTATACCGGCTTTCTGCGCTATTCTGACAAGCTCATAATCCTCCTTCATTTCATCACTTGCAGATTTTACGGCAACGGTTCTTGTCATATCCGAGTGATAACCCTTATATGTTGCGCCGAAATCAAACAGAACAAAATCACCGTTTTCTACCTTCTTTTCAGACGGAACTCCATGGGGCATTGACGTGTGGGCACCTGTTAAAAGTATTGTATCAAAGGATACGCCGTCGGAGCCGTATTTAGACATAAGATAGTCAAAATATGCGGCAAGCTCTTTCTCACTTTTACCGGGCTTAATATGATTAAGCAGTTCGGTAAAAGCCTTCTCGGCTATGGCGTTTGCCTTTTTCATATATACAATTTCTTCGGCGTCCTTTCTGTTTCTCACCCTCATTAATCTGTCGCCCAGCTTAACAAAATCAACGCCTGAAAGCTTCTCATTAAGCTGAATGTATCTTGAGTAGGAAATTGTTTTGTCCTCAAAAATAAGTGATTTCACACCGTGTTTGTCGATCAAAGCCTTAAGCTCATCAATAAACCCTTTAGAAATTTCTATTACATTTAGTCCTGTTAATTTTGCATTATTTTCGGCAGTCTCCGTATATCGTGAATCAACAATATGATAAGCTGTGCCGTCCTTTAATATTAAAATCATTCCCTCGCTGGGTGAGAAAGAGCAAATATAATGCATATTTGCCTCGTCACACAAAATAAGTCCGTCGGCACCCAAATCATTGATTATTTTCACACATTTGTCCTTGTTCAAAATATCATCTCCGCAAATATTTTAAATTATAGTAACAAAATTATACATTCGTGTCAAATTTAATTGACAATGTTTTTTATATGTGATAATTTAATAACGAAATTAATCGTGAGGTTATCATTATGGAAAAGTATTTAATCAATCCAAACCAAAAAATTGCCAAAATCAACAAAGACATTTACGGTCATTTCAGCGAGCATTTGGGTAGATGCATTTATGAGGGACTCTACGTTGGAGAAGACTCCGCAATTCCAAATATTAACGGTATGCGCTGTGATGCGGTAGATGCGCTTAAGGAAATGGGTATTCCCGTTCTTCGCTGGCCGGGAGGATGCTTTGCCGACGAGTACCATTGGAAAGACGGTATAGGAAAAAAAGAGAACAGAAAAAAGATGATTAACACTCATTGGGGCGGTGTGGTTGAGGATAATTCCTTTGGAACTCACGAATATTTTGAGCTTTGCAGACAGCTTGGCTGTGATAC
>JBJEPO010000039.1:0-3569 GCA_051881275.1 Eubacterium sp. | reverse complement strand
GTTTTAGGTGAGGATTTAAACGAAATAAGCTCCGGCAGGAGCTTTGCCAGAATTTCAATAGCGTCCATTGACGATGTTGAGGATGAGCAAAAGGCTTACAATCTCATTAAAAAAATTGAGTATGTAAAATATCACTACTTTCCAAAGGGATATATGATGCGTACCTCGTCAAGCAGCTTTAAAGAGGTTGTGCGTCTGTCAAAGCAGGCGATTGCCGACTCAATTTCCTTTGAAAAAGTGGGCAATCTGCTTATCGGCAAATATCTTGGCAATAAATCCGTTAAGAGCGTAAAAATAATTTATGTAACAGATAAAAATTTTGATTTTTCTTCCCTTAAAAAAATCGCTGCTAAAAACAGCGAGGTGCTAAAAGCATTAAACCACGTTATGAACAGTGTTAATTTTGACTGTTCCTCCTGCAATTTAAAGCCTATATGCGATGAGGTTGAGGGAATGAAGGAGCTTCATTTTAAAAAATCAGGAATGTAAATTTTCGGAATTTTTTATATAAACCTTGAAAACCTACTAAGTAAGTAGTATTATATTATTGATATGAAAATAAAAGAGGTTGAAATATGAAAATTTCCACAAAAGGCAGATATGCCCTTAGAATGATGCTTGATTTGGCTGAATATCAGCAGGACGGCTTTGTTTCGTTGAAGGATGTTGCACGCCGTCAGGATGTGTCAAAAAAATATCTTGAACAGATAGTGGCTATGTTGAATAAACCCGGTATGCTTAAAACCAATAGGGGATTTCAGGGCGGATACCGCCTTGCTAAAGAGCCGAAGGATTATACTGTGGGCGATATTCTGCGTGTTACCGAGGGCGGACTTGCGCCCGTTGCCTGTCTTGAAGAAAATCCGAATACCTGCGAGCGTGCCGCCAACTGTGCAACGCTTCCCGTATGGCAGGGACTCTACCGTGTGATTAATGAGTATTTGGATGGCATTACTCTTCAGGATATTTTGGACAAAAAGCACGAGCAGTACGATTTCGGCTATGTAATCTGAATAAATCCTCTCTTGATAAATATCTTATTAAGAGAGGATTGTTTTTTTGGAGGAAAATATGATAAATTCAAACAGACTTATTGATAATTTTAAAAAGCTTGTGTCCTTTGACAGCCCGTCTCTTGATGAGCGCAAGGTCTGCGATTTTCTAAAGAGGTATCTTGATTCTATCGGTGTTGAATGTTCTGAGGATAACGCCGGTGAAGCTATCGGAGGAACGGCAGGCAATCTTTATGCCTTTATTGACGGCGGTTTAAAGGCAGAACCGATTTTGTTTGCCGCCCATACCGACACCGTAGAGCCTGCTTTGTCAAAAAAAGCCGTTGTTGCTGATGACGGAACAATCAACTCCGACGGTACAACCGTTCTTGGCAGTGACGACTTGGCAGGAGTGGCTTCAATTCTTGAGGCACTGACTGTGATTAAAGAAAACAATATTCCCCACAGACCTGTTGAAATTGTTTTTTCAGTATGTGAGGAAAAATACTGCTGGGGTATGAACGCCTTTGATTTCAGCAAGCTAAAATCCAAGCAGGCGTATGTTTTTGATTTGGACGGTGAAGTGGGTACTGCCGCCGTAAGTGCGCCTACGATTCTGTCATACACTGCAAAATTTATAGGCAAAAGCGCCCATGCCGGCTTTGCCTCCCATCTTGGTGTTCACGCAATAAAGGCGGCGTGTAAAGCAGTATGCGATATACCCTGCGGAAATATTGCCCCCGGAGTTTCAGCCAATGTGGGAATTATCAACGGCGGAAAGGCAACAAATATTGTGCCCGACAGTTGTACTATTGTGGGTGAAATACGTTCATTTGACGATGCAGACGCTGAGAATAGATATAATCAGGTTAAGGAAATATGCCTTAAATCCGCAGAAGAATTGGGCGGTAAGGCTTATGTTGATTTTACAAGAAGCGTAACTGCCTTTGAAACAGATGTAAACAGTAAAACCGTTCAGCGTTTCAAAAACGCCTGTAAAAAAATAGGTGTTGACTGTGTGTTACAGCCCACATTCGGCGGAAGTGACAATAATGTTCTCGCCTGTCACGGTATTGAAGGTATTGTGGCTGCTACTGCTATGAATAACTGCCATACGGTTAATGAATACACTTGCGTTGAGCAGCTGGAAAAAGCGGCACAGCTTGCCTATAATCTTATGATTTCGGAGGACTGATATGAAAAATCCATTGCATTATCAACTGTCGGAATATGACTGCGGTCCCACCTCCGTTCTTAATGCCGTTAGCTTTTTGTTTGACAGGGAACAGATACCTCCCGAAATACTGCGTAATGTTATGCTTTATTGCCTTGACTGCCACAGTCCCGACGGTACTCCGGGAAAATCGGGCACCTCCTGTAGCGCAATGATGTTTTTGTCAAACTGGCTTGATAATTTCGGAAGGGTTGGCAT
Organism: Eubacterium sp.; assembly: GCA_051881275.1. Lineage (GTDB taxonomy): Bacteria > Bacillota > Clostridia > Oscillospirales > Acutalibacteraceae > Eubacterium_R. Next base: position 1,145 of record JBJEPO010000039.1, on the reverse strand, counting down.
TCTGCCTGTATCATCACAGTATATCAGTGGTGAACAGGTCTATTTCGGCTCGGCAAGTATGCTTACCGACGCACTTGTGAGAGGTGGTGCGGCAGTTGCAAGAATTTTTCTTGACGAATGGCATTATGTGCTTTTTACAGGACTGAAGGATGGCAGTGCTTATCTGTTTGACCCATATTTTATGGATAAACCCTTTGATGACGAAAACATAATTTGTGTTGAGGATAAGCCTTATTCATATAACAGAATAATTCCCTGTGAATATTTTAACCGCTCTCAGCGTGAGCTGTATTCCTTTGCAGATGTTGATTTGCGTGAGGCTGTGATTATTTTCAATAATGATACTAAAATCACCGCAGAAGATACGGTGGAATATTTTATATGAATATGATATAATTGTTTTATAAGTAAATATATTGATAACCTGTTAGAGAGGGTGTTGATTATGAGAAATCATCAGGTTACGGTACCGCATAAGCTTCTTAATCCCGACGGCTCATTAAAGGAGCCGGGCTGGAGTAAAAGCCTTGTTCAAGCATACGACAGACGTGACATCAAAAAACGCAAAACACGTATTAAAGAGTGGGATTATTATTACATAATGTCAAATTCCAATAACTTTGCTCTTTGCCTTACAGTGTCGGATTTGGGATATATCGCACTGCATAGCATTAATTTCATCAGCTTTGCAGAGCCGTTTGAAAAAACACAGACGGTTATCCTGCCCTTCCCCATGGGTAAAACAGGTATGCCCTCAACCTCTGCCGAGGGTGACGTTAAATTTAAAAATAAAAAGCTGGCAATAGAATTTCTCCATAAAGGCAGTAGCCGGGTTATACGTATGGAGTCACCTGAATTTGACGGCAAAAAGGGAATACGCTGTAATATTGTGCTTACCGATGAGCCGCAGGATTCCATGGTAATTGCAACTCCATGGGCTGAGGATAAAAAAGCCTTTTACTATAATCAGAAAATTAACTGTATGCGTGCCTCCGGCAAGGTGGAATATGACGGCAAGGTCTATGAGCTTGACCCGTCTGTTGATTTTGCAGGTCTTGATTGGGGCAGAGGTGTTTGGACCTACGATAATGTGTGGTATTGGGGCTCCGGCTCAGGTCAGGTTGACGGCCATACCTTCGGATTCA
>JBJEPO010000038.1:0-20807 GCA_051881275.1 Eubacterium sp. | reverse complement strand
AAACAGGACTTCCTGCCGTTACGGTTGTACTTACAGTGCTTCACGCAGGCGGTAAGTTCGGCGGTTCGGGATATAAGGTATCCGGCGGCCTGCACGGCGTTGGCTCATCGGTAGTTAACGCACTGTCCGAATGGCTTGAGGTTGAGGTTACGCAAAACGGACATATTTATTCTCAGCGATTTGAGAGAGGAATACCTGTTAACGATTTGCATATAATCGGCGACGCCGACGGCCACGGCACATTTATTAAATTTCAGGCAGACCCGGATATTTTTCAGGAAACAACAAAGTACAGCTTTTCCATTCTTGAGCGCAGGCTGAGAGAGCAGGCATTTCTTAACGCAGGTCTTTCCATCAGCCTTAAGGATTTGAGAGAAAAGCCGGACAGACCAAGCGACGACGAATACGACGACGAAAGTCACGGAGAGGTTTACTGCTATGAGGGCGGTATCCGTTCCTTCGTTGAATATATAAACACAAGCAGAGGATACAATCCCATTCAGGACGAGGTTATCCATATTTCCACCACAAAGGGCGACAGAAGCGCAGAGGTTGCCCTGTGCTACACAGACGGATATACGGAAAATCTGCTTTCCTTTGCCAACAATATCAACACCATTGACGGCGGTACCCACGAAACAGGATTTAAAACCGCATTAACAAGAGTGTTTAACGATTACGGCAGAAAATTCGGTATTCTCAAGGATTCCGACAAGAAATTTACAGGCGAGGATGTCCGTGAGGGCATTACAGCCGTTATTTCCGTAAAGCTTACAGAGGCACAGTTTGAAGGACAGACAAAGGGTAAATTAGGTAATACCGATATTACAGGTCTTGTATCATCACTTGTTTACGATAAGCTGATGACCTATTTTGAGGAGCATCCCCAGGTTGCAAAAACCTTACTTAACAAATCTCTTGATGCGTCAAGAGCAAGAGAGGCGGCACGAAAGGCAAGAGAAAATGCCAGAAGAAAATCACCTCTTGAAAGCAATTCCCTGCCCGGTAAGCTTGCCGACTGTACCAGCAAGGACCCGGAAAAATGCGAAATTTACATCGTAGAGGGTGACTCGGCAGGCGGTTCCGCAAAGGACGGACGTGACAGAGAGCACATGGCAATTCTTCCCCTTTGGGGTAAAATGCTCAATGTTGAAAAAGCGAGAGTTGACAAGGTAATTACCAACGAAAAGCTTGTTCCCGTGGTTATGGCATTAGGCACGGGCATAGGCGACGATTTTGATATAACCAAGCTAAGATACCACAAAATTATAATTATGGCGGATGCCGATGTTGACGGCGCACATATCAGAACACTGCTTTTGACCTTCTTCTTCCGCTATATGCCCCAGATTATTGAGGACGGATACGTTTATCTTGCACAGCCGCCTTTGTTTAAGGTTTCAAAGGGCAAAAGAAGTGCCTACGCTTTCTCCGAGGAGGAGAGAGATAAGGAAATTGCCGAGTTCGGCGGCGACTGTGATGTTCAGAGATATAAAGGTCTCGGCGAGATGGACCCGGACCAGCTTTGGGAAACAACTATGGACCCGGAATACAGAACAATGCTTCGTGTTACCATTGAGGACGCACAGAGAGCCAGCGAGAATTTCTCTATTCTTATGGGGGATAATGTTGAGCCAAGACGAGAGTTCATAGAAAAGAATGCTAAATTCGTGCAGAATCTGGATGTATAAAAAATTAAATTGCGTTGTGGAGTCTTGGCTCAACACGTGGCTCCTCGTCAAAACATATTTCGCATTTAAAAATGTTTGCACACAAACATTTAACAAATGCTCCGTATGTTTTTCCTCTTTCCAAAAAATCCGCGATTTTTTGGAATAATGAAACAACTAACGCAAATTTAAAAATATAAGTTTTATTGTAGGGGAGGATATTATCCTCCCGAAATGAATAAACCCGAATGACTGAACCAAATCAGTACATTTACCGCAAGGAGATAATTTAATGAACGAAGAAATACGCTATGACAATCAAAAAATTGTTGATGTAGAAATCAGTACCGAGATTAGAAAAGCGTTTTTGGACTATTCAATGAGCGTAATTGTATCCCGTGCACTGCCGGATGTCCGTGACGGACTCAAGCCCGTTCACAGAAGAATACTTTACGCTATGTATGACAACAATTTGTATCCGGACAAGCCCTACCGTAAGTGCGCCACCACCGTCGGCGAAGTGCTGGGTCACTATCACCCCCACGGCGACGCTTCGGTTTATGATGCAATGGTAAGGCTTGCACAGCCGTTTTCAATGCGCCACACCCTTGTTGATGGCCACGGAAACTTCGGCTCAATAGACGGCGACCCTCCGGCTGCTTACCGTTATACCGAAAGCAGACTCAGCAAAACCTCTATGAAAATGCTGGAGGATATTAAAAAGGACACTGTTGACTGGGCGCCGAACTTTGACGATACCACCAAGGAGCCAACGGTTTTACCTGCAAGATTTCCAAACCTGCTTGTAAACGGCTCGTCGGGTATTGCCGTAGGTATGGCAACAAATATTCCGCCTCATAATATGAGAGAGGTTGTTGAGGGAATGTGCTGTCTTGTGGACAACCCCAATGCAGAGCTTTCCGAAATTATGGAATATATAAAAGGCCCCGACTTCCCCACCGCCGGCATAATTATGGGTACAAGAGGTATCCGTGAGGCTTATGAAACCGGCAGAGGCAAGATTTATGTGCGTGCCAAGGCGGAAATTGTTGAAACCAAGGGCGACAGATATAAAATTGTAGTAACGGAAATTCCCTACGGCGTAAACAAGGCAAGACTTATTACAAGAATTGCCGATTTGGTTAAGGAAAAACGCCTTGAGGGCGTTGCCGACGTTCAGGACTACTCCGACAGACGGGGTATGCATATTGAGGTTGTTGTAAAGAGAGACGCAAACGCTCAGGTTGTACTGAACAATCTTTACAAAATGACGGATATGCAGGTTACGTTCGGTACAATTATGCTTGCCCTTGACGACGGCGTGCCGAAGGTGCTTAATCTTAAACAGATTTTGCAGAAATATATTGATTTCCAGGAGGAAATCATCAGAAGAAGAACTGCCTTTGACCTTAAAAAAGCTCAGGACAGAGCACATATACTTGAAGGTCTTGCAAAGGCCATTGACATTGTTGACGAGGTTATCGCAACAATCCGTGCCTGCAAGGGCGGACAGGCTGAGGCAAAGCAGGCAATTATGGACAAGTTCGGCTTTGACGACCCACAGGCAAGCGCAATCGTCGCTTACCGTCTCGGTCAGCTGGCAGGTCTTGAAATTGAAAAAATACTTAACGAGCTTGATGAGCTCCACGAAAAAATCAGAGATTTAACCGATATTCTTGCCAACGAGCAGAGAGTACGTGATATTGTTAAGGAAGAGGCAAGAGCCGTTGCAGAAAAATTCGGCGACGAAAGAAGAACGGAAATTTCCGCATACAGCGGTGACGTTGACGACGAGGACCTTATTCCCGTTGAGGAATGTATGCTCACTCTTACCGAAAAGGGTTATATGAAGCGCCAGACGGTTGACACCTACAAGGCGCAGAACAGAGGCGGTAAGGGCATTATGGGTATGTCACGCCGTGAAGAAGACGTTGCAAAAACAATGTTCACCTGCTCTACCCACGATTTTATTCTTGTATTTACAAACAAGGGTAAGGTGTTTAAAATGAAGGGCTACGAGGTACCCGAGGCGTCAAGAACAAGCAAGGGTATGAACGTAGTTAACCTACTTCCTCTTGAAAACGGCGAAACCGTTTCAGCAATGGTTAAGGTGCCTAAGGAGGAGGACAGAGCATATCTGTGTATGATGACGAAAAAGGGCATTATTAAGAGAACTGCCCTTGACCAATACGAGCATATCAGAAAAACAGGTATTATTGCCATTAATCTTGACGATGACGACGAGCTTTCCTGGGTTGATATTACAGACGGCGAGAGAAAGCTTATTGTTGCTACTCACGACGGTATGTCAATCTGCTTTGAGGAGTCGGATGCAAGACTGATAGGCAGAACCGCAAGAGGCGTTAAGGCAATACAGCTTGCCGACGGCGACTATGTGGTAGGCTTTGCCGTTGCAGTTGAGGGTAAGGAGCTGCTTACCGTTTCCGAAACAGGCTACGGCAGAAAGAGCAGCTTTGAGGATTACCGTGTTCAGTCAAGAGCAGGTAAGGGACTTATAAATTACCGCACCGACCAGTACGGCAAGGTGGCTATGATTGCACCTGTTGACGACGAAAACGATGTAATTATGATAACCACCGACGGAATTATTATCCGTACCCATGCTGACCAGATTTCAACCTTTAAGCGTCCCGGAAAAGGCGTTAAGGTTATGACAATCAAGGACGGAGAAAAGCTTGCTACGCTAAGTGTTGTTGACAGGTTTGAGGAGGATGACGACGATACATTGCAGCCGCAGGAGGACGTTGAAGCACAGCAGGACACCGATGAAGCAATAAGTGAAAATGAATAATCAGCAGTCTGTTTGTTCATAAAATGTTTACCGCTAATTTATGGCGAGTATAAATTATAGATAAATAATTATGTATCTTGTAATTGCTTACCGTTACCCAAGAGGAGTATTGTGATGGAAAAAGACGAATACAGTATTGACGACATACTCTCTGAGCTTAAAGAAAGAAGAGAAAAAGAGGCAAACCTTAACGGCAAATCCGAGGATTTCACTCTGCCCGACGCTGAACGCAACGAAAACGCAGAAGAAGCACAGGACGGCGGCGAAAATCAGCAGGAGGAAGCGTTTAACATTATGGAATACAGCGCCGAAGCACCTGATGATGAGAAAAATGACGCTGTTACCGACTCGGAAAATTCTCACGCAGAGGAGCCTGACGCCGACGAAAAGGAGCAGGAGCCTGCCGAAGAAAATGACGGCAATATGGTAAATCTGCTGGAGCTGTCGGAAAAAGAGGAGCAGCCCCAAGAGGATGAGGACAAAAAGGACGAAAAAAAGTCTAAAAAGTCCCGAAAAACCCTTAAAGCGATAATTGCCGCACTGGTTGTTCTTATTGTTGCCGCAATAGTTTTTGCCGTGCTTTATGCAAACAATGCATTAAAGAATATTACCAACACCGACCCTGAGCAGTCAATAGTTACCGAATCTCAATGGACGGGAATGGACAAGCTTGTTGAGAATTTTGAGCCTATTCAGGAAACCGAGGCAACACAAATCGGCTCACTTCAGGATATGATTCAAACCTGGTATTACAACGGTGTTCCCTGTTCTTCAAGCCACGTGCTTAACGTACTGCTTATAGGCGAGGACACAAGAGGCGAGGAAATTCTTGACGACGATACAAGAGCCGACGCCGCCATTATCGCCAGCGTTAATATTGATACAAAAAAAATAACTCTCACATCTATTTTGAGAGATACCTATTCCTATTGGGAAACGGAAAAGGGCAACGAGCAAACAGGACAGTTCGGCAAAATCAACGGTGCAATGTCCACCGGCGATATTAATTCCTATATCAACTGCGTTGAAAGCCTTTATAAAATTGATATAGACAATTATGTAATTGTAAACTTTGACTCCTTTGAAAGCATTATTGATACTCTCGGGGGCGTTACACTTGAGCTTACGGATGCCGAAATCAACGAGATTAACAATCATAAGAAAAGATACGGCGACGTAACGATAGAAAAAACCTACGAGGGCACCAGCGGTAAGGTCAAGCTTAACGGCAAACAGGCACTTGCCTACTGCCGTATAAGAAAGCTTGACAGCGACAATATGCGTGCCGACAGGCAGAAAACCTGCTTAATTGAGGTGTTCAATCAGGTACAGGACGCCTCAACAGTTCAGCTGCTTAAGGTTGTAAACACCCTTATCCCGTACGTAAAAACCGGCTTCAGCAAAAACGATATTATAAAAATCGCAAAATACGCCTTTGCACAGGGCTGGCTTGATTACGATACGCAGATGAACACAATACCTGCCGCCAGAATTAATGAAAAGGGCGCAGGCGGAATTTATTACGGTGCATGGTGCTGGAAATCCGATTTTCCGCAGGACGCCTACAATCTGCAAATGCTGCTGTACGGCAAAAGCAGTATTACCCTTGCGCAAACAAGAGTTGATGTTATCAACTGTGAGGAAACAGGATTTTATAAGGACACGGGAAGCTGTGTTTCCTCCACGCTGTACAATGAGCATTACGGCGAGCTGACAACTCTTGAATCCACCACAAAGGAAGAAGAAACCACCAAAAAAGAACAATAAACGCAATAAAGCCACCGCAGAAACTTTACTTCTACGGTGGCATTTTTGACGGGTTAGAATTATTACCGTTACCCTATGCTCTATTTCATATCATCTATTGACTGAGGCGAGGTGTCAACCACCTCAATTTTTTGCGACTGCATCCAAAGTGACGGAGTAATACGAAGCTTGTAGCCGTAGCCTGCGTCCATTTGCCAGTGCGCCATAGGAGCCTCCGGCAGACCGTAGCAGGAAAGGATTGTCATAATAACTCCTGCGTGAGTAACTATGGCAAATTTTTCGGTGCCTGTTTTTATACAGCCATCCACTACTTTTTCAAATGCCTCGCAGACACGGTGTATAAACTCCGCATTTGACTCGCCGTGAGGGGGACGAGCCTGAATATCGCCGTGAAGCCAGCTTTTGAAATCCTCGTTGTCCTTTAAATCCTCGGCGGTGCACTCCTCAAACTCGCCGAAATTGTACTCAATGAAATCATCTATTACAATTTTGTTATTTTTTTCAAACATAATGTCGGCACTTTGAACAGCCCTTTTAAGAGGTGAAACAAACACCGCATCAACGGCGGGATAGTGGTGCTCTGCCTTTATCTTTTTCAGGTCCTCTATACCACCCATAGTAAGCGGATAGTCCGTATGCCCAATATACTGTGCGTTAATATTGCCCTTGGTTATTCCGTGTCGGAATAAATACAGTGTGTATGTTTTCAATGCTTAAACCTCCGTGATAATTGAAAATTTTACCATTTATTACAAAAATATAACAAAAACAAGCTGGTTATTTACAATTAGTATAATTAAGGCTATAATAGTAAGGTATTACAAATTGTATTATTTATGTTATAAGAAATATCTAAAGTAAAGGTCGTTAATTGTATATGGAAAAAAAGGAAAAATTGTCTAAGTTTTCGGTAGTATTATCTCAGCTGAGAAAGGAACGGGGTATCAGCCAGAAGAAGGCCGCTACGGATTTGGGAATATCCCAGGCTCTGCTTTCCCATTATGAAAAAGGAATAAGAGAGTGCGGACTTGATTTTGTAATCAAGTGCAGTGAGTATTACGGCGTTACCACCGATTATCTGCTGGGCGTAAGCGAAAACAGAAACGGTCTTAACAGCGACAATTTTCTGCAAAACGACTTTTCCGCCGACGGAAAATCCATATCAACCTTAAGCCAAGCAACAAAATACCTGCTTAATGTAGCCGCCGCCGCTTCCACCAACGAAAACGAGAGAACGTATATATATGACTACTATATGCTCAGCCTTTACAGAGGTGCTCTCTCTCTTGCAAAGGCAGGCGCAATTCCGAAGGAAATATTTAAAATAGATTACTCAATCGCCCGTGAGCTTGCCACCGCCGTGCTTTCGGTTATTGACGCTAAAATCGTGCTGATTGAGGACCGTTCAAGAACAGGAGCGGACTCCAGCCAGAGAACACCGCTTAACGATTTAATTGAAGAGGCGGAGGAGTATATTCTTTCAAACTTTATTTTTTAAAATAAACTTAACTGAGTTTTGCGGGTTTTAATAAACTTAACCATAATCGCTGTGGACATTTCCGCAGCGATTTTTTTAAATGTGGGATAATCCATAAGAGCGTTTTCGTCGCCGCCGTCGCTGATTGAGCGCAAAACGGCAAAGGGAATGTTGTTTGCCGCACAGACGTGACCTATTGCGCCGCCCTCCATTTCACCGCAGATTGCGCCGAAATCCCTGCTCAGCCGTTGCTTCATTTCCCCTGATGCGATAAAGGTATCCCCTGTTGCCACCGTTCCCCTGTGTATTCTCTCACCGCAGTTGATGGCAGTTTGGGCAAGTGCCTCCGACAGTTCAAAATCCGTGGGAATTTTCACTGTGTTTATGCCGTTTATAAAGCCCTTCGGCTCGCCTAAAGCCGTTATGTCAATATCGTACTCGCATACGTCGGAAGCCACAACAATGTTCTTGATTACAACATCATCACTGAGGGAGCATCCCACGCCTACGTTAATTATGCAGTCCGGTGAAAAATTGTCCGCCAAAGCCTGAGCGCACAATGCGGCATTGACCTTTCCCGGCGAGCATTGAACAACGCACACCATAACACCCTCTATATGACCGCACACAAAATCACAGCCCGCAAGCTTTGTCACCGTCGGGTCGGTGATTTTTTTCTTTATCATATTAACCTCGTCGTCCATTGCGCCGATAATTCCTATCATACCCTATTCTCCTTTTGATTTAACAGTGGATAAATAATAAATTTGTATATGATTACGCCCAAAAACGCACCCAGCAGATTTGTTATAAAATCGTCAATATCTGCGTCACCGCATTTGAGCGCATACTGTAAAATTTCCGATAAAAGACTGATTGTACAGGGAAAGGCAATGCCCCATAGCACAGGTCTTTTCCTTGCAAAACGTGTTACCGTAACTGCCGCCGCCGTGTAAAACAGCACATTTCCGGCAGTGCGCAAAGCACTCAGCATACTGCCCTTGCCGGTAAATATTTCGCCTAATTCACCGCAAAAAGGAACAAGGTTAAGCGTGTAACCTCTTTCGCCGGAATAATCTCGGATAACAAAATAAATCAGCACAAAAACAAAGGCGAGCATTACCGCAAATCCCATAAAATAGTCATCATAAAATTTGCCGTAGCCGTTTTCCCTGCCCCGTGAAAAATATTTTATCACCGTGCAGACGAGAAAAACGCTGAATATTGATATAAGACCGTAGGCAAGGTGAAAAATTATCATAAAGTCACCAAAGCAGGCAATATAACCGATAAATCTGTCGTCAATAATGTACATTACGCAAAACAGCGTGCTGATTACGGCGCAGGCCCTGCCCATATAAACAAAGCTTTTTTCGCACAGATAATTTATAAGCGTTGCCGCAGACGGCAGAATAACACACAGAATAAATTTCAGCGCCTTGTAATTAAAATTGATGAAAAAGGGCTGCCGCCAGGTTTCACAAAAGCATACGGCAGTGAAGAATACAGCGCAGAAAAACAGTATTCTTGACAGATATTTTACCGCTCTTGTTGCCGTCAATTCTTTCACCCCCAAGATATAGTGATATTATATAATATAATTTTAATAAATACAAGTTTTTGTTGACAAAGACTTATACTTTATACTATAATACTTTAGTCTATGGGTGTACAAGATACGCTTACAGCAAATTTGTATGCAGCCTGTACTATACCGTACAGAGTAAATAAAGATTGAGACAGGTTTAATCTTTTAAAGGAGTGAAAAAGAGAATGAAAAGAACATTTCAGCCAAAGAAAAGACACGCAAAAATGGAGCACGGCTTCAGAAAGAGAATGTCAACAAGAAACGGAAGAAAGGTACTTGCACGCCGTCGTGCAAAGGGCAGAAAGAGACTTTCATACTAAGTCCTTTCTTTATAACAGACAGACAGGAATGGTTTTGTGAAAAGTCATACCTTAAAAGAAAATAAGGATTTCCGCAGAGTTTATTACAAAGCGAAAAGCAAGGTGTCGCCGAATTTGGTTACTTATGCCCTTAAAAACAGGGAAAAGGTATGCAGAATAGGCATTACCACGTCAAAGAAAACAGGCAATGCCGTCAGGCGCAACCGTTCAAGGCGTGTAATCCGTGCGGCATTTTCTCAGTTAGAGAACAGAGTCAGCGGTAATTGGGACATTGTATTTGTGGCAAGGTCCTGCACAAGCAAGGTAAAAATGCAGGACGTGCTTTCCGATATGGAAAAACAGCTTGCCTCTTTGGGTGTAATCAATGAAAAAGATTAACGAATTGATAAAAAAAGCAATGATTTTTTTAATCAGAACGTATCAGCTGACCTTGTCTCCCCGCTTTTCCCACGGCTGCTGCCGTTATACTCCCACCTGTTCCCAATATGCCATAGAGGCAATACAGGTGCACGGAATATTTAAGGGCAGCTGGCTTGCTTTTAAAAGAATACTCAGGTGCAATCCCTTTTTTAAGGGAGGCTGGGACCCCGTTCCGCCAAAAAAATAAAGCAGAGGAATTTACTAATAGTGTTAATTAATAATTTAGTAACAATGGCCGCTACTGTATCAAACGGCATTGGTATTTTTAAACCTCTTTACTGGCTTTTCGGAAAATGTATGGAGGGACTGCTCTTTGTTTTTAATGACAGGTACTTCCTTGCGCTTATTGTTTTTACTATCCTTACACGTTTAGTGCTGTTTCCCTTTAACATTAAACAGCAGAAAACAATGGCTAAAACAACGCGCCTTCAGCCGAAAATTCAGAAAATTCAAAAAAAATACGCATATAACGGCAACGACCCCAAGGAGCGTCAGAGAATGCAGTCCAAAATGAACGAGGAAATGCAGAATCTCTACGCAAGAGAGGGCCACAATCCTATGAATATGGGATGCGGACCTATGATGTTCCAGATGGTATTCCTTATGGGTATCATTGGTATCATCTATTATCCGCTTCAGTATATTATCGGTATTCCCATTTCCGATTACACAGACCAGATAGCCAAGGCAATTAATTTTGAGGGTCAGTATTTCCAGATTGAAATATTGCAGAATTTCCCCGAAATTAAAGGAACTCTTATGACTCAGTTCCCGGATTTGTTTACGGCGGACAAGGTGGCGGAGATAGAAAATTACCGTCAGTCGCTTCAGTTAGGCACTCTTGATATGACGGCTATCCCCCATTGGAAGGACGGAATTATCGTAATTATACCTATTTTCTGTCTTTTGACATCACTGGGTTCATCCTTACTGTCAACCCTTATTCAGAAAAAGAACAACCCTGCAGCAGCACAGCAGCAGTCACAAATGATGATAATGATGCTGATGATGCCCTTTTTCTCATTTTACATTTCGTTTAAGGTATCTGCCGCAGTAGGTTTTTACTGGATTATTTCAAACGTTGTTGCAATGGTACAGCAGTTAGTAATGGCTAAATTCTTCCCGCCCAAGCGCAACCAGGCAAGAGAGATGATAGAAAACACTATCAACCGCCGTGCAAGGGAAGAAAGCATACGTAAAATTAAATAATATCGGAGGATATATGATAAAGGAATTTATCGGAACCGGTAAAACCATAGACGAAGCAACGCTTGTGGCAAAAACCGGTCTTAATGCCCCGTTGACTGCCGATGTAAAAATTGAAGTTATTGAAATGCCCAAGAAAAAGATTTTAGGTCTTTTCGGCGGCAGTGACGCCAAGGTTAAGGCAAGCTACGACGACGGCAAAAAGGAAAAGAAATCAACGGCAAAGCCCTCAAAAAAGGCATATAAAAAGCCGGAAAACAAAAAAGACGCTCCGAGAAAATCGGAAAAAGAAGCAGAAAGGAAAGCTCCTGCACCTAAAAAAGAGGCTAAGCAGGCAGAGAAAAAGGCTCAGCCGGAGGCTCCAAAAAAGGACAGAGAGTATCCAAAGAGCGTTGACCTTGAGGTTGCAAAGTCCTATCTTTATGCAATAATGAAGGGCATGAACATTGAGGATGCAAAAATTGACGCTTCTTATGAGGACGGAGTAGTTACACTTGATTTGGAATGCAGTGATTACGGTATTGTAATCGGACGCAGAGGTGAAACTCTTGATTCCATTCAGTATCTTCTCAGCCTTGTAATGAAGAAAAGCGCAAACGGTTACGTAAGAGTTGTGCTTAACGTGGCTGATTACAGAGAAAAGAGAGCCGATATGCTCAGAAATATGGCTCAAAGACATTCTCAGTACGTGCTTCGTACAGGCAGAAGATATACATTTGAGCCTATGAATCCCTATGAACGCCGTGTAATTCACACCGCAGTTCAGGAGATTGAGGGTGTTACCTCACGTTCTGTCGGTTATGACCAGAACAGACGGGTTATGATTGAGCCGGAGGGCGGAGCTGTAAGACCTCAGCGTTCAAATTCAGGCTATCGCAGAGGTAACGGCGGCAGAGGCAATGTTGTAAAATCAGCACCTGCCGACTATACACCAAAGGCAGACAGAGCAGACCTGCCGAAATTCGGTAAGATCGAGATCAACAAAGACTGATTAAATGAATTAAATTTTTAGGGCTGTTTCACAAAAATGTGAGGCAGCCGCTTTTTTATTACTCAATATCGTTACCTTATAATGAGGTGAGGATATTATCCTCCCGAATTTAATAAGCTTGAAAAATCTGTCATATTTTGCGATTAATAATGGAGCAGTTTTTACATTTAATTATTGACTTATATACAGAATAGGATTTATAATATATACTTAGATTATTAGTATTTTAGGAGGAAAGGAAATGAAAACCATTGCGGCAATAGCCACGGGAAACGCCGTAGGCGGTATAGGCGTTGTGCGTATCAGCGGTGATGAAGCCATAGCCGTAGCCGATAAGGTTTTTAAATCGGCTGACTCAACTCCCCTGTCCTCCCTTAAAGGATACCGTGCCAAATTCGGCAATATAATTGAAAAGGGCAAAGCCATTGACAACGCAGTTGCCCTTGTATTTCGTGGACCTAAAAGCTATACCGGCGAGGACGTGGTGGAGCTTTCCGTTCACGGAGGATTGCTGATTGTACAGAAAACGCTTCAGGCTGTTCTGTCAGCAGGAGCCGTACCTGCACAGGCAGGAGAATTTACAAAGCGTGCATTTTTAAACGGAAAAATGGATTTAACCCAGGCGGAAAGCGTGGCGGACCTTATCTCCTCTCAGGGTGAGGAAAATATGAAGGCCTCCTTCAATGCCCTGCAAGGCTCCCTTAGCAAAACAATTAATTCTGTCCTTGAAAAGCTCCTTGATTGCTCGGCACTTATGGCGGCTTGGGTGGATTATCCCGACGAAGAAATTGAGGAGCTGTCAAACGACAAATTGCTTGACACTCTGATGCAGGTGCGCTCACAGCTTGATACTCTTTTGAAAAATTACGACTGCGGACAAACTGTTACAAACGGCATTGACACCGCCATTGTAGGCAGACCGAATGTGGGCAAATCAAGCCTTATGAATATGCTCAGCGGCACTGATAAAAGCATAGTCACTCATATTGAGGGAACCACCCGTGATATTGTTGAGGGCGACGTGACTCTCGGCGGTATCGTTCTTCATCTGCGTGATACGGCAGGCATCAGGCAAAGCGACGACGTGGTTGAATCCATAGGAATTGAAAAGGCATATAACGCACTTGACAGCGCACAGCTTGTTCTTGCGGTTTTTGATTCGTCAAAGCCTATTGACGAAAAGGACGTTGAGCTTGCCGAAATGTGCGCCGGTAAAGCTGCGGTGGCAGTAATAAACAAGACGGATTTGCACGCCGAATTTGATATTGATAAAATTAAGGATAAATTTAAGAAAATCGTTTATATTTGCGCCAAGGACTCTGTTGGGCTTGAGGATTTGTCCCGGTCGGTAAACGAGCTTATGGGCGTTGCCGGATTTGACTCCTCTGCCCCAATGCTTGCCAATGCAAGACAAAAGCAAAACTGTCAGAACGCTTATGATGAAATCTGCCAGGCACTTGATGGTGCAAAATCAGGTATGACCTTTGACGCAATAAATGTGATGATTGACTCGGCGGCGGATGAGCTTTTGTCCCTAACCGGCAGGAAAGCCACAACGGAAGTGGTAAATAATATATTCAGTAAATTCTGCGTGGGAAAATAATTATAATGCCGTCGCAGACACGGATTTTACTGTTCACTTAGAAAGGCAATATATATGGAATACTCGGCAGGAGAATATGATGTAATAGTAATCGGCGCAGGACACGCAGGAATTGAGGCGTGTCTTGCTTCTGCACGCCTTGGGTGCTCAACCGCCGTGTTTACAATCAATCTTGACTGGGTTGGAAATATGCCCTGCAATCCGTCTATCGGCGGTACAAGCAAGGGCCATCTTGTCAGAGAAATTGACGCCCTCGGCGGTGAAATGGGCAAGGCGGCAGATAAATACAGTCTGCAATCCCGAATGCTTAATTTGGGCAAAGGCCCTGCCGTTCATTCACTTAGGGCGCAGATTGACCGCCGAGAGTATTCGGCAGGTATGAAGCATACCCTTGAAACCACCGAAAACCTTGATATAAGACAGGGCGAAATTGTTGATTTGTATTTTGACGACGCCGAAAGGGTGTGGAAGGCGAAAACCAAGCTGGAAGCAGTTTTTACTGCAAAGGCGGTGATTATCGCAACGGGAACTTTTTTAGGCGGACGTGTGTATATCGGCGATGTTTCGTATGAAAGCGGACCCGACGGAATGTTTCCGGCAAACCAGCTGTCAAAGGCTCTTTATAAAATGAACATTCCGCTGAGGCGGTTTAAAACAGGCACCCCAAGCCGTGTTAACCGCCGTTCAATAGATTTCAGCAAAATGGAGGTTCAAAACGGCGACGAGCATACCGTTCCCTTTTCCTTTGAAACTCAGGCACCGCCGGAAAACAAGGTTTCCTGTCACATTACATATACCAACGAAAAAACGAAGCAGATTATACTTGACAACCTTGACAGAAGTCCTATGTATTCCGGCAAAATTGAGGGTAAGGGCCCCCGTTATTGTCCGTCCTTTGAGGATAAAATCGTTAGGTTTTCCGACAAGGAAAGGCATCAGCTTTTTGTTGAGCCATGCGGCTTGAATACGGAGGAAATGTATTTGCAGGGGCTTAGCTCTTCACTGCCGGAGGATGTGCAGCTTGCCTTTATCCATACCATTACAGGACTTGAAAAGGCACAGATTATGCGTACCGCCTACGCCATTGAGTACGACTGCGTTGACCCCACAGCACTGAATGCCACCCTTGAATTTAACGATTTGCCGGGACTTTACGGCGCAGGGCAATTTAACGGCTCCAGCGGATATGAGGAGGCGGCGGCACAGGGTCTGGTGGCAGGCATCAACGCCGCACGAAAGATAAAAGGACAGGAGCAAATTGTTCTTGACAGAGGCGGTTCATATATCGGCACGCTGATTGACGACCTTGTAACAAAGGGATGCAGTGACCCGTACAGAATGATGACCTCCCGAAGTGAGTACCGTCTTGTGCTCCGGCAGGACAATGCGGATATACGTTTAACGCCCTTAGGTCACGAAATCGGACTTATCAGCGACGAAAGATACAGCAAATTTTTGCATAAGCAGGATTTGATTAAGCAGGAAATGAAGCGCGTTAACACCCTCTCCCTGCCCCTGACCGACGAGCTTCAGGAAATTCTGGAGTCAAAGGGCACCGCACCCCTTAAAAGAGGATGCAAAATGGCGGAGCTTTTAAGACGTCCCCAAATTACCTACGAGGATTTAAAGCCTGTTGATACCGAAAGACCGGATTTGCCCTATGAGGTGTTTGAGCAGGTTGAAATATCAATAAAATACGAGGGATATATCAAAAAGCAGGAATCGCAGATTAAGGAAATGCGCAGAATTGAATCAAAGAAAATTCCTGCGGATTTGGATTATTCCTCGTTAAAAGGACTTCGCCTTGAGGCAATAGAAAAATTATCAAAAGTAAGACCCGAAAACTTAGGACAGGCAAGCCGTATCAGCGGAGTAAACCCGGCGGACATTGCCGCACTTAACATAATTTTGGAGGCATTATGATAAATCAGGAACTGTTAAAAAAATATATTGACGCTATGGGAATAGAGATTGACGACTATGTGCTTGACAGGTTTGATGTTTATGCCGAACGTCTTGTGTCGTGGAACAAAAAGGTCAATCTTACGGCAATTACCGACCCGGACGAAATTGTGGTAAAGCATTTTGTTGACTGCCTGATGATACTCAGGTATCTTGACATTGACGGACCGGCAAAGGTTATTGACGTGGGATGCGGAGCAGGCTTTCCCGGTATGCCTCTGCTTTTGGCACGTCCTCAAATTGAAATCACCTTCCTTGACTCCGTGGCAAAAAAACTGCACTTCATCAAGGACGTACTGCGCTCCTGCGGACTTTTTCAGGAGGTTAATCATAACAGAGCCGAGGATTTGGGCAAGGAGCACAATTACCGAGAGCAGTATGATATTGCAACCGCAAGAGCAGTTGCACCGCTGAACATATTGGCGGAATACTGTATGCCCTTTGTTAAGGTAGGCGGATACTTTGTTGCCCTTAAGGGTCCCGAGGAGAATATTGACGAGGGCAAAAACGCCATAGATAAGTTAGGGGGAGAAATTGTCAATGATGTTTCATATAAACTTCCCAACGGCGACAACCGCAGAATGATAATTGTAAAAAAGATATCGCAGACACCGACAAAATACCCCAGAAGAGCCAAAAGAATTACAAGCAAGCCGTTGTAAATTTATCGCAAAATGTAGAATTTATAGGATTTCTCACGATGAGAAATCCTTTATTTTTTGGAATGTTTATGTTAGTATATAGACAAGGAAAGGAAGTGAGCAGATGAACGATATAATTTATATTCCTACCGAAAAGCTGCTCCCCAATCCCTATCAGCCCAGACGGCAGTTTGAAAGCGAGGACATGCTTTCTCTGGCAGATTCAATTAAAGAAAACGGTATTTTACAGCCGTTGCTGATTAAAAGAATTAACAACTGCGACTATTTTGAAATTGTGGCAGGTGAACGACGGCTGAGAGCCGCAATTCTTGCCAATGTTGAAAAGGTCCCCTGTATAGAGCTTGAATGTGACCACGAGCAAAGCGCAGTGTTTTCAATTCTTGAAAATGTGCAAAGATGTGATTTAAGCTTTTTTGAGGAAGCAACCGCCATTGGACAACTTATGAACCACTTTGGAATGACCCAAAGCGAAATAGCCAAAAGATTAGGCAAAAGTCAGTCGGCTCTTTCAAACAAGCTGCGCTTGCTTAAGCTTCCCGTTGATGTTCGGTATTTTATAGAAAAGGAAGGACTGACAGAACGGCACGCCAGAGCACTCCTCAGTCTTGACAGTGAAAAGGATATATGGGCGGCACTGAACATTATTAAAGAAAAAGGGCTGAACGTAGAACAGACGGAAAAGCTAATCGCATCTCTTACCGACAATTCGGCAAAGCCTAAGAGAAACGTGGTAAAAATATTCCGTGATGTGCGAATTTTCATAAATACAGTTAATAAAGCAATAGAAACAATGAAGGCGTCCGGTATTGACGCAATATCGGACAAGACAGAAACCGACGAATATATAGAATTTAGGGTAAAAATCCCTAAGAATCCCCAAAATGCGCCCTCGCTTAAAGCGTTGGGCAACTAAGGCTTAAAACGGGCAACCGTTTTAAACATATTCTCCTCTTTTCATCACGCGGAGCGGACAGGCATTAGTCTGTCCGCTTTGCGTGTTTATCAATGTTTCACGTGAAACATCACTGCGAGAATGTTTATCAGGTTTCACGTGAAACATTTTATATTGTAACTTGATTATGACATATAAATATAGTATAATTGTTAGCGAGGTGAAAATATGGGCAAAACCATTGCAATATTTAATCAAAAAGGCGGAGTGGGTAAAACCACTACCTGCGTAAATATGGCGGCGGCTTTAGGAGCAAAAGGCAAAAAAACGCTGTTAATTGATATTGACCCCCAGGGCAACTCTACCTCCGGCGTAGGCGTTGACAAAAGCCGGGTGGAATATTCCACTTATGATATGCTGATAGATAATGTATCTGCAAGAGCAATAATGATGGATACAGGCTTTAAAAACCTGTTTCTATTGCCTGCAAATATGAATTTGGCAGGAGCAGAGGTGGAGCTTGCGGAAAACGAGGACAGAAACAGAGTGCTGAAAAAAGCCATTGCAACTCTTGTTGTGGAGTTTGATTATGTTATAATTGACTGTCCGCCAAGCTTGGGATTGCTTTCAATCAACGCTTTAGTGGCGTCTGACACGCTAATCGTACCCTTACAATGCGAATATTATGCCCTTGAGGGCTTAAGTCAGCTTGTCAGCACCGTAAGAACCATAAAGCAGCACTACAACGAACATCTTGAGTTAGAGGGCGTTTTGTTTACTATGTATGACAGTCGTCTTAAGCTTACTCAGCAGGTTATTGACGAGGTAAATAAGTTTTTCCCAAATAAAGCATACAAAACTATGATTCCCCGTTCCGTAAAGATTGCCGAGGCACCCTCCTTTGGCGAGCCTGTAATCTATTACGAGAAATATTCAAAACCCTCTTTCGCTTATAAAAAATTTGTGGATGAATTTTTAAAACAGCAGTGAAAACACAATATATTGTGTACATTATTAAATAAGGAGGAGTATAATGGCAAAAAAGCAGTCGGGACTCGGCAAGGGCTTAGGTGCGCTTATGCTTGAAAACAATGTGGATGATATGATTTCCACCTCCACATTACCTATATCCGAAATAGTCCCCAATAAAGAACAGCCACGTAAAACCTTTGATGAAATCGCCCTTGAAGAATTGGCGGACTCAATAAGACAGCACGGTGTTTTACAGCCTTTGCTTGTCCGTCCGTTACCCACCGGCGGATATCAGCTTGTGGCAGGTGAGCGCCGTTGGAGAGCGTCAAGAATTGCACAGTTAACGGAGGTTCCCGTAATTATTAAGGAGCTTTCCGACACCGAGGCAATGGAGATTGCGATTATTGAAAATCTTCAGCGTGAGGACCTTAACCCCATTGAAGAGGCGGAGGGACTTCAGGCACTGATAGACAGATGCGGTTTTACCCAGGAGGACGTTGCGGCGTCGGTAGGTAAATCACGTCCTGCAATAACAAACGCCCTGAGACTTCTCAGACTTCCTGAGGAGGTTAGGGAAATGACAAAGGACGGCAAAATCAGCGCAGGTCACGCAAGAGCATTGCTTGCTTTTGAAAATGAGGCAATGATGCTGGAGGCGGCAAACAATATCGTTTCACAGAAACTTACTGTGCGTGACGTTGAAAAGCTTGCAAAGCGTATGTCAAAGCCTGTTGCACAGACGAAAGCCGCCAAAAGACGTGACAGCTTTTATGACGAGGTAGAGCTTTCGCTGTCTGAAATCTTAGGCAGAAGGGTAACGGTTAACAACGGCAGAAATAAAGGCACTCTTGAAATTGAGTTTTATTCCGCCGAGGACCTTAAAAATATAGCAAACATTATAGGTAAGGAGTAACAAAAAATGCTTGATATTAAATTTGTAAGAGAAAACCCTGAAATTGTAAAAGAGAATATTAAGAAAAAATTTCAGGATAAAAAGCTTCCTCTTGTTGACGAGGTAATTGAGCTTGACGAGGAGAGAAGAAGGGTTATCGTTAAAGCCGACGAGCTTCGTGCCAACAGAAACAAGATTTCTAAGGAAATCGGCGCACTTATGGCACAGGGCAAGCGTGAGGAGGGAATGGCTCTCAAAGAGCAGGTTACCGCTCAGGCGAAGGAGCTTGAGGAGCTGACCAAAAAACAGGACGAGCTGGGCAAAAGGGTTACAGAAATAATGATGTCAATTCCCAACATTATTGACGAGACTGTTCCTGTCGGCAAGGATGACAGCGAAAATGTTGAGGTTGAAAGATACGGCGAGCCTGTTGTGCCGGATTTTGACATCCCTTATCATACAGATATTATGGAAACCTTTGACGGCATTGATTTGGAGTCTGCGGGCAGAGTTGCCGGTAACGGATTTTACTATCTTATGGGCGATATTGCACGTTTGCACAGCGCAGTTATCAGCTACGCAAGAGATTTTATGATTGACAGAGGCTTTACCTATGTTGTGCCTCCCTTTATGATTAGGTCAAATGTTGTAACAGGCGTTATGAGCTTTGAGGAAATGGACGCAATGATGTACAAAATTGAGGGTGAGGATTTGTACCTTATCGGCACCTCCGAGCACTCAATGATAGGTAAATTTATTGATACAATCACTCCCGAAAGCGAGCTTCCCAAAACACTTACCTCATATTCACCCTGCTTCCGCAAGGAAAAAGGCGCACACGGTATTGAGGAAAGAGGCGTTTATCGTATTCATCAGTTTGAAAAGCAGGAAATGGTTGTTGTCTGCAAGCCCGAGGAGTCAAAAATGTGGTTTGACAGGCTTTGGCAGAACACCGTTGACCTTTTCAGAAGCCTTGATATTCCTGTTCGTACTCTTGAGTGCTGCTCCGGTGACCTGGCGGATTTGAAGGTTAAGTCCGTTGATGTTGAGGCTTGGTCACCAAGACAGAAAAAGTATTTCGAGGTAGGCTCCTGCTCAAACCTTACCGACGCTCAGGCACGCCGACTTAAAATCAGAGTCAGAGGCGAGGATGGAAAGATTTATCTTGCCCACACCCTTAACAACACCGTTGTTGCACCGCCGAGAATGCTTATCGCATTCCTTGAAAACAACCTTAACGCAGACGGCACGGTTTCAATTCCCGAGGCTCTGCGTATGTATATGGGCGGCAAGGACAAAATTGTTCCCAAGAAATAATAAATAATATAAACCACGGCGCAAAGGACAAAAACTCCCTTGCGCCGTTATTTTTTGCCTTTGCGCAACCGATAGTTGCACAAATTCCACGAAAAAGGGGATAGTGCAACGGCTTTTGTTATGGTACAATTAAAGCGAGGTGACTAACTATAAAAAGTCAAGAACTTTTTTTAAAAATGTTTAGTTAAAAAAAATAGACGTACAAAATCAAGCCCTATGTTTCAAGGACTTTGAAAAATAGAAATTAAATTATCTT
>JBJEPO010000037.1:0-21000 GCA_051881275.1 Eubacterium sp. | reverse complement strand
ACCTTTGACAAAAATATGGTCTGTATCGGTGCTGTCAAAAAGCTTTTTCACCCTTTTTACGGCATTTTCACGTTTTTCGTAATTCAGCACGGCTTTACCGATTTGCTGATTAAATTTTGAGGCAATATCCCCGTCAATGCAGGTAATACCTGCATTTTTCAAAACAAATGCCGCCGCAGCTCCCACATCGTGAATATCGCAAAGCCTGTAAAGCTCCCTGCCGTCATCTTCAAAATTATCCGGCACTCTTTCATTCAAAAAGCAGGACAGAATATTTATAAAGTTTTTCTTTTCTTCATTCATAATCAGCCTCTGTTTTCAAGCACCAAATCAATAATTTCGGGATATTTTTCACAATCAAATTTCCTTGCAAATATGCAGGGTGAATTTTTTATTGTTTCAAAATCCTCAACACGCCAGACATAAGGATTTCCCCTTTTCCAGTCAATCAGGCGGGCGCACGCCTCGTGATTATCGCCGCAATCGGACATATAAAGGTTATCCTTATATGGTGAATTTTCCAAAACCGTTTGAATAAACACCTCGTCGCCGCAATAGGAATACTTAAACATCTTCTCATAATATTCAAGATTATCAATGGCATATTCGGCAAGATTATTTGTTATACTAAACCAATTACAGCCCTTTTGAACTCTGATATTTTTATGCTTAAGGCGGTTAACACCGAAAAGCATTTGAATTCTAAGGGCAATCTGTGCGATAATTTTAAAGAAAAGATTTCTCTTTTTTCTAAACAAATGATAATAACGTATTCGATTTTGTGCCTGTTCATCATTTTTACCGTCGGTAAAATGTATAAACTCTTTGCCGTTATTTTTTTCAAAGAAGGAGTGGATGTAATCGTTTGATTTTATGGGCAAATCAACACCTGAAATTAAATGAAAATAATTATACCTTTTTTCTTCGCTTTGATTGCTAAAAGCGGTTTTAAGTAAAATCATTTCACACTTTACCTGGCTGAAATCGCCCCAGGTTATGCTTATCCTGTCCGTAAAATAAACAGAAGAATATTTTACGGCATTTTTTATACGGTCAAAATCAAAATTTTTAACTTTTTTGTCTATATGTATATAGATATCGTTTCGCTTGTCATCCAGGGATTTAACCAGCTTTTCCAGCAAATCAAACTGATTGTGCGCAATTATCATATACGCATGCATAAAATCACACCTTAGCAATTTTTTTAATTATTCTTTTAACCGCTCTTTTTGATTTTTTAATTAAACTGTCCTTATTTTGCAAAAATTTTTTATCAGCTTCGTCAAAATCGTAATTTGATGAAGCCATATAATCAAATAAGCTTTGCCTGTTTTCAGGCTTTAGAGATGATGTCAATGCGCAGGGGTTATACTTAAATGCCTCGCTGCTGTCAACAGGAGCTACGTTAAAATCATCCTTGATAACATCAAAGGTTTTACGCCCCTTTTCACTGTTGATTAAAGTAAGTGTTATCCCCTTGTTATCGTGATTGGGAATTAAATTGTCAGCACCCCACAAATCTCCCAAGGTAATATCGGAATATTTATTCGGATATTTTGAGGAGCAATTATAGCAGGAAGGACGCAAAATACAGTCCTTTAAAAACAATTTCATATATGTGCTTTCAAAAAACGGCACACTGTACCTTGTCCCGTCATTATATTCCACGGTAAAATTATAATTCTGCCAGCCGGGGCTTTTATCTCTGAAGTTGACATTTTTAACAGCTCGTCCTTTGGATATATAACTCAAATATTTCTGCCACACCAAAGGCGACGGAATACCGTGACATATAAAATCAACCAAAATAAGATTGTCGTAATCTTTATTTAGGTAAAGAGACAAGCCGCTGCACTGACAGGGAGTGCCGGAGAAAAGCACCAATTTACCGTCATTCAGCGCATTCTTAACTTTTTCAAAAACGCCGATTGTATTGCTCTGCAAATACTTAGAACGCTGAACCTTGGGCAAATCTTCTATTTTGTCAACGGCAATATGAGAAACGTTCCAATCGCTGTCAAAGGCGGCACCAAAGACAATTCCGCCGTTTTTGATAACGTACTCAGCGAGATGATAAAACGCACCTCCTGAGGAGCTGTTAAGCCTAACTTCATCGCTATTGCTGTAAACTGCGTAAGAGTCACTTGCTTTAACCGGAGTAGCCGGATGGAGCACAGGACAAACCTTATCGCACATACCGCAGCTTACACATTTATCAGTATCAATTTGAGGATAGGAAAAGCCCTCTTTATCGGCAATCATTTTAATGCAGTTTTTCGTGCATACAGACACGCAGGCCGAGCAACCGACGCAGGTATTTTTATCCATATTAAGCATTACTGATTGTTTCCTTTCTTTTTTGGGTAAATAAAACACTGTCTATTTTTGCCATTAATAAATCATAGGGAACGCATATAATAATTGTTACCACCGCAGTTAAAGCTACATAAATAACAGGCTGACTGTCTATTCCGAAATAAGTCAGTAAAATCATAGGCAGTCTTTGCAGAATGAATATTGAAAACAGATGCTTGCCGAAGAAATTCAATATTTTATTATGTATCTGAACCTTCATTGTAGCAAACAAAACAATGAATGCAAAGAATATGTGTTTAAATACTAAAGCAACATCATTTCCCCTAAACTTATAAAACAAAACCCAAAGTGCGATACATACCAAAAGCGATACTGCATAAATCGCACCGTGTTCCTTGATAATTTTATCTATTTTATCCTTGCATAGATAATAGGTCATTCCTATCGGATACAAAATGGCAGTATCCCACCAAAAATCTTCTTTATATTTATGCAAAACCACTATCAAAACCGCTGTTAAAACAAATGTTAATGCAACAGCCGCTTTGTGTTTGTCTCTGCAAATCATAAAGCTTATCCAGCTGAATAAATACAGGCAAAGTATAACAAAAATATACCAATTTGAATTACCGATAGAATCCCATCCAATTAAAGAGAGTAAAATTTTTACAAATGAAAATTTCTGACCGATAATTGTTTGAAGTAGGAGAAACAGTAATACTGCAATATCAAAATGAAGAAGAACCTTTAAAATACGGTTTTTAGGCATTAGTTTTACATAGCCTTTGCCTTTATTTACGGCACTGAGCATAACCGCATAACCGGAATACAGCATAAACATTGAAACCATAGATTGACCAACAATATTATAATTTATTAAATTAAATAATTTTGTCAAAAATGTGTCACTCAATGTTATACACTGTGAAACATGGCTGAAAAATACAACGAGTATGAAAATACCCTTAATTGAATTAGTTTTTACAAGGGACATATAGTCCTCATATATAGGTGTCTTATCTTTTTCAAAAAATGAAAATCTTATTTGATAAAGGCATAATACACCGATTAAAGCAAAAGACAGTGCCATTTTTTACTCCTTACTTTCTTAAAATTCCCTTGCCCTTGTTAATGATTGATTTGACAAAGCTTTTTTCATAATCATTCATAGAAAACAGATAAACAAAAGCACAATAAATAACACAATAGATTATTATATAAACAAGAAGCTTTAAAATTGAGTCTATTTGTACAAAAGCCATTATTAAAGCTCCTGCAATAAACGGGATAATCATACCTGCCGTCTGTCTCAAAATATTTTTCCAATACTGTAAAACATCAATATTTATCTTCTTATGATAAACAATATTCATAATAATTATATTCGCTATAATACACGCCAAGCCTGTTCCTACGGCACTTCCGATACCGCCCCAAATTTGACAAAGATATATACTCAGTATCAAATTGACTATCGCCATAGCACCGTAAATGTACGACCTGTAATGATGTCTGTTTTCGGCACGCTGAATTTCTATTCCCACATTTTGAGTCAACGGAACAATGCTGGGTAAAATCATTATCAACGCAATATAATAGGACTCGTCGTAGCCCTCTCCTGCCCAAAAATATATAAAGGGCTTTCCGAAAAAGACTATACCCGATGCGATCAACGCCATCAGCAAATACTGTATTCTGCCTACCTTTACAAAAAATTCGGTTAATGCCGATCTCTGCTCCTTTGAGTCCATTTCATAAGAGGTCACAATTTGATGCACACGAGGAGTAAACACACCTGAAATTGCCGTTGAAAAGGTTGTAAAATGTGCGTTAAGACTTGCGCCTACAGTATAAACTGCTACAACTGCAGTACCGCAAAACCTACCGAGAAGAACGCTGTCTATTCCCTGATTTATTTTATCAACAACGATATTTATGGCTATAAAAAGTGAAAAAGAAAATACCTGCTTAAACACGCCTTTTTCAATATTTTTAAAATCAAATCGTATATGCAGATTCTTTTTGCAATACCAAATATAGATAAATTTACTTATCAAGGTAAGTATAACGCTTATCGCAACAACGCCAACTGCATCTGTTCCTAAAAACAAAGCCGTAATTGTTACAATCATTGACGATACGGAAATAATAATGCCGCAAATCTTTTCCAACACAAATTTTTCATTGGCATTAATATAACATCCGAAAACAGTTGTGGCAAATCCGGCAAACATAGACACAGTAAGCATTAGCATCATTTTTCTTGCCTTTTCATATTCCGTCGCAGTAAGTCCACGGTCAAATATCCAGTCAAGATTAAATGACATTACGAGCAAAATCACTGCGGCTATAACCGCTATTGCAAGAAATACGACGGTAAACAATGCGTTGAAGCTGTTTATTTTGTCATACCTATTTTCACTTTTATATTTGGTATAAAATTTTATATAAGAGCTGGTAAAGCCCATATCCAGTACGCTTACCAAGCCTACTGCAGAGATTACAGTACCGTATAGACCGTATTCATTTTGACCTAAAAGTCTTATTAAAAACGGAGTATAAAGCAGTGAACCTACTATGCCTATGGCAATCTGTGTGTAGGAAAGGACTGCGCCCGCTTTTCTTTCGGTTGATTTTGAAATACTGATTTTGTTCACCACCAATAATTTGAATTAAAGAAATCTGCTTATCTCTTTTTCAATATAATCTGTAACTCGTTTTGTGGAATTGCCATCTGAATAATTATGAATAATATTCTTAATTTCGTTTCTTTCCCGACAAAGAGTGTCAATACCCTTTGCAACATCACTTATAAACGAACACATATCCGTACTGTTATAAATTTTCACTCCGCCCTTTAAAATAAAGTGCGGATCTACTGCAAAGCCTTCGCGCTTATTGTATTCTTCAAAATCGTCCCAGCACAGTCCGATTGGTTTGTCGCACAAAAGATAATCATAATACACGCTTGAATAATCGGTAATAAGAGCGTCGCAATTAGCCAAAAGCAGATAATTATCTATATCGTTTTTCCTAAAAAAATCATCATCAATAAAAACAAGGTTGTCTAAATCAAGTTTTTTTATCCTGCTTACATCCTGGGCGGGATGAGGCTTAATTACAATTAAGATATCGTTTTGTCCGGCGCATTTATTAATCTCGGCGGCAATGCTTTCGTTATATAAGATAGGCATTGCAATATTGCTGTGAACAATATCAACCGATTTGTGCTGACGGTAAGTAGGCATCCAGTAAACACATTTTTCAAAGCTTTTATCGGGAAACAAAGCTTTTAAATCTGTTTTATTTTGATTAATTAAGGTATCATTTCTGGGAAATCCCAGCACTCTAAACTGATTTTCATTACATTTTAAATTTTTTGCTTCATAAGGAATAAGATACTCGGAAAATATCGCAATATCGCAATCACTGCAACTTTTTGAAAAAAAATAATAATTTGAAGTATCCTTTAATGTACAACCGTGCTCAAGGTAAATATAATACTGCTTTTTTTTTGATTTTTCAATAAACCGGTTACAAACAATAAAGCAACAGGATGTTTTTAAATAATAATACATAAATTTTCTGCTCCATCTGTAAATAAAATCAACATTATTAACATCTTTGAATTTCTTTTGAAGATAATCAATACTTTCAGTTTTATCACAAACCCAAACAAGCTTAAACTTATTGTTAAGTCCCCTTTTCAGCATTTCATCAAATACAGCTTTTGTATTATCGGAATAATCGGGATTACTTTCAAACAAAATCATTTTTTTTATTGGAAGCAGGTTTGTTACTTTATCAAACAAATTACGTATATATTCTTTCAGTTTCACCAAAATCCCTCCACAAATCAACAATCAAATTTTACTTTTCAAATCGTACAATTTATTAAAAATGTAATGTAATCGGATATACAGTTTCAGTTCAAGACTGTTATCAAATTTACTGCAAATACTATAAGTTTTTTCAAAAGCGGTTTATCCCTTGTACAGCCAAAATAGTGTTTTATGGTTTCGCCACTCATATATCAAGGTATTTTTCAACATTATAAATGGGTACAATTACTGAAATCAGCGACATTATACACTACCCCTTAAACAGTTTAATCATTAATTTCGGACTTACCGACATTCCCAGCACAATCAATTTATGACGGGTGCTTATAAATGAATTTTTGTAGATTGATTTTTTATATTTAATTAAAGCGTTTACTATTTCAAAATAATATTTTTCCGTTATTTGCCTGTCCCTCATAACCCTGCTGAGTATTGCCAATACTGCCACAGTAAATCTCCATAGCGCAACAGGATACAATTCGGGATTTTCCATATTATCTAACAGTATTTTTTCAAAAACCTTATAAGCATTTGCTCTGTTTTCGGTAATAATTGCAGTTGTTGAGGAATTTCCGCTGTCCTGCAAATAATGATATTTATGAGAATTAATACAGCTTATCCTTGTGCATTGTTTAAAAACTTCATAATTAAACAGTAAATCCTCGGCATACCCGAAGGTTTCGTCAAATTTTAAATTTTTAGCGATTTGCGTTTTAAGCAATTTACCGCAGGCTTCAGGTCTGATTTTATCCAAAAGATAATTTAAAACAATATCAGCTCCCTCAAAAGCACCGCTTGGGACAGTTATTTTTTCGGCGTCGCCTTGCAGATTTTCAAATGTGAAAGAAGAAACAACAACGTCTGCACCGGTTGTCATAGCATTTTCCAAAAGGGTTGAAATATAATCATTTTCAATCCAATCATCACTGTCAACAAATGTAACATATTCACCGGTTATTATTTCAAGACCTGCGTTTCGTGCAGAGGACACACCGCCGTTTTCCTTATGTATAACTTTTATACGGCTGTCCTTTTCTGCCCAAGCGTCGCACATTTTCGGACAATTATCCGGCGAGCCGTCGTCTATGAGAATTATTTCAAGATTTTTATATGTTTGATTTACAATACTCTCAATGCATTTATTAAGATATTTTTCAACATTATAAACGGGAACAATTACACTTATAAGCGGAGAACTCACCCGTCATTCACCTCGCTTATTATTTTATTAAATATTTTGTCTATAACTTTACGGTCAATATTTTCATCAAATTTTCTTGCAAAAAAATCATCGCTGTCCATAAGTCGTCCATAATCCGACATAGTTATTACAGATGGCTTCCCGTCAAAAACAATATTTCTTTTAGACGGCCTTACATTTTTCATATCAGTATAATTATATAGTAAGGTAGGAAAGCATACCTCATCGGGAGCATGTGTCATTTTGAAATGCTTGTCAATAAATTCCTCTTTTGAAATTAAGAATTTTACCGTATTATGCGAAAAACTGAACCAATTCCAGCCCCACAACGATACAATATCATCGCCATAAATATTTTTCTCAGCTTTCCAGCGATTGACACCTAAAAGCTTTTGAATTTGTATCAGTAATATCCTTGATATTCCTTTAACAATTTTACTTTTTCTGTAATAGCGGTTCTCGGTCAAAAAATAATAGTACTGGGTCCAATGATTAGTTGTAAAATCATCGTGCGACCAATATTCATCGCTTATGCCCATCATCTCTAGATAATCAAAACTATTGTCCTCAAAAAAATCGTGTATCTCGTCCTGTGTCTTAATAGGCATGCAAGACTCCGACATTAGGTGATAATAAGAATAGTTTTCAGTGGCAGCCGCTTTAAGAAGAATAATCTCCGCCTTAAGTTGCGAGTATGCCGCCCAATTGCAGTTGATTCTCTCAACATATATCAGCCTTGATTTTTTAACAAGACTTTCATACTTTTTGTAATTCCAGTCTCGGCATTTCAAATCAACATGGATATAAATATCGTTTCTTTCATCATCTATAAGTTGCAATGTCTTTTCAAAAACATAAGTATTTCGGCACACTAAAAACAGATAGGCATGCTTTTTATAACAATCGTTCATTACTTCTCCTATATAGTATTAATTTTTTATATATTTATTTTATTTTGTAAAATATTTTGGTGAAAGAGATAAAAAAGCCGTCTATATTTTTTATTTACCGAATACATAAGGATCAAGCTCGGTTCTCTTTCTGTTTTTGATAATAATTTAAAGATTTTTATATGTTTGATTTACAATGCTCTCAATGCATTTATCAAGATATTTTTCAACATTATAAACGGGAACAATTACACTTATAAGCGGCTCCATTACATATTGCTCCTTTTAATAAAATAGTTATAAAATTTTTTTGATATTTGTAAAACAAATACTTTAATCCTTTCCTTATTTGAATACAAATTTGAATTAAATATTTCTTTTTTATAGGAAAGTATAATATCGCGCAGGAAATCGTATTTATCAAGGCACTTTCCGCTTTGAATAACACCGCTGAGAACAACAAAGCAAGAGTTAATTAATCCTTTAACGGCATATTTTTCAAGGCTTGTCCCCTGCTCGTTCTTTAAAATAATTTCCTTTGATTTAACTGCGTCAAAGGCACCAATACCAAAGCTGCCGTGCACTGTACTTTCATCATTTGACATATAATGATAATACTTTGCATTGGATTCCTTGATTTTTTTTGCATTTTTAAACGCAAAATAATTATATACCAAATCCTCGCAGCAAACCAAATCAGGCATCATAATATTTTCTGCAACGCTTTTTTTATATAGCTTGTTCCACAGAACTCCGTATTTATAGTCACCGCAGGCAATTTTTGATAATGCGTCTGACTGTGAAACATCCCACAGAGCATTATCTGTATTTTCATCATCAGTGTTATCTGCAAAATACGAGCACACTAAAATATCACTGTCGTCCTTTACGGCAGAATTAATCATAAATTCATAAGCACCCTGTTCAATATAATCGTCGCTGTCAACGAAAGCGATGTAATCTCCCTTTGCACCTTCAACGCCTGCATTTCTTGCAGAGGAAACTCCCCCGTTTTCTTTATGTATAACCTTTATACGTCTGTCCTTTTCTGCCCATTCATCACATAATGCAGGGCAGTTATCCGGTGAACCGTCATCTACAAGTATTATTTCAAGATTTTTATATGTTTGATTTACAATACTTTCAACACATCTGTCTAAATATTTTTCAACCTTATAAACAGGTATAATAACGCTGATTAAATCGTCCTGTGTCATAAAAATCTCCTTAATAGTAATGAATACAAATAGAGCAAATTCGGACTTTTTAAAGCCAAGGATTTTACATACAATTTAGTATGCAAGGGTAATATTGAATAATCTATACTTTTTGCCGCATTAACCACGTCTTCATTAGTTGTAAATTTTTTGAAGGTGGCTTTTTTATCTTTTATGGATTTTTTGTTTTTGGGATTTGCCTCATTTCTGGCAATACCGTTAATCAATGACAAAAGAAAATAGTCAAGCTGTTTATCAAGTTCAAAGCCGTTGTACTTTGAAAAAACCTTTTTTAAAATTTCATAGGGTATCATTATTGTGTCTTCCATATTTTTGTCGTAGGATTTTGTCATTGAATTTTGATTAATTCTGTAATGATACAAATATTCGCCGCAATAGGCAAGGCTTTTTGCCTGAAGCAGACAGGGATAAGTAAATGCGGCGTCTTCGCCTATTTTTATTTTTTCAGTGACGTTGTACAAGTTGTTTTCCAAAAGCTCTTTTTTTAAAACCTTGCTCCAACAGCAGGGATTTATTCCGAAATTATAATACGGCGGTCTGAAAAGCAATTTTGGATAAATCTCATTTTCAAGAGCGGTTTTATCATAAAACTCTTTCTCGGGTAACTGACTGCTTTTTTCATCTCTTTCGGGATATGAATACAAAAATTCGCACATTGCCATATCGGGCTTATATTTGTCAATAAGATTGGCAAATTTTTCGTACATATTCGGCTCTATCCAATCGTCGCCGTCAACAAAGCCCACATATTCGCCTGCGGCAATTTTTAAACCTGCCTGTCTTGCAGACATAAGTCCGCCGTTTTGCTTATGTAAAACCTTAACTCTGCTGTCCTTTTCGGCGTATTTATCACAAATTTTCGGGCAGTTGTCAGGCGAGCCGTCGTCAACGAGTATTATTTCCAAATCCGTATAGGATTGGGCAATAATACTATCAACACATTGCTTAATATATTCTTCAATTTTGTATATCGGCACAATAATACTTATTTTCATAAACAACCTCTATCAGATTTAAAAATGTATCCAGCAAAGAGAGCTTCCGTTAATTAAATACCACAAGTGAACCAGCGTATATGCTGTAAACATTATATGAACAACAGGCCGTATTTTTATTCGCAGTGACTGATTTGTCGGTGTAAAATATGTAAGATATGATATACCTTTATCGTCAATCTGATTTTTTTGTATCTGCATACCGACCATATAAATTACTGCTCCTATTACAGGCAAAACCCACCTTGTAATACGCATAAATACAAGCTCGCTCAAAAGACATCCTACCAAAAAATAACTTATGATTGATGAAAACTTATAAAATCTTTTTAAATCTTTGGAATACTCGCCGTGTACAATATATATTGAAACATAAAACAGTATTATTGCAACAACTGCGAATATGGAAATATTAACAATATAAAGAGTTTGTGTATAAAGCTGACCCTCTGCGCCGTTCGTTTCTGCTTTACCTGCAATAGACTGTATAAAGCTGTTATCGGTTTTTGTAGATAAAAATTCCAAAAGAGCACCGCCTGCCGAAAGACCGAAAATAAGCAGGAAGTTCATAAATTTACCGCTGTTGTTCAAGGTTATTGCCGTTAGCACTACAAGAGATACCATTATAATACCGCCGGAGTGCAAAAAGCAGGCAAGTATATATCCAACTATACACAGTGAAATATTTTTCCTCTCAACCAAATGATAATAAGCGCAGGCAGTTACAATAGCAAATGCAAGTCCGTTTCTTATACCGGAGCAGGTATCGTAATACCAATATGTAGATATGAAAAACATAGAGCCTATAAAAAGATACAGCTTACACACATTAAACCTTACCGATGCTTTATAAATTACAAGAAATCCCAGTCCGTAAACAAGGAAAATTGTAATCGCAGGCAAATAATGCACACTGCTAAGCTTACTTATAAAGTAGAAATAATATGCACAAACTCTATATGTTTTCCAGTCCATAAAGTCTTCTTCAATACGGTCAAGAAAGAAATCATAATCGTTTTCTTTAAGCTGTTCAATAGTATGAAAATAGCGTGACAAATCATCGGTTTCGTTAGGCGTGACGTTAAATGCAAGAACTGCAAAAAGCACCGTAGTAACAAGAAACGGAAGCCAGGATAATTTTTTAGGAGTAATCCAATACAAAAAAACAAAAACAGCAATAATTGCAATAAAACATTCTATTGCAGATAATCCAAACATATATTGAATACTCCTTTCTGAATTTTATTAATCACAGATTCTAACTGCAGTAAATGGCGTCAAGCTTTTTGACGGCAACATCAATACTGTAATTATTCTTTAAGTTACCGATATCGGTATCTTCTCTCGGAATTTCCGAAAGCTCACAGGCTTTTTGCGCCCAAAGGCTCGTTTTTTCCGTAAGAGGCATAAAGCAAACATTATCGTTATATTTAACATCCGGTGTAACAGTATCGGAAATTAGGCAAGGCAGCTTGGATGCCTGAGCTTCAATGAGCGATACGGGCAGTGCTTCGTGCAGAGAGGGAAATATCATAATATCCATAGCGCAAAGAAGCTCGCTTATATCCGTTCTCGGACCTGTCATAATAACCTTTTCTTCAATTTTCAATTCTTTAATCTTTTCTTCCACAGGCTGAGGACTGTCCTTTTCGCCTACTAAAATAAGCTTTGAATCAGGATGTATTTTTAATATTTCATCAAAAACATCAACAAGAAAGGTTTGATTTTTAATACGGTATATTGTACCTATATGACCTACAAGAAAAGTATTTTCGCCGATATTTAATTCCTGTCTTTTAGCTTTTTTTACATCGTTATCAAAAGCAAACTTTTTCATATTTACTCCGTTTGGAATAACTATGCCGTCCTTTAAAAACTCTTTTTCCCCAAACATATAAATACCGGCATCATTGGAGCAGGCAAGCTTATGGGTAGCGTATTTGTTAATAATTGCCTGCATAACAAAACGGTATATTTTAAATTGAAAATTCTCTTTTCTATTCCATTTTGTAGCGTGAGAATGCGATGCCCTTATTTTTACACCGTACTTTGCCGCCGCCAACATAACAAATCCGCTGGCAAACATAACATGGGAATGAACAATATCATAATTGTTTTCACTAATAATGCTCTTGATTTTTTTATATCTTTTAATGTATCCGGCTTCATCTGGTGAAAGCTTTATTATTTTAAAGCTCTTCCCAATAATCTCCTGCTCCAGCTGCTTGTCATGCTCTTCAAAAGGTCCAAGCAACAAAAATGTTAAATCATATTTACTCTCATCAAGATTTAGTGCAAAGTTAAGCGCCGCAAGCTCTACTCCGCCTCTGCGAAAATGCTGTAAAACTATCAATATTTTTTTCTTGTTCATCATTACTCCGTTGTTTGTTATATTTACTGAATATGGGTTAGATTGAAATATTTAACCGAAAGAGCTGAAAACAATCTGACGCCGAATATTTTAACGGCGAATTTAATTATCCTGGTTTTTCTCCAATAACCGTAATCCAATATGTAACCGTACTTTTTCAGTATAGAAAACGCACGTTTTTTCTCCTCCTTATTTTTCATTCTTCCGGCCACTACGTAACCGGTTGAAAAAACAAATGCTATATAATTAAGCAAATCTTTTTTGAGTTGCTCATTATTACACTTTTCGCATATTTCACTCCATTTTTCAATGGTGTAAGCAATGCCGTCAATCATTTTTATGCTTGCTGACGCAGTTACGGAATTATTCCTTCCGTAGCGGTAGGTATAAAAGGGATTATCAACTGCAAATATGGAGCTGCTGTACATAAATGCGCTCAATACATAATCATAATCTTCGTCCTGTATTCCCTCTTTAAAGCGAATCTGATTATCTTCAATTACCCTGCGTGAAGTACAGAAAATCGTCGGTCCGCCGGGAAGCATCTTTTGAGATAGCAAATAATGAAAGGTTTTATCTTTGTCACCCTGATTGATTAAATCCAAATCATATCCTGTTCTGGATATTACCGTTTTATCGGTAATCATATTCCAGTCTGTGCATCCAAAAACAACAATATCCGATTTTGTATTTTCTATTTTATCTTTCAAAACCATTAAGGTATCGTTACTATTGTAAAAATCATCACTGTCAACAAACAGAATATAATCGCCCGTTGAGGCGTCAATACCGGCGTTTCTTGCAGAGGACGCACCACCGTTTGCTTTATGTATAACTTTTATACGGCTGTCCTTTTCTGCCCATTCATCGCATAACGCAGGACAGTTATCCGGAGAGTTGTCATCTACAAGTATTATTTCAAAATTACTATATGTTTGATTTACAATGCTTTCTACACACTGATTCAAATATTTCTCCACATTATATACCGGAACAATTATGCTGAACAACGGCATAAATAACCCTCCCTGTAATCAGTCGGAATAATAATTTGCCAGCCTTTCGGCACAGTCAAATATATCCCATCCCGATTTTTTTAATATCTCAAATGTATCCTTTCTTTTTATATTGCTGATTACTACTGCTTTTTCCGCCCAGCTTTGCGCACTGTCGTTTAATGACATAAAATATACGCTTTCCGTCACTGCCGTCTCGTCGGTTACAGAGTCCGACATAAGAACAGGAAGTCCTGCCGCCTGCGCTTCTATTACGGATACAGGCAAGCCCTCTTTAAATGACGGAAAAACAAACACATCCATTGCCTGCAGTAATTCATTAATGTCAGTTCTCAAGCCTAAGAACATTATACTGTCCTCAACGCCCGACTCTTTCGCCAGGGCTGTTAGATTATCGTCCTTTTGAGCCCCTGCCAAAAGCAATACGGCGTTTGGCTTAATCTTTTTAATTTGAGAAAATATTTTAATAAGAAACGGATGATTCTTCTGCGGAGGATAAACACGTCCGATATGACCCACAACGAATTTATCCTGCAAATTCATACTTTTTCTTTTTTCTTCTCTTATTTCTTTGCTGTAACGATATTTTCCGCAATCCACTGCATTATTAAGCACTTCAAAATTATCGGGACTTTTGAACCAAAACAATCCTGCGTCACGTCCGCAGGCAAACCTCTTGTCTGTTAATCTATCTGCAGGAGCGGCAAGCAATTTGTTCCTTTTTTCGTTGCGTGAATCAAGAGAATACCAGGTTGAATGACAATGACAGCATATTTTTTTTATTCCGTATTTTTTTGCGGCAGGTGCAATAAATACAACAAAATGCGGAGCATGAATATGCAAAGCCTGCCACTCTCCCTTATGCTCTTTGAACAACGAGTCGATCTCGCCTTTAATCATTGATTTAGGAGACGGAGGACTTATTTTAAACACCCTGCCGCCTAAAGCCTCAATTTCTGCCTGCTTTGTCTTTTCCTTTTCGGAAAAATAAACAACGTCAAAAATAATGTTTTCCGGCATTGCTTTTGCATAATTAAGTATTACGCTCATAACACCGTTTGATATTCCGATATCCGGTATCATATGTAAAATCCGCATAAAATCACTCTGCTTTATTATCACTCAAACAATATTCAATAAATTCATCATATCCGTTAAAAGCCGGTTTAGTTGATAAAAATTTGTCCATTGATTTTTCAAAATTATTCATATTTTTCATTTGATATATAAAAGAAGGCTTTTTTATTTCCCTTCTTTCCTCAAAAAGCCAAAAGAACTCGGAAAGCTTGGATTTGTCGGGGATTTTGCCGTAAACAGTATAATATTCCGTTACAAGCTCCTTTGCCTCTTTAATCTGTGCGTTTAAACGTTTTTCGTGATATTCCTCCAGCGTGCATATTACCTTTGCCGGATTTCCTGCCACAACGCAATCGGAAGGATATTCCCTGCCTGTTAAAACACTTCCGGCACCGACTACAACATTATCACCTATAACCGTGCCTTTAAGTATAGTTGTATTCATTCCTATAAAACAGTTGTTACCGATTTTAACC
The DNA here is from genome assembly GCA_051881275.1 of Eubacterium sp. Taxonomy (GTDB): domain Bacteria; phylum Bacillota; class Clostridia; order Oscillospirales; family Acutalibacteraceae; genus Eubacterium_R. The sequence goes on along the minus strand of JBJEPO010000037.1, from coordinate 5,578 downwards.
TTTCCGGCACTGCCGTTAACATCCGCATAGACCGCCTTTAAAACAGACCAATCATAGCCGTGAGTTAAAATTGTAACGCCGTGGGTAATTGTAACATTATTACCGATTTCAATAAGCCACGGTCTTGTAACATCAATTAAAACCGAAAAAGGATTTCCGATAATAACCGAGCCGTCGCCTATCCTCATTCCCTGATTTCTTAAATAATTAATCCAAGACTCGCCGGAACGCTTAGCCCACAGCTTTTTAATTCTGCTAATCATTTTGCTTCACCAAATCGCTTATAAATTTATATACGTTTTCAATTTTGTAAGGTTCAAGCTTTGAATAATTATTCTCAGTAAGCCGTTCCTTTAAAGCAGGGTTGTCAATTATCCTTTCAATGCTCTGTACAAAGGATTGTACATCACCCAGCTGACATACATAGCCTGCATTTGAGTTCTCTACAAGGTCATTTACTCCTCTTATATCGGAAACAACACAGGGCGTTTGACAGCTCATTGCCTCCATTACGGAAACAGGCAGTCCCTCCTGCATTGAAGTAAAAAGAAATACATCTGCCGCATTATCAAGCTCGGCAATATCCTTTCCGTAGCCCATAAAATTAACTATATCGCCTATTCCGTTTATATTAGCATATTCCCTGTACTCCTGTTCAAGAGGTCCGACTCCGCGAACAAAATATTTTACGTTATATCCGTCGCTTTTTAAGCGTTTAATAACATCCAAAGCAAGCTTAAGATTTTTCCTTTTTGAAAGCTCGGAAACAGTGAAAATTACAATTTCGTCATTAATGCCTAATTCCTGCCTTTTTCTGCTTCGCAAATTGTCATCCTTAAAAAACTTGGTTAAATCAGTACCTATTCCGTAAGTATATTTAATTTCATTTGCTTTCAATTTATTTTTTGCAAGCTCATAGTCTTCGCTGTTCATTGTAACAATGGTATCGGTAAAATGAGCCGCAAATTTTTCAATAGGATAAAATATCAGCCAATTTAATTTAGGAGCACCTTGCCAAAAGTGAAAGCCGTGGGCAAAGTATATTACACTTGTCCCTTTTTTTCTTATTGTCCGTGCGGCTAACCTTGTCATAACACCCATAACAGGCTCATTGGTAATTACAACGTCATAGGAATTATTTTTAAAATATTTTCTTAATTGAAGATAACCTATGACATTGTGTGGATTCAGCGGATTTCTCTTTAAATCCACTACTGTAAGACGTGGACCTCCTATTTCCTCCAGACGCTGTTTTAACTGCTCAAGCTTTCCGCCCACATTTGAACACACCAGCTCCACTTCATTGCCGTCGTCAATCAGATTTTTTATATGGAAGGTCCAAAACTGAATTGTATGTAATTCGGTAGCCGTTATTAATATTTTTTTACCCATAGCTTTAACCTAACTCATCAAGCACTTTGTCGGCAATCTGCTGAGAAAGCATTCCGTACTTGCCGCGCAGATATTTTTGATTGCCAACCTCACAGGCGTATTTGTCATTAAGTCCTATTCTTAAAAGACGGGCTTTTTTTGCTTTCATTTCCGCCATAACCTCTGCAACTGCGCTGCCGAATCCGCCAACGATATTATGCTCCTCACAGGTAACTATCAAATCAAAGCTTTCAGCGCACTTCCTGATTACCTGTGTATCAATGGGCTTAACGGTGGGAAAAGTATATACCTGAGGGTTAATTCCCTTTGACTGCAAAATATCATAAGCACCGCTTACCTCTTCAAATATTGCACCTGTTGAGAATATGGCTGCTTTTTCTCCGTCCTTAACCTTAATGGCCTTTCCTATTTGGAAATTATCAATTTTATCGTGTATTCTTTTTTCTCCGCCTCTGCCAAGTCTCAGATAGCAAGTGCCCTGATGCTTTGCTATGGCTTTAGTTGCCTCTTCGGCTTCAACCAAATCACCGGGAGCCATAACCACAACACCCGGCAGTGAGCGCATAATTGCGATATCCTCGGTTGCCTGATGACTCATACCCAAAGAGCCGTACACAAAGCCTCCGCCTACACAAACAATTTTAACATTTGCATTGTGATATGCGCAGTCGTTTCTGATTTGTTCAAGGCATCTGAGGGTTGGAAAATTGCCTATTGAATATGTAAATACGGTTTTTCCTTCAAGTGCCATTCCGGCGGCAACCGTCGTCATATTCTGCTCGGCAATTCCGGCATTTGTAAACTGATTGGGCACCTGCTCCCAATAAGGCTTCAACACGCCGAAGCCCAAATCTCCGGTAACAAGTTCTATATTTTTATCCTTCTTCGCAATTTCAACAAGTGTACGAACAAATGTATCTCTCATATTTTACCCTCAAATCATATATGATGTTCTCTTTCACTGCTTCCGGACTTAGCTTCAACTCTGCGCATTTTTTCAGGATAATCAGTATTCCACGTATATGAAAAAGTATGGTCATTGCCTATATCGTCATTTTCCGTGGGAACAGCAGGATTATTAATTCCGTCAGGCGTGTAATCGTCCGACACACCCTCAGGAATTTTACTGTGAAGCTCGTTTACTGCACAATCATACTCCCATCCGTCGTGAGGAAATCTGTAATGCCACAAAATATCGTTCTCCATAAATGATACGCCGTATCCTTTAATGGTATTTGCTATGATTACCGTCGGCTTGTGCGAGTCATTTTTACCAAACTCATCAGCCTGCTTAAATGCCTGTCTTAACTCATCATGAGAATTTCCGTTAATCTCAATAGTATTCCATCCGAAAGCCTTCCACTTTTCCGCAAAATTCTCAATTTCCAGAGTATTCTCGTTAAAATCAAGACTTTGCATATGATTGTGGTCAACTACGGCTATAAGATTATTTAGGCGAAAATGGTTTGCAAAAAGCGCCGCCTCCCACACAGAGCCTTCATCACATTCGCCGTCGCCAAGCACAATATAGCATTTATTGTTTTTTCCGTCTTTTTTTAATGCATACGCCATTCCTGCCGCCGCTGACAATCCATGTCCCAGCGAGCCGGTGGAAAAATCAACTCCCGGCACATAATGAGAAACATGACCGGATAATCTTGAACCGTTTTGATAATGGGTTTTTAATTCATCAACATCAAAAAAGCCTTTTTCCGCCAATGCTGCATAAATTGCCGCACCTGCATGACCTTTACTAAGTATAAATCTGTCTCTGTCGGGACTATTTGGAGAATCGGGATAAACATTTATAACCTCGGCATACAAAACAGCAATTATATCGGCAACTGACATTACAGCACCTATATGGGAGCCGCCTGACAAATGGGTCATCTCAATGCCGTGTCTTCTTATTTTCCAAGCTAATTGTTCACTGGTCATTTTCATCCTCCGATACTTTACATAATTCATTAATTTCACTATCGCTGAGCGTCCATTCCATCGCTTGTATATTATCAATTAATTGGGCAGGACGTTTAATGCCGGCAAGCACAACGGAATCATTAATAAAATCAAGAATAAACCTTATTGCAACAGATGAAACGCTGACTCCATGTGAACAGGCAATATCCTTCATAGCTTCAACAATTTCAAGATTCTTTTTAAGCTTGTCCCCGTGGAAGTTAACATAAATATCTCTTGAACGTCTGTCGTCAGGTCCGAAATTAACATTTTCGGCATTGTATTTACCGGTAAGTATTCCCTGTCCCAGCGAACCCCAAGTGAGAGGAGTAAGAGAATAATTATCCCTAAAATCAATAATGTCCTTTTCATTTTTTCTGCAAGCAAGAGAATACTCATCCTGAAAGCTTACAAATTTACCTTTTAGTTCTCTTAATTCTTTCTTGTCCTCACCGTAAATATTTGAAAGAGCATAATAACGTATCTTGCCCTGTTTTTTTAAATAATCAAGCGTATCCGCCACCTCGGCAAGAGAAGTTTTTCCGTCACGGTAATGTATTGTATATAAATCAATATAATCGGTACCAAGCCTTTTTAACGAACCCTCACAGGCAGATATGATGTATTCTCTGCTGTTGTCGTAATATGTAGGCTCGCCTTTTTTTGCGTGAACTCCGAATTTATCGGAAATTATAACCTTGTCACGGCAGTCTTTAATGCCCTTACCTAAAGTTATTTCCGACTGACCGAGTCCGTAGGTTTCGGCTGTGTCAAAAAAATTTACGCCCTGTTCAACAGCAGTATGAATTGCGTCAATAAGTTCATTTTCCTGCACGTTTCCCCAGCCGTAGCCGCCCATAGGACAACCGCCCATACAAAAACGTGAAACAGTTAAATCAGAATTTTTAAGCCTAATATATTCCATAAATCAATTCCTTTTAAATAAAAAACCGAATGCTTTTTTTATAACGTCAAGAACAGTTTTGAAAAAAATCTTGATATCCGTTTTCAAGGATACCTCTGCCGCATATTTAACTCTGAGAGCATTTTTATTTTTCAGCACATATTTTTCGTACATTTCGTCGGCGTTTTCACTGCCGACCACCTCGTCAAGATTGATAAAATAATCCGAGCTGAAGTCGGTTATACCGGGACGCACCTGAAATATGTATTTTTCAACTCCGTCATACTGCTGAGTATATTTTAACAGCTCGGGACGAGGACCTATAAAGCTCATTTCTCCCCTAACAATATTTATTAGATTAGGAAATTCGTCAAGCTTCGTTTTTCTGAGTATATTACCTACCTTTGTTATTCTCGTATCACCGAGAGCCGTGGTTCCGCCGCCGATTTTGTCGGCATTTTGAACCATTGAGCGAAATTTGTAAATTTTAAACGTTTTTTCCTTATAGCCTCCACGCTGCGCTCTGTAAAACACAGGTCTGCCGCTGTCAATAACTATCGCAATGCTCACAATGGCAAAAATCGGTGAAAGCACTATAAGCATAAGCAGAGCAAAAACAAAATCCAGGCATCTTTTAACATATCTGTTATAAAAAGATGAATAACCGGTTATATCATACTCCTGCGGAAAATCAATTTTTGTATTTTTTATTGTATCTAATGTAGTCATATTATGTACCGTAATAAGTTAATCCAATTTTGTTAAAGCGTCATTCTCCATTTCCTGCATCAGGCGGTCGTGGTGTTTCCCCTGTTCATTTCGGACAAGCCTTGCAGGGATAAAGCAGAACAGGAAAACAACGGCGGCGCCCAAAAACAGCTCCATAGGATAGACGATATTTTCATCGGCAACGCCTTTATTGTATGCCGAGATAATTACCTGCGCTATTACGGGACCGATAATCATAGGCACCAGCACATACATAACCATACGGCATCCCTGGAACAGACCTTCCTTGCCCTTTGGTATATAATCACGGTAGGACGCAGTAAACAGACCTGCCATAACAAGACTTACGCCGATAAGCAAAATTCCGCCGATAATTAATATTATCGTTTCAACTGCTTCGTTTTTATCAATGAAAAATTTTGCGCTCCAAATTATTATACAGCCTAAAATACCTGCTATGATAGTGGGGTAATAAAAATGCTTTTTGCCGTATTTGTCCATTGCAGAGGAAACCATTACGGACACGACCGCCGCAACCACCATAATTATTCCCACGGGAATAATATAATTTTTAATTTTAAGAGTACCCTCCAC
>JBJEPO010000036.1:0-21028 GCA_051881275.1 Eubacterium sp. | reverse complement strand
TACAATTAAATTGTACAATAGTTTTACAAAAGTTTATTGCGAAAATCTATCAAATAATTTAGAAATTCTATCATAAAGGGAAAAATTATGAAATGCAATGAAACAGGTGTTTTGAGAAAATCGGAGTTATATTTTTCATCTGCATCTCAAACAGCGAAAAAACTATATTTTTATCCCATAAGTGCAGGGCACTTCTTCTGTGTTAAAGGCTATCATGTGGCACGCAAAAATTTCAACAGTCTGTTGATTATTCATATTCTCAACGGTAGCTTTACTTATGTTAAGGACGGTAAGCACATAAATGCCTATAAGGGCGACACAGTTATTCTCGACTGCTACAAGCCTCACGAATATTATACTAACGACAGCTTTGAGTCAATTTGGATTCATATTGCGGGTGCAAATTCCTATGAGTTGTTTGAGGAAATTGAGAGAAGCGAGGGAAATCTCATCAAATGCAAGGATATTCAGCATTTAAGAAAGCTGTTATTTCGCATTTTTGACGGAATGAAAAGTGATAATCCAATATCGGAATTGAATGTTTCTCTTGATATTTACAAGATTTTCATAGAGCTGTTAAACCCACAGAGTGCAAAAAGCAAGGGTGAAAACAATTATGAAGACAGTATTCAAATCATTAAAGAATATATAGCCGAAAACCTTAACGAAAGCTTAACAGTAGGCACTCTTTCCGAAATTGTTAATATGAGCTCCTCTCATTTTTCAAGAGTTTTTAAACAGCAAACAGGCTTTTCTCCTTACGGTTATATTTTGATTTCCCGCCTTAACAGAGCAAAATATCTTCTTCAAGTAACGGATATGACGGTTGCCTCCATTGCTTATGAAGTCGGTTTTAACAGCGAGTCAAATTTCATATACTTTTTTACCGAGAACGAGGGAATATCTCCCGGAAAATTCAGAAAACTGAAATTCTAAACAATAAAGCCCCGACGGTTTTTCGTCAGGGCTTTTACTATGACCTTTTAATATTAAGCCTTTCGGCAATAAGCATTAGGTTATCAACATCACCTTGCACTAATTTTCCGTTTTTATCGGGAGGGAGATTTATCACCATAACATTGCTTGTCTTTTCAAGAATTCGATAGTTTTTAATTATTTCCTCTGCATCCATTAATGGCTTGCTTGCATATGTATCGGAATAAAACCAGCTGAACTCCTTGCGAGAGCAGATAGTCTGCTCAAATGGGAGATAGTATTCTTTTCCGCCGAAGGTGTAAATCTTCGGGTCATCCTCACGGCACATATTCGGGTCCCAAAGCCTGAAATCAGACGGAAACATTCTCAAGGGGTCACGGTCACGGTAGTTCTTCGGTTCGTAGCGTTTTTTTGGAAAGCCTTTTTTTTCGCTGTATTTTCCAACCGTGTGATTTACACCGATTTGGCATTGTGGCTGTAAGGCTTTAACAAGGCTGTAAAGCCTGTCTAATTGCCATGCACGGCAGGGCTTATCCCAAGCACCGTCAAACCAAAGCTCAACCACTTCTCCGTATCTGCCGTCCATAAGCTCACGCAAATGCTTTTCCATATACTGCACATAGACTTCATCGTCCTTGTAGCATTTTTCGTGCCTGTCCCAAAGGGAATAGTAAAGCCCTAACTTTATTCCGTATTTTTCACAAACGTCTGCTACCGCTTTTACAACATCTGTTTTATTCGGTGAATAATTGACGGAATAGGTTGTTGTATTTGTATCCCACAAACAAAAGCCGTCGTGATGCTTGGTAATAATGATTACATAATTCATTCCTGCTTCATAAGCGGTTTTTACCCAACTGTCCGCATCTATTGCTGTCGGCTGATAGCTTTCAATCGGCAGAGTGCCGTCAGACCATTCCGTGTTGTTAAAGGTGTTAATTCCGAAGTGCAGGAACATTCCGAATTTACGGTCAATCTGTGCCTGCTGTCCCGGTGTGGGTTCTAAAGACGGCTGCTGCATAATTGGATATTCTTTATACGGATAAGGTTGTGATTTCTTTTTAAAAAACATAATTATTTCTCCTTGATATTGATTTTGAAAACATAACACTGGCTTTTTCCACTACCGAGAACATCGGCTCTTGTGCAACCGTAAAGATATTCCGGTTTGCCGTTTTTCATCAGTATTCCCGGGCGTTCAAGCTTTGTTGAACGGTCGTTATCATAATATGTTGTGTTATTCGGTAATTCTGTATAATCCGAAAGCACGCCGAAACCAATCTTTGCATTCTCTATTTTGAAATATCCGTCCTTCATTTCCCAAAGAATACCGGCACCGAATATTCCGGAGTTTTTACCGAAATTATCGGTTGTGAGAAGATAGGTTTTGCCGTTTTGCCGAAATGCAGTTGCATCTTCAATATAGTGAATATTGTCCATTTTCGGCTCATTACACATTGTATATGGTCCGTCAATGCTTTTGGAGGTTGCATAGCCATAGTGCATTTTCCTGTTTTGCGACCTGCCTGCCTTGAAAAAGATATAATATGTGTCGCCAATCTTCGCCATGGCAGGATTTTCCGTTCCTGTTTTGCTATGATAAGTCCAATGATTTTTGTCGTTTGATTCTTGCACAACAATGCCGTTTTCACCTGCAAAATACCAAGGACCGTTTAGAGAATCTGACAGCATAAGACCTGTTTTCATACCGCCTTTTTTCACACGCTTGTCCTGAACAATATAGATAAGAGCATATTTTTCCCCGAATTTATATATCTGCGGATTGTGGGGTGAAGCCTGCCATTCAGGACAGGGAAGATTATCATTTGAGAGTACGGTTTCAACATAGTTAAAAGGACCTTCGGGTGAATTGCCGATAAAATGCACAATCTCGCTTTGTGTAAACCACAAATCCATACCCTTGTCGGTTTTTCTCCACCGTGAACAGAAAAGATGAACACGGTTTTCTTCATCATATATGGGCGAAACACACCAATACCAATGGTCATCATCTGTTACGGATATACCCTTATATTCCAAATTCAATGCCATATCCGAAAAAGGCATTTTGATATTTCTGCCCATAGCCGATTTCAAAGGTGCTGATTTATTTTTTCTGAATAAATGAAGCATATCAGTTCTCCATAGTCGGCTTGTTTGAAAGCTTTATTTTAATGATTGTATCGGGTGTGCTAGCTTTTCTGCCGAGAACGGTAATATAAAGTCTTCCTCTTTTAACCTTTGCCTTTATCTTTTCGCCTGTTAAGCAGGTGCAGGATTCAAAGGTGTTATTTTCAAGGGGTAATGAAAAATAAGTTATGGGTAGACCTTTTAAGATGTGCAGATATACGGTATTGCCCTTAAAACAAGCGGCATATTTTTTAGTTTGCTTCCATATTCCGCCTTTTGTTTTGTAAACGCTTTCGCCGTATTTTTTAAGCCAAGCACCTACCTCTTTCATTCGCTGTGCCTCATTTTCGGCAAAACTGCCGTCAGGCTTACAGCCTATGCTCAAAAGATAATTTCCGTCACCGCCTGTGCAGTTAACAAGCTGGGCAATAATCTGCTTAACGCTTTTTATTTTGCTTTGTGAATATGCCCAGTGTCTGCCTAATGGCATACATGTTTCCCACATTCTTGTGTTTTGGAAAAAGCCTGTGTGTCCCTCGGGAGTGTCATAATCTCCCGGCAGGCCTGCACGGTTGTTGATAATTATGTGAGGCTGAAGCTCTCTTACCATTTTTTCAAGCTCTACGGAATTCCACATTTCCTTTGTGAACATTCCGCTGTTGTATTCTGCATCCCACCACAGCAAATCAATTCTGCCGTAATTTGTCATAAGCTCACGAACGGTATTGAACATATATTCCTGATACTTTTTGTGTTTATCTGTAAGATACCACTCTTTGCCGTCTTTCATTTTGAAATATGGTGCTGATTTTGTTGCACAGGCATCTGCAACAGGCACAGGCTCATAATCAGGGTGAGTCCAGTCACGCTTTGAGTAGTAAACACCGATTTTCAGCCCTGCGTCACGAAACGCATTAATAAGCTCTTTAAGATAATCTCTGCCAAAGGGTGAATTTGTGATTTTATAGTCTGAATATGCCGTGTCCCACATATGAAAGCCGTCGTGGTGCTTTGCGATAATAACAACATATTTAAATCCGCTTTGCTTGGCAACGCTTGCCCATTGCTTTGCGTTAAATTTAGGAAAAGCAAGCTGTTTTGCCCAACTGTCATATTCCTCGTTAGGAACAGTTCCGCCCCAATAGGGAGGGTCCGGTAATTTATGAGTTTCCCTTGTCCAGCTGATGTCCACCATACCCATTGCGGAAATGCCTACGTGGAGAAACAGACCGTATTTTGCCTCACGGAACCACCTTGTATCCTCGTCACCTGCAAAGGGATAGGAGTTCCATTCCTCATCGCTGAAATATGTAAATTCTGCCCCCTGCTTTGATTTATCAAAATCACTTTGCTTTAACGAATAACCCATAATTACTCCTTAATTAAAAGCCACGCACAGCCGTTTTTGGTTAGGCTCAATATAATTTTTCCGTTCTTGATTTTTATTTGTCTGTTGTCAAACAAATCAATCGCACTATATCCCTGCACAACGGGAATTTCATATTTTTTATAACGATTACTGCGGTTGAAAATAAAATATTCCGTACCGTTTTTTGTTTGCTTTTTGCCGATTTCAAGGGCATCATCAAACTGTGCAGGCTCATAATCCGTATCTAAAATTCTGTGCAGTCTGTCAATTTCAGCCTCGGAATATTTGCTGACATAATCGCCTGAAAGCACCATTCCTCCGCTTGCACGGATATAAACATTATTCGTCTTATAAAATTTCTTTTTTACAGGGCTTTTATGCATTATTCCCGCAGGGTCCATAACAGAAGATATCGTGTCTGTCATAATCAGGCAGTCGGGGTCATTTATCCATAATTTTTTGTGCATCCAGTTACGGCTGAAGCACTGCTCGGAAAGGTTAGCTATATGTCCCACATTTCTAACCACATCGTTTGTTATTCTCATTCCCGTAACCAAGCCCAGCGAAGGCCACATTGGAGCATTACAGCCAAGAATAAAGGCTTTGTTTTCTGTTGCGTCAAAAATCGCTTCCATACCTCTGCGATAGGCTTCAACGGAGGTTGCGTTTTTGTCATAGCGCACACCGAAGGGCAAAGCTCCCCACACGTTTGCATCAAGTTTATAATATCTTACTCCCCAGTTTTGATAAATCTCACGTACAGTATCATAGATGAATTTTTGTGTATCCGGATTTGTTCCGTCAAGCATATACCATGGAGCGTCACGCCAGCCGGCAAAGGTGATATTTTTACAGCAGAGCGGATTGCCGTTTTCATCTTTAACAAAGTAATCGGGATGCTCCTTTAAAAGTCTGCTTTTTTGTGACGCTATAAAGGGTGCAAGCCATATTGCCGGCTCAAAGCCTGCTTTTTTTATGTCGTTGCAGATATCCTTCATAGGACGGTCAAATTTATCACTTGTTTCAAGCCAATCACCCATATAGGGCTGAAATCCGTCGTCAATTTGTATGTATTTAAGCTCCGGAGCTTTTTCCTTTATAACCTTTAGATTATCAAAAATATCCTTTTCGGAAATATCGGGACCGATACAATACCATGAGCACCAGCCAACAGGCATTTCAAAGTATTTTTTAACCGGATGATTTTTGCTTATTATCTGTGCAAATTCCTTTAAAATTTCATTTCTTTCGCCTGTAAGGATAATCATATCCTCAAGTGTGATTTCTTCACCTGCATTGAATTCTAAGCCTTCAAGACATTGCACAATCTGCATTTGTCTATCGTTTACACGGATTTCCGTACGAAAACGGTTACAGCTTGACGCACCGATTAAAAGGGTATCTTTACCTGAGCCGATTAAAGCATAATTATAGACCGTTTTATATCCGTCGGTTTGGGGCATTTTGTAGTGGTCCTTATCGGTGTAGCCTGTAAAGGTATCAAAATTTCCTACAGTACCCCTATACTGTGTAAGCTTCTGATAGCCGTCACCGTAAAATGCTGTGTCCGGCGAAAATCCGTGTTCACCGCTAAATAATACAGCCTCTTTGATATTTGCAGTATTATTTAATGAAAAAGAAATCCTGTATAATCCCTTTTCTTCGTTAATTTTAAAATCGGCAGGAACCTTTCTGTTATTGCTATCCAAAATATACGGTGATTTGAAATTCATATATTGCTCCTTTTAAATTTCCCATTTTTCTAAAATTTGCTTTGCCGTATCAATAACATCACTTGTTTCGGGATTTGGATATTCTTTATAATCCCTAAGCCATTTAAGTTCAAACTCGTTAAGCTCCTTGCCGAATTTGTATGAACGGTATTTCATTCTACCGGCATATCCGTTTCCGTTACGGATAAAAAATATGCGTTTATGTTCAAGGCAGTATATTGCTCTTTCGTAGAATTTACTCCAGCGAACATAATAATATTCCTTAATAAGTCCGCTCCACTCACGCCAAGCGTAATCGTAAAGAGCATAGGTTGTGCCGTTTATGTCACCCCATTGGGTGAGCAGGGTTCTTGCATTAAGATCAAAGTATTTTCTTTCCTGCTCATCTGTTGCAAGTGCGTGAGCATCGTTTATCCATCGGAAAAAGCAGAATTCCTTTCTGTGAGACAGCAGCTCATCCATATCAAGTAAAAGTCTGAGCTGTCTTTGGGCAATTTCCTTGACAGCGGATAGCTTTCTTTTCTTATATGCTTTTGCAAATTCCAGCTGATTTTGATAAAAACGGTTGCTCATTGCCTGCCTTGTTAAATCGCACAGGTCATATTGATAAGCGTCGGAATTTTTAAAATCATCGCTGACGTATGCAAACAGCCTAACTGCCTGCTCAAATTTTTTGGTATCGTAATAGGGCTTTACAAGTCCGCCGGAGCCTGTTCTGAAAGGAACCATCTGCGGTCTTGACGCAACGGCGGAGCCTACCTCGTTTTCCTGATATCCGCCGCTTTTATAACAGGTTTCAAGAAGCAGCTGCCAAGCCTTTCTCAGCGTTTCATCAGATTTTCCGTAACGGCGAAGAATATAATTATCCAGCCATTTTGAGAAGTCAATTTCCTCTGAAGCTGTCAGCAATTCAAACTGTAAATCATAAACTACGGGGTTTTGTTCAATGCCTTCCATAAACAGACCTGTGCCCACAACATTTGCACCGTTTGCTTTAAGTTGATTATAAACGTTTTTGCTGTGTCTTTCAAGCTCTCCAAACATAGCGTTTTTACCGCCGAAATCGTGGAGCATACCCGATACAACGGGATAGCCCCAGCAGTTTTTGTTTTTCGGTGTTTTTTCGCTGTTCAAATCCAAAATCAGCAGTCTGTCTTTAGGTACGGCACGAACTATACCCTCACGCATTGTCCAAGCCTGCATAACCCAAACGGAGCTTTTGTCAAAGCTTTCATACAGATGATTGATTGCTTTACCAATCTCATTAAGGTATTTAACAGTCTTTTTAGGCGGTGTGCCCTCGTGAAACGGATCGCAGGCAATGAAATGATGATTGCCGAAAAGTCTGTCCATGGTTTGCAGATAGACTGTGCCGAATTTTTGAAATAACGGGTCAAGAGGGTCAAGCTGTGCAGTTTTGGGATAAGCACACCATCCTCTTTGCATAAGTATTTTTGCCTTTGGAAATTTCTTTTTAAGCAATACGGGAACGTGTCCCGAAAAGCCCTGCTGAATGGGGTACATACCAAATTCTATATATCTTTCAAGAATTTTCCTACCGAGTTCAAGACGTTCATAAACATACTTTTCATCTTCGGGGGGCAAATATCCTTCAATATTTGTCATTAACTGCCAAGCCCAGAATGACGGACCGGATATAGTGCTTAATGCTTCCTCTTTAGTAAAGCCGAACTCCAGCAGAGTTTCATACCATACTGCCTCAGTACCGACTACGGCAAGCGGCATATTGATGCCATTCATTGCCATAAAGTCAATTTCTTTTTCCCATCGCTCAAAATCCCACCAGCACATTGAATAATCAAGTGTGCAGTAGTTCATATATACACGGTATTTCTGCTCGATAGTTTTTGAAAATTCGCCCTCAAACATAACAAGGCTTTCAATATTTATCTCTGTATTTGCACACCAGGATAATTGAACATTGCAATATTTTTTAAGATATTCATATATACCGTGAAAGGCAGAGATATAGTTGTTTGCCTTAACATACAGCCTGCCGTCTTCGGCTGTTACGGCATAATAATCCTTTTCTCTGCTTTCAAAGGAAACGATGATATCATTTTTGAATTTTCGTAAATTTCTTTCTAAAAAGCCTGTTACAATTTTATCCATAAAATCACCACAAAATTATATAAACATATTTTCAACTGCTTTAGCAGATTTTATTGACAGTCTATCTGAATAAAGAGGTACAGGTATCTCGTTATACACATTTGAAATACCGAATTTCGTTTTAGGTGCCGTGCGGATAATTAAGGTTGAATTGCTTTCAATATACTGCTTATAATCACGCAGATGCATAACAAATTTTCGGTCAATGTTAAAATAATCGTTGATAAGCGTTTTGCCGCTGAATACCTGTAAATTGAGTCCGTCAAAGCAAAATTCAAGCACCACATCAAAACGGTTTTTAAGTATATCCTTAGGTATTTTCAGTTCATAATAACTGCGTTTGCCTGTGGAATAAAGGAAATAATTGTACGGTAATTTTTGCTTACTTGTTTTTGTCAATGTAATTTCATTTATTAGGTCGGTATCGGTTATCTGCTCGCAAATAATTTTACCGTTATCGCAGTGAACCGTGCCGTTAAGGAAATATGGCTTTCCGTCAATAAAATGAAACTGCCTTGCTTTTTCATAAGGGATAACGATGATTTTAACATCATTAATAACTGTTCCGTTTTCATTTAAATCAAGAGGAAATTCCTTTCCGTCAACGGAGCATTTGGGAGTTATACCCTCACATTCTGCAAAGTAACATACCGTCTTGCCGTCAACAACCGTTTTGGCAATCGGCTGTGCAAGAATATAGTCAAAATTCACCGAACCGAGCTTTATGTTAAACGGATAGAAAAACATTGTACCTGCTTTTATATCTACACTCGGCAGGTTAACAGTTTTATCGTTGATTGTAAAAGTAACATTTACATCCTTGAAATCCTTATATTTCAAGCCTTTTTCATAGGTTGAGGCAAAGAAATATCCGCTACCGTTTTCGTTTGCTCTGACGGAGCATTTTAGGAATGAAATATCAGCCGGATTACTGCTTTTCCACTTTGGAAAATATGCCTGCTTTGTACATATTTCATTATCAAAATCGCTTATAAACAGGTGCATAAGTCGGAGCCTGTCGCCGTGAGAACGGCACACTCCGTAACGGCTGATAGGCGCCTGAAAATCGTAGTCAATAATGGGGTAGTTATTCGGGTAGCCTGTGAGTCTGTTTTCCTGCATAAGACTATCGTTAGGGTTTGCACCGCCGCAGAACATATAGTAGCCAAGCCAGTTCATACCGCTTGCAAATTTGGCGAAGCCAACACCGTAGCCGTCCTTTTCGCTGATATACGGTCTGCGGTGTTGAGTTACCTGATTACCCGGTCCTGTTTCGCAGGAGGCATAGGGCACATCATCATAAATGCCCCTTATCTCTGCATTACTTTTGAACAAATCACCGCCGATTTCACCCTCTGTTTTTGCAGGAGTTATGGCAAAGCGGTTATTAGGCTTAAGTGCGGTTTTGCCGTGAGTCCAAGGTGCGTCGGGATAACCGCCCACCATAGGAAGAAAATCGTTATCCGGCTTGCCCGAAGGCCATGCAGTCATAGTAAAAAACGGTGCCTTAAATCCAATTTCCTCTGCAATTTTTCGGAGAGTGCGAATATGCTCCGTAGAGCCTGTGTATTCATTTTCAAGCTGAATACCGATTACAGTTTCACCGTCAAGATAAGGCTTAACCTCTTTGTAAAGTCCCTGCCAAAAATCCTTAACCTCGGCAAGATATTTAGGATTGTCGCACCTTTTCTTTGCCATTTTGTTAATGCGTTTCGGGAATCCTCCACGGATAACCTCGCCGTGACACCAAGGACCGATTCGCAAAATACAGGGCATATCAATATCCCTGCAAATTGAAAGAAATGCAGAAATATCCTTGTTGCCCGAAAAATCAAACTGCCCTTTAATTTCCTCGTGATAATTACAAAATATATATGTAGAAACAGTATTTATTCCGCACTCACGCATTTTGAGAAGCGTTTCTCTCCAACGATTTCTCGGCAACCGTGAAAAGTGAATTTCGCCTGCAATAACGGTATATGGCTTTCCGTTTTTGGTAAAATACTGAGTGTTTACACCGTAAGCACTTTCTATATTTGAATAGTTAAAATCTCCCGACTTAACCTCTTTTGGCTTTGCATCAATAGTGATTTCCATTTATTCTACCGCCTGTGTTTTTGCTTCAAGTATTGAATTAATTTCGATATATTTGTTAAGTTCATCAAGTACAAACTGATTGTTATTTTCGTTTGCAAAATTTACTATTTCGGTTAATTCTGCAATATCATCATTTGAAAGCTCATTGTTTTTGTAGTTTTGAACAACTGCTCTTATCTTTAACGCACGAATATAATCGGCGTGCTTTTTCTCCGACAAATCGTAGAATATAATCGGGATAACGCAGATTACGGATGATATAATGCCAAGCCATGTAACACTCTTGAATGTGCCATACATAATGTCGGGATTTTTGAGTGCAGTATCAATATTATCGCCGAAGCCAACCCCGCCGAAGCTCATAAAGAGTGGCATAAGCACACTTGTGAACAGTCCGCAGAATGTCATAACAAAGGCGTTGCAGTTTTGCCAAAAGCCTTCAAGTCGCTTGCCTGTTTTCCATTGCTGATAGTCAAGAACATCGGGAACCATAATCGTTGCAATATAGCTAAGTCCGTTAAAAAGATTTTGGAAGAAAATTGCAACAAGCATAAAGTACGGACTTTTAATAGTGAACAGCTGCATAAACGCCATAACCGTAAAGCCTACCGTTGAAATAAGCATAACATTGCGTTTTCCGAGCTTTTTAATCAGAAAAGGACCTAAAAGCATACCCGGTATGAGTGCATTATTAAGCACCATATTGCAAACCGTCAACGCAAAGGCACCACTTTGACCGCCGATTGCATAGTTGCAAATCCAAAGGTACATATTGATATTACCTCTGATGCCCACAACGATATTAAATATTGTTATAATCCAGAAATACTTATTTGTAAATAACTGCTTTGCACCCTCGCTGAACTTAACCTTTGCAACAAATTCTTTATGTACAACGGTTCTTTCCTTTGTTCCGAAATATGCAAAGAAAACAAATGCAATACCGCCGATACCGCATATAGGGAATGCCCATCGGTAAAGCTCGATATTATTCATCGGATTTTCACTGCTTGCAAAGGCAATGCCTGCAACAAGCGGGATAATAATATTTACAACTGATGACGGAATATTAGAAATCAAACCCTTAAAGGCACCGATATTTGCACGCTCCTGCGAAACGGGAGAAATGGTTTGCTCAATTCCCACAAGGCATTGTGTTAAAAGAGTATAGAAAAATGTTCCTATCTGAATGAGCATAAACATAACAAGGCTTGCAAGGGAAACCTCAATATGCGACGCAGCAACTGCAAAAATAGGAATGGACGGAATATCAAATGAAAACAGAATATTGCCTACCCAAGCCTCCGGTATAAACGGAATGAATGTAAAGCAAAGAACGGTCAATATTGACGTCCAAGGAAGAAACGGCTTGAACTTGCCCTTCTTTGAATTTGAGTTATCTATCATCATTGAAAGAATAGGCGCACGCACAAGTCCAAAGATAGATGCAACAATTCCTGCAATAAAGATAAACCCTGTTGAAACCTTAAAATAGCTTATCATCATTGGAATATTTATTGCAATAGTAGTCCAGCTGACAATAACACTCAACCACGAAACCGAGCCGCTGCCGAGTGCCATATTAAGAAATTCCTTGTAATTTACATAATAACCGTCGGGCGGTGTTTTCCAATGCTTTTTCAGAGTTGCAACACCTGTTTTAATTTTTGATCCTAAGCCTTCCTTTTGTTCCATAATTTTACTCCTAAATTACAAATTCTGCCATAACAGCATCGCTATCAGTAAATTCAGTTAATGTATTATCATCAAATTTCACCTTGATTTCATAGCCGTTATCTTTTCTTAAAACGAAAATATCTGCAGTTTTACCGCAAAGCATAATATTTTTAATTGACATTTCATTCCACTCGTCAGGCAGATTCGGCTTCAGCATAAAGCTGTTAAAGCCTGTTGGTCTGTAGCCCAAAATGCCCTCGGTAAATATGCGCAGATAAAGTCCGCTTTCTGCCGATAATTGAGCCTGATTGCCCTCAGGAAATGCCTCAACCGGATACGGAATATGCTCGCCCAAAAGCCTTGCAGATGTAAATGTTTTTAACAATTTTATTGCCTCATTTTGATGACCGGAATAAAACATACCCCTGAGTGCATAAAGCGTTGCTCTGTCCCAATATGTTTTCTCACCGCTTCGTGTGACAATTCCGCCGTTTTTGAACAGCTTGTCGGAAAGCAGGGCGGACACCGTTTCGTCACTCCGTTCGTCAATTCCCATAGCAAGCGGAATTGCAATCCACGCACGGAGATTTTTCTCCTCCTCGCAGTACATATAAGTGTCAAAGCCCTCAACATTCTTGCCGAAATATTTTTCAATGGCTTTTCTTAAATCCTTTGCAGTAGCAAGCAATTCATCTGCTCGCTCATTGTTGCCGAACTCTCTTTCAAGATATGAAACGCTGATGAGTGCGTCGTATGTAAGAGAAGATGTGCAAAGGTTATATGTTCCGCTTTCAAACCTGTTTTCAAGCTCATCGGAGTCGCTCCTTACAACTCCGTTTTCACCGATTTGGGATATTGTATAATCAATACATTTTCTGATTGAGTCAATATATTTTTCAGCCGTTTGCTTACTGCCGTTTGTCAGCAGATAACGGGAGCAACCGTAGGCATACATTGCACTGTCGCCTCTGTCCTTTGCTCCGTGCCAAATGCCGTCGCCCTCGGCAATAATGCTTGTTATTAATGCCTTGTCGGAGGATATGTATTTTTGGTACATATTGTATGTATTGAGTGCCTGCTCTCTGCCTGTTTCATAGCCGAGATAAGCATAAAGCGGATTTACATATTCGCACTCGTCATTTGTCCAGATTGCCGCATAGTAATATCCACCACCGGGAGAATGCATAAGCCCCGCCTTTGTTTTGAAAATGCTTTCACAGGCACGGATTTTTGTGTAAAACGCCATAGTGTTGATTTTCTCATTAGGCGTTATGATAACAGTTATTTTTGACATTTCGTCAACAAATGCTTCTCTCAAGGACAATTCCTTTTGAAAATCAACGGTAAAGCTTTCGTTATAATTACAAGCACAATATCCTGCAAAAATAGCATCTGAAGAATGAGGCTCAACATACATATCTGTACTTGTACTGCATTGAGTGAAAAATCTGTATCTTCTTCTGTCAACACCGTGATAAGCCTTTGTAATATGCTCTTTATCGTTGCATTTAAGATTAAAGCAAACTGTTTTATCGGTTTTGTTGATAAGCTCAACTCGTTCAATGCAAGCCTTACATTCTCTTGCAGAAAAGATAGAACGGTGAATTTCAACACTACCTGCTTTGCTGTAAATATGCAGTATTCCGTCAAAGACAAATTTTGTTGCTTTTTCATTGACAGTATGACCGTCAATAACAACGGAATATCCGTTAAAGTTACGGTCAAGCGAACTGCCCGTTAAATTAGGATAACATCTTAATGTAGGAAATGTTGTATGACGCATCAGCCTTAAATTGCCGTTACTGTCGGCACCGTAGCTGATAATTGAAGCACAGTAAAAGCCTGCGGTTTCAATATGGTTTGCGTATTCCTCGCCCTCAACAACATCAAAGCAGATTTTGTTATTTTTCAAATAGTGCTTTTCCTTTGTGAACGGTGTATTGAGCCTTGCCCATTTTGCGAAATAGGGTATTCGCATTCTCGGTATTTGAATTGATAATGACATAGTTGTGTTTCCTTTACATTATTTACTGATTATACAACCTTTTTTGAGAATTATATTTGCATATTGCTTTTCCTCGCCTGTTGCAATTATTGCGTAAGCCTTTTTTGCCCTGTCGTAATAAGCAAAGCGTTCTTCAAACGAGATTTCGGCATTCGGTTCATATCTTTTCAGTATTTTTTCATATTCGTTCCAAATACTTGTATCGGCGGTATCACCGTCGCATTTTTGCATAAGGACAAAATTGTTTGAATCATACTGATCAAGCGGGAGCAGATTAAGAACTGCGCTCAGCATGTCGCAGGCAGATATACCGTCTGCTCTTATCAGAATATTTGCATTTGCCGCCGCCGGAAAATTACCGTCTGCTATAACTATTTCATCTCCATGTCCCATTTCACAAAGTACCTTCAGCAAATCGGGAGAGATTATTTTCGGAATATTTTTAAGCATAGATTTATCCTTTCAAAAATTATTTTTTATTTGTTTTTCTTTGCTTTGCGGTCTTGCGCTCTGCTTTTAACTGTTCGGCATAAGCTTCTTTTTCAGCCTTTTCTCTTTTTTCAGCCTCTTCTCTTTCAGCTCTTTGAGCCTCGGCACGCAGCTTTGAATCCTCATAATTCGCCTTTATTTCATCGTATCTGCGGTAGTTTTCCTGTTGAATTAAAAGTTTTTTAGCGTCGATATACGGCTTTGCCGCACGGTTATAGACAGAATACTGTGCCGTAAATTCTTTAATTTTCTTTTGAACGGCATACTTTTTCTTTCTGAGTGCTTTAATCTCGGCGTTGATTTCGTTTGCCTTTGACTTGTCCTTTTTCTCCTTTGCCTTTCGGTAATCATCAATAAGAGTCTTTATTTCTAAATCAAGTGCATCCTCCTGCCTGAACAGTTCTCCGAAAATATCACTGCCAAATTCGGTAATGCCGTTTGAATAATTCTTCTCAAGTGCTTTTTTAGATGCTTTTTCTGCTCTTGCATTTTCTATTGCATATTTACGAATTTCCTTTTCATCGGCAGTAGCCTTTGGCAATTTGCGAGCCTGTTTAACGGTAATAGTGGTTAAGTCCTTTAAGCCGTCAAGTCCTGATGCTACAATTTTATCAGCCCTTTCAAGCTGAATTTTCATTGCCGGACTGTCAAATTTTTCAACCTCTTTAACAATAAATTTGCCTATGACGATTTTCTCATTTATCTCCTTTTGCTCTTTATACTTTGCCTTGGCTTCTTTTACTGCCGACTTGTCATTCAGTTTTTTAGCCGCTTTTATTTCCGACTTATCGGGCTTAACTGCTTCCTTGTCATAATACTCATAAGCCTCATCAATCAAATCAATAGCTTCAATAAGATTTTCGTCCGACAAAGCATTGTTTCCGTAATCCTCAAAGAGTGCACGGATTTTTAGTACCCTTACCATAGCCTTTTGCTTAACCTCGGTTAAATCATAGAAGAAATAGGGTATTGCATTGAGTGCCGCACCAATCGCAGACGCAATAACAAGAATGCCGCATATTCTTTTGAAATAATCAGGGTCATAAAGTACATAATATACATTACTGCCGTCATATCCAAGTGATTTTGCAACAGTTTCATTAAGACCTGCCCAGTTGTAAATTGCAGGAAGAACGGAGCCTGTTACCATACCGACTACACTGCCGATAAGACCGATTGTAAAGAACATTCCGTCTATTCTTTCGCCTGTGAGATATTGCTGGTAATCCCTTATATCTCCGTTTAGGCTATACTGTAAAAGGTTGCCAAGCGAGGTGCCGAGTCCGTTAATGAACATACAACCGAGCATAAGCCAAATAATCATACTTTTAGGAGCCTCGGTAACAACCGGATACATACAAAGTATAAAGAATATGCTCATCAAATTTGAATAGAGAAGCAGATTTCTTTTACCGATTTTACGAATTAAAACCGGAGCAAAAAGCATTGACCATAAAGCAGAGTTACCGTATACGGCGGTTACAATTGAATATTGCAAGGGTGTGCAGGCATCCTGATAATTATAAAGCCATGCAAGTATGGTGCCAAACGAGGATTCGAGAAAGCCTATCCAACTTGCACAGGAAATTATCCAAAAATACTTGTTTTTAGCAACTGCACGCAGAGCATCCATAAAGCCGATTTTTATTACATGGGTTTTCGCTTCAATGACCTTTTCCTCGGTATTTACATGAATAAGTATTGTAAGGAGCAAACCGACGAGAAGAATAGGAGGAAAAACAACGCGATAGATTTTCATATCGTAAATTGTGTTTTCACCTGTTATTGCCCTTGCCAAAAGAGGCATTATAAAGCCTATGATTGTCGGTGCAAGAGAGTCAGTTACGGCAGTAACAGAACAAACATCGCTGCGTTCATAGGTGTTTGGGGACAAAACATTTATGATATTTGTATAGGAATCAAACATAAATGTATAGAAAAACTGAAATCCTATATTAAATATCAAAACAGTAAAGCATTTCCAAAAAAGCGTCATTTTGTCATAGGGCATCCAAGTGAATCCCAAAGCAAGAATAACGGTTGGAATTGCCATTGTGAATATGTAAGGTCTAAATCTGCCCTTGCCGTTTTTTGCACTGTCAACCATTTTCGCCCTAACCGCAGTCAGCGGAAAGCTTGCAATTATACTGATTATGTAAATAAGGTATAATGGCTGAGGCGGTATACCTATTGTATTTCCGATAAGTGTATTACCAACGCTCAAAAGCATCATTTGAACGGCATAGCATATAAACTTAACACCCATTCCGCCGAATGCCAAGGAAGCAATTTCCTTAAAAGGCATATATCTGCCAAGGGGAGGCTTGCTCCAATATATCTTTAATTTTTCGACATTTTCTGTTACAAACTGTTTTACTTTTAGCATATACTATCCCTCTGTTAACTGTACATATGTTATTTTTATGATTGCTGTACTAAATCAACCCAAAAACGATAAAATCAAACTGCTCGGGGACGATAATTTCGCTGTCGTTTTCACCGTAAAGCTCTTTTCTTATTCCACGGTAAAGCTCGTCTAAAAATTTATCTCCCTCACGAAAATCAACAACATTCAGTCCGCCGTTTCCGGTGAGTATTTCCTCGGCACGCTTTGGGTTTCCGCTCTTCAAATATGCCATTGAAAGATACATCAAAAGCCTTTGATTGCTTTTCAGCGTTTCATCAAGCAGATAAAATTCATTAATAATTACATCAAAAGCGTTTTGCTTCAGCAAAAGTGTAAAAATACTTTCAGCAAGTGCATAGCTATTGTTATCAAAACGCAAACATTTTTTTGCAAAATAAACGCTTTTATCATCACAAAGCTGATAGAGTATGTGGGAGTAAAGATGATTGTTCTTTTCATTGCTGTCCAGGATAAGACTTTTTTCACACCACATTTTAGCTTTTTCAAAATCACGGCGGTCATAGGAGAGTAAAGACAACTGATACGGAATATTCCAATTACAGATATCTTGATTTTTCAAAAGCAGACCTTCCACTCTTTCGCCGAATGCAAAGGATAAATCGGAGTTTAATTCTTCATCGTTTATGAGAGAAAGCCAACCATTTATGTCATCACTTTGTGTAAATTCAAGCTGATTCGGAATTCTACTGCCTAAAAGTCCGTTAAGATAACCAAAACCGCTGCCTGTCAAAACCGTTTTTCCTTTTTGCAGGCTGATATTTTCCGCAAAATCGGATAATCTGCTGTCTAAATAATTACTGTCGCCAAGCTCATTTATTTGATACTTTACTGCTTTTACGACTTCGTCATAATCGGCAGTTACCATTTCTTTTGAAATATCTGCAAGAGTATAACATTCAGCAAAGGTCCAAATAGTTTTAGGCGGCATAGGAATACACTCATACTGTGTTTTGCCGAGTCCTGCCTGAATTTCAACATAATCTCCTGCTTTATCGGTAAGCATTATTTGCCAATGTTTAGATCCCTTTCTGTGTCCCCAAGAGAACAACTTCCTGCCCTTTAGATTATTGCTTGAAAATTGCAAAAGACCGAAACCGTCTTTATCCACATTTGCAATAAATTTGTCCTCATCAGGAGCAATGTCATAAAAATAGTCAATGGTATTAGGTATATTTTCGGGATATGAAACATCAATACCGTTATCAAAGGGAATTGATGATTTTTTAATGCCCATACCGTCGGAATTATTGTAGGCACTGCTTGCAGGAACTATAACTCTTCCACCCTTGTATTCTGGTGTTGCCATATTTGACCACCAATACATCGGCACAACATTAGCATTTGTGTTTTCAATACGAACACATGTCATCAGCTTGTTTTTATCAAGCCAAAAATCAATTTGATAGTATATTTCTCTCGTTCTCTCAAATTCATAAAAACGCAAAACATCTTCTGCATTTTTACCTGTAACAAAAGCACAGTACATCTGCGAGCAGGTAAAGGGCGAATGACCGATAATACCGCAGTTCCACTCAACACCTCCGGAAAACCAAGCGTTTCTTATACTCAAATTTCTGAAACGAATAACATCGTTTGTATACAAAATATCCTTTTGTTTTTTCTTGTCAAACAGCTTCCAAAGCCTACCGCCCAGGGTCGGCAAAAATTCAGCATAAAGATATTCGTTTTCTAAAACTGCAACGGTTATTTCCTGTTTCTTTTCCTCCGAATAGGCATTTTGCTGAGTATACGGATATGAGGTTTCACGAGAGCCGTAATCAATAAAAAGTCCTTCATAATCATCTATTGTAGATACTGCTTTGTGTGTTTCCGTAGATTGCGAAAGGTGCGGCAAATTGTTTTCGTTTGTAAAATTTGAAACACGATAATTTCTTTTTTCAAGTCTGGGCATATATTATTCTCCTGTTTTGTTTAGTCAACCTCAATTTTGAAGCATATCGGCATTGTTGAATTAACTTTGCCTGTTTTAATTTTAAGACATTTTTTGTCCTGTGAATAAGTAACCTTTTCATCACTACCGAGAATGGAAATGTTTTTGATAACGCAGTGAAACAAATCCATACTGTCGGCAAGTGATTTTATCTTAAATTCACTTTTGCCGTTTGGTTTTAGTGCAAAAGCATACACAACGCCCGTTTTGCAGGTAAAACGGTAATCACGGCTTGTATAACTTAATTTCTCGTTAAAGGAACCGCCCTTTTGCTTTTTGCCCTCGCCGAAAACCTTATAAGGCTGAGTGCCCCAAATTGCCTCTGCATTTGCTTTGGTGAATTTACCGAGCTCGGTTAGTATTTGCTTTTCCTCGTCACAAATTGAGCCGTCTGCTTTCGGTCCGATGTTAAGCACAAAGCAACCGTTTTTGGAAATAACATCAAGCAAATTGCAGGCAATTATCTCGGGAGTCTTGAAACGGTTTGTAGTACAGTAGCTCCAGGAATTGTATGCCGTTGAGGTTTCGCCCTGCCAAATATACGGACTGACATTTTCAAGCTGTCCTCGTTCACGGTCAAATATTGCACAGTTATACATAATTGCGTCCGATTTATAATAAACGCATACCTCCTTGCTCCATTCAAGTGAACGGTTATAATAATAGGCAAGAAATTTTTTCATATACGGTCTGAATGCCTTGTATGACACCCACCAGTCAAAGAAAAGGGAAGAGGGCTGATATTTGTCAATAAGCTCACAGGAGGAAACAAGCCAGTCTTTAAGCCATTCTTCAGTAGGCTCAATTCCGTGCTCCTGCTTCAAAAGAGCTTTAAGATTATTTTTCTTATGCACATTTTCACATTCTCCGTAAAGTTCACGGTATTTTTCATCCTGCGTTTCGTTTTTATAGCCGATTGTTTTACCGCCGTTCATAAACCAAAAGTGCTCTGCTCTGTGAGATGAGATTGAAAAAACTATTCCGTTTTTCTCGCAGGCAGATTTATACTCGGCAATAAAATCTCTTTTAACAGGCAGTTTGGATGTTGTCCATTCAGACAATTCGCTATCATATAATTTTATACCATCGTGATGCTCGGCAACAGGCATAACAAATTTTGCACCGCAGTCTTTAACGGCTTTGACTATATCGTCTGCATCAAATTTTTCAGCCTTGAACATAGGAATAAAATCACGGTAGTTAAAATTTTTTCCGTATTTCTTTTTATGATGCCAGTAAACAGGATTGCCCTTGTAGTACATTAATCTTGGGTACCATTCGCTGAAATATTCAGGCACGGTAAAAACGCCCCAATGAATGAATACGCCGAATTTAGCCTGTTTGTACCAATCGGGTACAGAATACTTTGCAAGGCTCTCCCATTCAGCTTTATATTTTCCGTTTTCATTTACTTCATCAATTATTTGCAGATATGTCTGCATTTGCTTGTCTGTCATAGTGTTACTCCTATTTTTTTAATTGAACATTTTCAAGTAAAAATTCATTGCAAAATGGCTGTTGTCAAAGGAAAATGCTTTTTGGAAAATCATCTGTGCCTTTTCATTTTCACCTTTACCGAGTAATCCTAAAGCTTTCATAAACAGGCAGTGCACCTTGTTTTTTCTGTTCAAATCCTCATCAAATACAAGAAAATCGGGAAGTGAAACTGCAAAGTAATCTATTTTTACACTATCATCAAAATGCTCATTAGCATATTCTATAAGCTTATCAAAACGAATATTTGCATCATCTGTTTTGCCCAGTTTGAGCAAGGCAAGTCCCTGACAGAAAATAGTTTCGGGCGGCTGGTCGTTGTAGTACATTGCACTTTGAGGCTCTGAAAGTCCCATAGATGCCTTTTCAAAATATACCTTTGCTTTTTCTGAATTGTTCAGCTTTTTATATGCTAAACCTAACAAATAATTTTGCAGGTTTTCCTGTGCGCCGTAAAGCTTACCCTCGCCTAAATTATGGGGATAATCAAATGTACGCTTTAAAAGTGAAATCGCTTTTTCCGGCTCATTCTTTTCAATTTCAGCCTTTGCCAATGCGCAGAGAGAGGCAACATACTGTGCAGGTG
>JBJEPO010000035.1:0-21097 GCA_051881275.1 Eubacterium sp. | reverse complement strand
GTAGCCAAGCACACCTGCGATTGTACCTACAATAAGACCGCCGATAACGTCGGTGGCGTAATGCACCATAAGATACACTCTTGAACCCATTGTGCACAATGCCAGCACCGGGAAAAGATAGGCAATCTTTTTCTTATCGCTCTTAAAGCAAAGGAACATTGCCACAGCCATTTCAACAGCGCCGGTTGTATGTCCGGACGGGAAGGAATAATCGCTTTCGGCAAGCTGACCTGCACCCACATACCATGACCAATAATCTGCATTGTCCTGCAAGGTATTATACGGACGAATACGAAGCACCATAGGCTTTGCAATAACATTAGTAACAATCGTACCGATTAGCACGGCAAGAATAATTGACCAACCGTACTTTCGTGTCCTCTTAAAAAAGCAAAGCACAACGCCCACAACAACAATGGGAATCATAAACGCCTCGTCACCAAAGGTAGTAAAAAACCTTGCAACGTAGTTAAGAAAAGTATTCTGTATACTTCCGAAAAAATGGAAAACCCACATATCAAAATTATAGAATATGCGGTCTATACTGTCGCCGATTGTAGCGGCGGCAAGAAAAACAGGACTCATATAACATCCTCCTAACTTATTCTATAATAAAATAATAACAAATACGGCGGAATATTGCAAGGTAAATGTTAAAATTATGTTAACCCTGATATATACCGCCGTTTGATACTTATTTTATTTTAATCGTCGTCGTCCGATGAAAGCTTAAGCACGGCGAGAAATGCCTCCTGAGGAACTTCAACGGAGCCGAACTGGCGCATACGTTTTTTGCCCTCCTTCTGCTTTTCAAGCAGTTTTTTCTTACGGGTAACGTCACCGCCGTAGCATTTTGCCAAAACGTCCTTACGAAGTGCTTTTACGGTTTCTCTTGCGATAACCTTACCGCCGATCGCCACCTGAATAGGCACCTCAAACAAATGACGGGGAATATGCTTTTTAAGCTGTTCGGCAATTTTACGTGCTCTTGCATAGGCTTTTTCACGGTGAATTATAAAGGAAAGCGCATCAATAACATCACCGTTAAGCAAAACGTCAACCTTAACCAAATCGGACCTTCTGTACTCCTTCATCTCATAATCAAAGGAGGCGTAGCCTCTTGTACGTGATTTAAGCGCATCAAAGAAATCATAAATAATTTCGTTAAGGGGCAGCTCGTAATGAATATCAACTCTGTCGGGAGTTATATAATCCATATTTTTGAATATACCTCGCTTATCCTGGCACATATCCATAACCGTGCCCACAAATTCGGCAGGAACGTAAATATGAGCGTCGGCAAAAGGCTCCTCGCAGTAATCAATATATGCCGGGTCGGGATAATTTGTAGGATTGTCAATTTCAACCATACTGCCGTCGGTAAGAAAAATTTTATACACAACCGAGGGCACGGTGGTAATCAAATCAAGATTGTATTCACGGTCAAGACGTTCCTGAATAATCTCAAGATGAAGAAGGCCGAGAAATCCGCATCTGAAGCCGAAGCCAAGGGCACCGGAGGTTTCCGGCTCGTAGGACAGGGACGCATCGTTTAACTGAAGCTTTTCAAGGGCGTCACGGAGATTTTCGTAATCAGCACCGTCGGCAGGATAAACACCGCAGAACACCATAGGATTAACCTTGCGGTAGCCCGGCAAAGGCTCGCTTGCAGGATTTGATGCAAGGGTAACGGTATCACCTACGTGAGCGTCGCCTACGGTTTTGATTGATGCGGTGATATAGCCAACCTCACCTGCTGTAAGCTCAGCCGCCTTTTCCATACCGGTGGCACGCATATAGCCAACCTCAACAACTGTAAATTCCGCTCCGGTGGACATAATTCTCATTACATCCCCTGCCTTGATTTTGCCCTCTTTAATTCTCACGTAAACGATAACGCCTCGGTAAGAATCGTAAATTGAATCAAAAATCAGTGCTTTAAGGGGTTTATTATCGTCACCCTCGGGAGCACGCACCTCGTTAACAATATATTCCAGCACCTGCTCAACATTTTCGCCTGTTTTTGCGCTTATTCTCGGAGCGTCAAGACAGGGTATTCCGATAACATCCTCAACCTCCTCGGCAACTCTTTCAGGGTCGGCGGCAGGCAGGTCAATTTTGTTAATAACAGGCAGAATATCAAGGTCGTGGTCAAGGGCAAGATAGGTATTTGCCAAGGTCTGCGCCTCAACACCCTGGGAGGCGTCAACAATGAGAATTGCACCCTCGCAGGCGGCAAGAGAACGGGAAACCTCGTAGTTGAAATCCACGTGACCGGGAGTATCAATAAGGTTAAAAATATACTCCTCGCCGTCCTTTGCCTTATAATTAAGCTTAACCGCATGGGCCTTAATGGTAATTCCTCTTTCACGCTCCAGCTCCATATCGTCGAGAATCTGCTCCTGCATATCTCTCTTTGCCACAGAGCTTGTAAGCTCCAGCAATCTGTCCGCCAAGGTTGATTTGCCATGGTCAATATGTGCAATTATAGAAAAATTACGTATGTTTTTCTTATTTACCGCCAACTGAATATCCTCCGATAATATTTGTACTTAAAAGCACGGCGCAAACGCAAAGCACAACGCTGAGCATTATATAGCACAGTGCCGTAATTGTTTTGCCGCTTGAAAAAAGATTATATGCTTCCAGCGAAAAGGTGGAAAAGGTAGTAAAGCCGCCGCACACGCCCACCTTTATAAACAAAACAAGATTTTCATTCAAATTATACTTTTGAGCCGCCGCGGCAATTATGCCGATAGCAAATGCGCCCAAAGCATTAATAAGTAAGGTGATAAGGGGAAACGATGTAAATTCCTTAACGGGAATTAACCCTAAAAGGTATCGCGCCACCGCTCCTGCCGCACCTCCCAGTGCAACAAACAACACGGACATTTTATGCCCTCCGTAAATAATTATTTATCTTCCATATCCTTTACGGCTTTATACTCCGAGAGAGTTTTGGAGCCGTTTTTTGCTCCTTTAAACAGCCTGTAAATATAGTAAAAAGGCAAAAGATATGGCTTTTTTTCAAGAGCTCTGTAATCGGCAATCATCTTTTTCTTTTCGGGAAAAAGACGGCGAAGAATATATTTCTTCTTTGCATTTTGAACATCTCCGTTTTCGGATAATTTTTCAATATTCCTTCTCAGTGCGATATTGCCGTCGCCGTAAATTCCGAAATTAATATAATTTTCAAGCAGCTTAATTTCTTCATCGTTCAAAGGCTCTTCGTCAAATAATTTAAAGGCGAGAGCACGGGATTTTTCCTCATAATCAGCAATGCCGTATTCCTGCATTTTACCGCTGATATAATCCCAATTAAGATTATTTTGCTCCCTTTTTAAAAACAGGTAATTATCCGCCAAAAAGCGCACACCGCATCCTGCCGTGGAATAATGCTTGTACATATGGCACACGCTGTAAACATACACGTCGTCAAGCCCCATATTATACATAAACGGATTGCCTGAATCAACAAAAGAATTTTCCCACAGGTTATCAAAATGCGGACAAAAATCGTGCTCTTCAAAAAACAGATTACGGTGAAATTCAAAGGTACAGTAGGGTGCTTTGAAATAATCGTCGCTGTTTTCCCCTGTTGCAACAGGCTTGTAGCCGAATTTTTTCATAATCTCAGCCACGGCGTCTCTGTTTTCCTCATCAAACAGAATATCGTTGTCGCTCATTTGGCGCATAGATTCCTTGGGATAATAATTTTTCAAAATCAAGCCTTTAAGGGGCATAAATCTGATTTTATTATCTTTAAGAGCGTTGAAAATGGCGCTTCGCTCATTATTAATCGTAATCATTCTTTTAATTTCGGTCAGATTATAATTGCGCCACTTGTCCTTTTCCTCCCGGGGAATACTGTCAAAATCGCATATAACAGGATAAATTATATTATAAACCTGGTGCTTTTTGGCAAGAGAAAAAAGCTCCTTTAAATCAACATCACCGATATCCTCGCACTCTTTTTGATTAATTGCGCAGGAGAGAAGATGAATTAAACAATTTACTTCGTTATTTTGTGATATCATAGCTCACATTCCTGTTATTCCAAAATATCAAGTGTTTTGATGTAAGCGAGAAATTCTTTTACATCGGCTCTAATCTGCTCCTCGGGAGCGTCGTATTTTTCAGTCATCGCCTTTACGATGCTGTCCTCGGTCTGCTGAGTTTTAAGCAGGCTGAAGATGAAGCCTGCGCTGGGGTTGTTGTTGATAATTCCGTTAAATTTTTCGGACATCTTTCCTGTTGCAATTGCAAAATCGTTGCCGTCAATATTGCCCAGCATAATTTCGTCTTTTAATTTCATATTATCAGTCCTTTATAATTATTTGCTGAAATGCTCTAAAATCTGATGCGCTACATAAATACCGCTGGCTGAAGCGTGAGAAAGCGAATGAGTTACACCGCTGCCGTCGCCGATAATATAAAGTCCTTTATGAGCGGTTTCAAGATTATCGTCAATCTCAACCTCCATATTATAGAATTTAACCTCAACGCCGTAAAGAAGTGTGTCGGGATTTGCAGTACCGGGAGCGATTTTATCAAGAGCGTAAATCATTTCAATAATTCCGTCAAGAATACGTTTTGGAAGTACAAGAGATAAATCGCCGGGTGTGGCGGAAAGAGTAGGTCTTACAAGTCCTTCTTCAATACGCTTTGGTGTACTTCTTCTGCCGGATACAAGGTCGCCGAAGCGCTGAACAATTACGCCTCCGCCCAGCATATTTGAAAGCCGTGCAATGCTTTCGCCATAGCCGTTGCTGTCCTTGAAGGGCTCGGAAAAATGCTTTGATACAAGCAGGGCAAAGTTTGTGTTGTCGGTCTGCTTTTCCGGGTCCTCGTAGCTATGGCCGTTTACGGTAACGATACCGTTTGTATTTTCGTTTACAACAATACCTCTCGGGTTCATACAGAAGGTACGCACCTGGTCCTCGTAATTCTTTGTTCTGTAAACAATTTTGCTTTCGTACAGCTCATCGGTAAGATGGCTGAAAATAACCGCCGGAAGCTCCACACGAACGCCCAAGTCAACACGGTTTGACATTGTTTTAATATCAAGGTCACGGCAAACGCCCTCCATCCAGTGACTGCCGCTTCTGCCTACGGATATAACGCACTTTTCACAGGTGTATTTTTTATCCTTAACGATTACGCCGTAGCCGTCGCCGTCGGCAACAACCTTATCAACGTGGCTGTTAAAGAAAATATCCACCTTATCCTTGAGAAAATCATAGAGATTATTAAGCACAACATAATTTATATCCGTGCCCAAATGACGAACCGAAGCCTCCAGCAAATTAAGCTGATTCTGCATACAGATTTTTTTGAAATGGGAGCCTGCGGTGGAATAAAGCTTTGTACCCTCGCCGCCGTATTTCATATTAATATCGTCAACGTATTTCATAAGGTCAATAGCCTTTTTCTTGCCGATATGCTCATAAAGTGTGCCGCCGAAATCGTTTGTAATATTGTACTTTCCGTCGGAGAAGGCACCTGCTCCGCCAAAGCCGTTCATTATAGCGCAGGTTTTGCAGTGAATACAGCTTTTTACCTTTTCGCCGTCAATGGGACATTTTCTTTTTTCAAGAGAATTTCCCGCCTCAAACATAGCGATTTTCAAATCGGGATTTTTATTTATAAGCTCGTAAGCAGAGAAAATTCCGCCGGGTCCTGCGCCTATAATAATAACATCGTACTTCATAATTAAACCTCAGTTTCTTTATTTTTCTTCAGTTCTTCAAACATTGCAGTCATTGTGGGATTGCCTCTTGTCAGTTTTTTTACGGATATATCATCAACCTTGTTGTTTGCAATACGAAGCTGATTATCCGACCTGGTAAGAGCGTCCTTTATTTTCTGCAAATGCTGAATTGATTTGTCAATTTCCTGTATCGCTTCATCAAAACGCTTATGCGCCTGATTATAATTATACGAAAAATTATCCTTAAAGTCCATAAGACTTTCTTCAAAATGAGTAATATCAATATTCTGATTTCTTACGTCGGCAAGCTCCTGCTTGTATTCAAGGGAATTTAATGCGGCGTTTCGCAGTACGGTAATCATAGGAATGAAAAACTGCGGTCTTATTACATACATTTTAGGATATCTGTGGGAAACGTCAACAATGCCGTTGTTATATAATTCGCTGTCCGATTCAAGAAGGGTGACAAGCACGGCATACTCGCATTTCTTTTCGTTTCTGTCCTTGTCAAGCTCCTTAAAAAAGTCCTCGTTTTTATGCTTGGTGGCAGTAGTATCCATTTCGTTTTTCATTTCAAACATAATGGAGATAATTTCAACGCCGTTTTCGTCGGTTTCCCTGTATATATAGTCGCCTTTACTGCCCGTTCTTGCGTCATTGTCCTTTTCAAAATAAGCGTTCTTAAAGGCAGTGGCACGCAAAGTATTAAACTCATTTTCGCAGTGCTTTTCAAGGCTTTCGCCTATCATTTTTGTGGACAGCTTTGTTTTGAAATCCTTATAGTAATCAATCTGCTCATCCTTAAGCTTAAGCTCGTTTTCGTATTTTTCTTTAAGTGACGCCCGGTCAAGCCTGTGCTTTTCCTCCTGAATTTGCAGGCGGCTGTTAAGGCTGTCTCTTTCCCTTTCAACCTCATTAACGGCACGAGTTACGGCAAGCTCCTTTTCCGCATTGCCTCTGTCAATCTGTGCCTTTAGCCGTTCAATTTCGGCATTTTTCTCTGCAACGGTTTGGTTAAGAGTATTTTGCGCCTGCAATTTTGCACGCTCAAGAGCGTTTTGTTTGTCCTTTTCAAGCTCGCCCTGACGTCTTGCAAGCTCCTTATCAAATTCGTCATTACGAACCTGCTGTAATATCTGTGAATATTCGGATTTATCTACCTGAAATACCGTCCCGCAGTTGGGACATTTTATCTGTGCCATATAATCCTCC
The DNA here is from genome assembly GCA_051881275.1 of Eubacterium sp. Taxonomy (GTDB): domain Bacteria; phylum Bacillota; class Clostridia; order Oscillospirales; family Acutalibacteraceae; genus Eubacterium_R. The sequence continues at coordinate 14,175 of JBJEPO010000035.1, read as the reverse complement.
GAAAAAATTATAATTTAAAGATTTAATTGCGTTCGTTATATATCGTAGGGGCGACTATCAGTCGCCTGCCAATCGGGAGGATGATATCCTCCCCTACAAAAAATCAACAGTATTTTCCGCACGTTAAACCATACTTTAGTTATATTTTCTCAATCAGTGCCACGGCTTCAACATGAGGGGTACGTGGGAACATATCCACCGGGGTGACTGCTTGGGTGATATAATTTTTCTCCTTTAAAAGTGCCAAATCTCTTGCCAAAGTGGCACTGTCGCAGGACACATATACTATACGCTTGGGCGACATTTTTTCTATAACGTCAAACAGCTCCCTCTGACATCCCTTTCTGGGAGGGTCAAGGATAACAACATCGGGCTTTATACCCTTTTGAGCCAGCCTTTCGGCACCCTCGTAAGCGTCGCAGCACATAAATTCGGCGTTTTTAATATCGTTTAGCCTTGCGTTAAGGCGTGCGTTTTCCACCGCCTGAGGCACAACCTCTATACCGTAAACCGCCTTTGCCTTATCAGCCATGGTAAGACCGATTGTACCTGCGCCGCAGTACAAATCCACCAGCACATCATCACCGCTGAGATTTGCATATTCAGCCGCTTTTTTATACAGCCTTTCACACTGAAAAGGATTGACCTGAAAAAAAGAATTAGGTGACACGGCAAATTTTTTGCCCAGCAGAATCTCGGTAATATGATCTGCGCCCCAGAGGGTATAAGTGTTTTTGCCGAGGATAACATTGGTTTTATCCTTGTTAACATTTAAGCTGATGCTTTTTACACCGTCAATTTGGGTAAGATATTTTATAAGCAAATCCGCATTAGGCAAAGAATTTGCATTAACCACGGCGCACGCCGATATTTCACCTGTGGCAAACGCCTTGCGCAGATAAATATGGCGCAAAGCTCCCCTGCCGGTATTTTCGTCATAAGATGTAACGCCTGACTCTTTTACCCATTTTGAAAAAGCGTCAATGCACTGCGAAAAATCCTCGCTCTGCAAAAGGCAGTTGTTACAGGGTATAATGCGGTGGCTTTTATAAGCATAAAAGCCTGCCGTAAGACTGCCTGCGTCAATAGTGACAGGATATTGCGCTTTATTGCGGTAACGGTTCACCCTATCGGCGCCGATAATATCCCCAACGTCAATATCAATATGACCTATACGGCGTATAGCCTGCTGTACTCTTGATTTTTTATATTCAAGCTCGCACTGATAGGAAACGTTGCGAAAGGAACAACCGCCGCATTTTTCGGACACGGGACAGTCGGATTCTGTGCGGTAAGGTGATTTAACAACAATTTCCTTAACAATGCCGATACAGTATTTTTTAGATACCTTGATAATATGGGCAATAATTTCATCACCGGGCACCGCACTGCGAACAAACACGGCAACACCGTCATAATGTCCCACAGCGGAGCCTTCCACGGTAAAATCGTCAATTTTAAGTTTTATATCGTCATTCTTTTTGATATTCACCCAAATCACCATTGTAATAATAACACATAATAAAAAAAATATAAAGAGTTAAAATATATAAATATATAAATTAGGGCAGAAAAATATACCGCCCGGATAATCGGACGGCATATTTATTAAACTGCTACGATATTAACAAGCTTGCCGGGAACATAAATTTCTTTCTTAATTGTCTTACCGGCGATAAGCTCTGCGATTTTTTCGTCCTTCTTTGCAGCCTCAAGAACTTCATCCTTCGGCATATCAACGCCGATTGTCATTCGGGAGCGAACCTTGCCCATAACCTGAAGCACGATTTCAACCGTATTTTCCTTGGTTTTCTCCTCGTCGTATTCGGGCCACTTAGCCTCATTTACCATTCCGCCGAAGTCCATTACCTGCCACATTTCCTCCGTTACGTGAGGAGCAAAGGGATTAAGCAGAATTGTAAGGGTTTTAAGGTCTGCCTTGTTGCAGCCCTTAAGTGCCATTTCGTTAACAAGAGTCATCATTGCCGCAATGGCTGTGTTACATTTAAGATTGTCAATATCATAGGTAACCTTTTTAATTGTTTTATGCATAAGTGATTCCAGTTCAGGAGAATATTCGTCGCCGTCGGCAACCTTTTCCTGAAGATTCCAGAACTTTTCAATGAAACGCTTACAGCCCTTGATTGAATCGCTGTTCCAAGGAGCAGCCTTTTCAAAATCACCTATGAACATCTCGTAAAGACGCATTGTGTCTGCACCGTAGGTATCAACAATCTCATCCGGGTTAACAACATTTCCTCTTGATTTTGACATCTTTTCGCCGTTTTGACCGAGAATCATACCGTGAGAGGTTCTCTTTTGATACGGCTCCGGTGTGGGAACAACGCCTATATCATAAAGGAATTTATGCCAGAAGCGTGAATAAAGCAGGTGAAGCGTTGTATGCTCCATACCGCCGTTATACCAATCAACAGGTGACCAATAATTAACCGCCTCTTTTGATACAAGCTCTTTATCATTGTGGGGGTCCATATATCTGAGGAAATACCAGGATGAACCTGCCCACTGGGGCATTGTGTCGGTTTCTCTCTTAGCAGGTCCGCCGCATTTCGGACAGGTTGTATTTACCCAATCGGTAATTTTTGCAAGGGGTGATTCGCCTGTGTCGGTAGGCTCATAGGAATCAACCTGAGGCAAAGTAAGAGGAAGCTCGCTTTCGTCAACGGGAACGTAACCGCACTTTTCGCACTTTACAATCGGAATAGGCTCGCCCCAATATCTCTGACGTGAGAATACCCAGTCACGAAGCTTGAAGTTAACCTTTTCCCTGCCCTTATTGTTATCGGACAGCCATTTTGTAATAGCCTTTTTGGCCTCCTCAACGGTAAGTCCGTCAAGGAATGAGGAGTTAGTCAGTATTCCTGTTGCACAGTCGGTGAACGCCTCATTTTCCACGCCTACCTGTGAGCCTTTAACAACCTCAATAATAGGAAGATTAAATTTCTTTGCAAATTCCCAGTCACGTGTATCGTGGGCAGGAACAGCCATAATTGCGCCTGTTCCGTATGAAGTAAGTACATAATCGGAAATAAAAATCGGAATTTCGGTATCATTAACAGGGTTAATACCCATTACGCCCTCAAGCTTAACACCGGTTTTATCCTTATTAAGCTCTGTACGCTCAAAATCGCTCTTATGAGCGGCTTCGTCCTGATACTTGCGAACCTCATCCATATTCTTAATATGGGGCGCCCATTTTTCAATAAACCGATGCTCCGGTGAAATAACCATATATGTTGCACCGAAAAGGGTATCGGGACGTGTGGTATAAACTGTAAGAATATCGCCCTCGGTGGTGCCGAAATCAACCTCCGCACCTGTTGAACGGCCAATCCAGTTGCGCTGCTGTGTTTTAACTCTGTCAATGAAATCAACGTCGTCAAGGTCTTTAACAAGTCTGTCGGCGTAGTCTGTGATTTTAAGCATCCACTGGCTTTGATTTTTTCTGATAACCTCACTGCCGCAACGCTCGCAAACGCCGTTTACAACCTCCTCGTTGGCAAGCACGCACTTACAGGAGGTGCACCAGTTTACAGCCATCTCTTTTTTGTAGGCAAGACCTTTTTTGAACAGCTGAAGGAAAATCCACTGAGTCCACTTGTAATATGACGGGTCGGTGGTATTAATTTCTCTTGTCCAGTCAAATGAAAATCCCAGTGACTGAAGCTGCTGCTTGAAATGGGCAACATTATTTTTTGTTACCTCGGCAGGATGAATGTGATTTTTGATTGCATAGTTTTCGGTAGGAAGACCGAAAGCATCCCAGCCCATAGGATAAAGCACATTATAGCCTTCAAGTCTTTTCTTTCTTGCCACAATATCAAGAGCCGTATATGAACGGGGATGACCTACGTGAAGTCCCTGTCCGCTGGGATAAGGAAATTCAACAAGGCAGTAATACTTAGGCAGAGAATAATCGTCTTTTGCGGCAAAGGTATTTTGCGTGTACCAAACATTCTGCCACTTTGACTCAATCTGTTTAAAATTATATTCCATAGTTTGTTAATCCTCCGATTATGAATTAAAACATATTTATTTTACTCTTTTGTGATATATTCGTCAATATCAACTTTTTCGCCGTCTTCCCAAAGGCGTTCAAGCTGATAAAAATCACGCTGGTCCTTATAAAGAACGTGGATAACAACGCCTGTATAATCAAGGCATACCCAGCCTGTTGCCTTGCCCTCAATATGATGAGGCTCATAGCCTGCCTCGGAAAGCTTATACTCAACCTCATCGGCAACCGCCTTTAGCTGTGTTGATGAATTTACCGTAGCAATAACAAAATAATCGGTAAGCACGGTAATATCGTCAACCTTGATTACGTCAATATCCGTACCTCTTTTACTGTCAATAGCCCTTACGGCAATTTTTACAATATCAAAATAGTCCATTTATTCACTCTTTCCTGTTTTATTAATATTATTTATAACCCAATTATAACAAAATAATGTATCGGGGTGTATTTGTCTGTTATGAGATGCAATATCAATGATTGTATATCTTAAAGAATACAGCATTCCGTCAAAAAGAGATTTATCTGTTTGACGGCGCATCTCGTCAACATCGGGATAATTTCTGTCGGCGGAGGTGAAATCCGCAAGGTAAATTATCATTTCAAACAAAGACATATTTTCACGGCCTGTGGTGTGATACCTTATGCCGTTGATAATGTCGCTGTCGGTGATGTTCAGCCTGCTCTTTACATAAGCCGCCCCCGACATTTGATGATAAACCTTTTTGTTTGCAATTTCAAGAGGAGTCATTACCGTGCCGTCCTCTTCAATAAGCCTGCGCTGTAAATCAAGGTCCGCCTCCTTCATTACATCGTGCAAAACCCCTGCCGTATATGCTTTTTCGGGGTCTTCGCCGTATTTCAGTGCCAGCTCCCTCGCCTTTTCGGCAACGCACATTGAATGGTGAAAGCGGTACTCGCTGAGCGTTTCTTTTATTAACTTTATATATTCATCAGTATCATAATTACTCATACAATCTGTTCTCTCCGATATACTGCGCCACTGCCGGCGGAACCAAGCCGTCTATGCTTTTGCCCTGTTTTATTCTAAGGCGGATTTGAGAGGAGGAAGCCTCCACCACGGGAAACAGGGAAATCACTGAATTTTTCATATTCTGAAAGTTACTTTTATAAGAGAGCATTTTTTCATACTCCTCACCCTTTTCCCTTGCCGCCGTGCAAAGCGTAACCGATTTTAAAATATCATCCGCCCTGTACCAATTTTGAAAATACAGATACTGGTCCGAGCCTACAATCAAATAAAAATCGTCGTCGGGATACTGCTTTTTCAACTGTTCAACAGTATCGTAGGTGTAGCTTTTGCCCTGCCTTTTAAACTCAATATCGGATATTTCAACGCCGTCAAAATCTTCAAATGCAAGCTTTAGCATATTCAGACGGTGGCTTTCGCTTATCAGATATTCGGAGGTTTTGTGAGGCGGAACAGCAGTAGGTATAACTATAATTCTGTCAAGGGCAAGCTCCCTTTTATAGCATTTAAGCAGATTGATATGCCCGTTGTGAACAGGGTTAAAGGCACCGCCGAAAATTCCTGTTCTCATTACGACCTGCCCTGCTTTTTATCTCTGTCGCCCTTGTATCTCGGACGGTCATATTTTGCGTAAGGATTTTTGGCTTCCTTTTCCTTCTGTCTTTGGCGCATACCTTTAATCTTCACTTTTTTCTTAGCCTTTGCCTTAGCAGAGCCGGAGCCTCTTTTTTTCTTCTTTTCGGCAATTCTGTTCGGGTCTGCCTCTCTGTAAAGGACGATAATTCCGCCGATTACCTGAACAACATCTGCACCAAGCTGTGCCGCCAGGTCAGATGCAAGCTCTTTAGGCGTTTTCGGCGCAGTTTCAAGATGAACACGCACCTTAATAAGCTCTCTTACATCAAGGGTATCGTCTATCTGTGTAATAAGATTATCGGATATTCCCTCTTTGCCTATTTGAATAATAGCCTCAAGGGAGTTTGCCTTTGCCCTTAGGGCCGCTCTTTCTTTTGAAGTCATAAATTTCTCCTAAATAATTTTTTCAAGTTCGCCTGCAAACTTTCTCAAGGCGTTTCCACGGTGGGAAATCTTATCCTTTTCATCGGCGGTATATCTGCCGAAGGATTTGCCGTTTATGAGAAACAGCGGGTCGTAGCCGAAGCCCTCGTGACCGTCACGCTCAAATCCGATATGACCGTGGCACTCGCCTCTTACAACAATCTTTCTGCCGTCGGGGAAAATACAGCATATAGCGCACACATAGTATGCGGTGCGTTTTTCCATAGGAACGCCCTCAAGCTTTTCTAATAAAAGGTCGTTGTTTTTTTCGTCATTTCCGTGTTCTCCGGAAAATCGGGCGGAATATATACCCGGTGCGCCGTCAAGATAATCAACGCACAGTCCGCTGTCGTCGGCTATTGAGGGCATTTTTGTAATTTCACAGGCTGAGGAGGCTTTAATTTCGGCGTTGTCCTCAAAGGTTGTACCGTTCTCCTCCACCTCGGGCAATTCAATGCCAATCATTTTTGCGGTAACAACATTTATTCCCAATGGGGAAAGAATACGCTGCATTTCCGCAAGCTTTTTCATATTGTTGGTTGCTAATATAAAGTCCATATTTTTACACCATCACTCTTCCTCATCATCGGATGTGATGAAACCTGCAATTTCTTTTTCATCGGTGATTTTTGCATCAAACAGTGCGGCGGCAAACGCCTCGGCGTCAAAGGGCTGTAAATCGTCTATCTGCTCGCCTACGCCCACAAATTTTACAGGCACATCAAGCTCGTTATTTATTGACAGAACAACTCCGCCTCTTGCGGTGCCGTCAAGCTTTGTAAGAATTATACCTGTAATTCCTGCGGCATCCTTGAAATCCTTTGCCTGATTAACGGCGTTTTGACCTGTTGTAGCGTCAAGCACAAGCAATGTTTCTCTTGACGCATCGGGAAGCTCTCTGTCAATTACACGGCTGATTTTGTTAAGCTCGTCCATAAGATTTTTCTTATTATGAAGTCTGCCGGCGGTATCAATGATAATAACGTCACTTCCTCTTGCCTTGCCTGCCTGAATAGTATCGTAAACAACGGCGGCAGGGTCCGAGCCTTCTGCGTGCTTTATTAAATCAACATCCGCTCTGTCAGCCCACACCTGAAGCTGTTCTATTGCGGCGGCACGGAAGGTATCGGCGGCGCCTAAAATTACACTTCTGCCCATACTTTTGAGACGAAGTGCAAGCTTGCCTATTGTGGTGGTTTTGCCCACGCCGTTAACGCCGATAACAAGTATAACAGATGGCTTTGTGCGCAGTCTTAAATAAGAACCGCCCCATACAATACCTGCTACAATGTCCTTCATCATCTCTTTAACCTGTGACGCTGAAGTTACCTTGTCATTTTCTATCTTTGTTTTAAGGTCACGGATTATACGCTGTGCGGTGGGCATACCCACATCACCCATAATGAGTATTTCCTCCAGCTCGTCAAACAAATCGTCGGTAATTTTATCGTAAGACTCTATTACCTCGTTCATTTGGGCGGTTATACCCTCGTCCCTTGTCTTTTTTAAACCTTTTCTGAATTTGTCAAAAAGTCCCATAATGAAAATTCCTCTGCTGATTATTTATTATTCAAGACCCATCCTTGCGGCAAGCTCCGCCGACTGAAGCTCAAGAAGCTTTGATACTCCCTTTTCCTGCATTGTTACGCCGTAAAGCACGTCTGCCTCCTCCATAGTTCCGCGTCGGTGAGTAATTGAAATAAACTGTGTTTTATCCGTCATTTTGCGCATATACTTTGCAAAACGCTCTACGTTAACATCATCCAGCGCCGCCTCAACCTCGTCGTAAATACAAAACGGTGACGGAGTAACCTTCAGTACGCTGAACAAAAGAGCCATAGCCGCCAGCGATTTTTCACCGCCGGAGAAAAGGTTGATGTTCTGTACTGATTTTCCCGGTGGCTGAATTTTAATTTCAATCGGTGATTCAAGGCAGTTAGAGGGGTCCTCAAGGATAATTTCGCCCTTGCCTCCTCCGAAGAAATCGGCAAAGCTAACCTTAAACTGCTCGTTGATTTTATTAAACTGGGTGATGAATTTTTCACTCATTGATGATGTTAAATCGTCAATAATCTTGGTAAGCTCGCTCTTTGATTTTTCAACATCGTCAATCTGTTCTTTAAGAAATTCGTATCTTTCGGATACTTCCTTATATTCCTCAATAGCGCCCACATTGATGGAGCCTAAGGCCTTAATTGACCCTTTAATCTCTCTTAACTGCTTATTTGCCGCCGCCATATCTTCAATAACAATATTAAGCGACTCTGCTTCACGGCGGGTAAGCTCGTACTGCTCGTAAAGCATATTATTAAGCTCGTCATACTCCTTACGCATAGAGATTTTTCGCTCGTCAAGACGCACAAGCTGTGACGAAAGCTTTTCTCTCTCCTGACTCTTGCTCTTTTCGAGAGAACGCAAATCGTTAGAGCGTTTTTCAAGAGCATTTCTCTCCTCAATCTGCGATTTTACATCGTCATCGGAGGATTTGGATTTCGCCCTAAATTCCTCTGCCTGTGCCTTAACATCGGCAATTGACTGAAGAAGTGTGTTATTCTTTTCCTCAATCTGCGCTATCTCCTCGTTAATTGAATTTACACGGTCGGATTGAGTGGATTTTCTAAGCTGAAGCTCCTCAACGGAAAGCTTTGCCGCCTCGGTATCCTTGGCTATTGTAACAAGCTGTAAATTGATTTCCTCACTTTGCTGACGGATACGCTCTCTCTTTTCATTTGCCTGCTGAGTGTCGGAGGTGATTGAGCTGAGCTTTTCCTCTGTATCGGAAATCTGATTTTCAATCTCCTTGGTTTCATTATCGGCAATTTCCGCCGCTTTTTCAAGCAGGGCAATTCTTCCGTCGGCATTCTCTTTTTCACGGAGCATACTCTGCTTTTGAGCGTCAAGAGAGTTAAGCTTGTCGCCGATAAGCTTATCGTCGCCCTGAGCACGGATATATTCTTCTTTAGCATTACGCAAATCTGCGTCCGCACCCTGAAGGTCTGCCGCCGCTAAATTTGCATCCTCAACAGCCTTTTTGTATTTTAACGCAGTTTCCTCTGCCTGTCTGCTTAATTCCTGCGCCTTGGCATTTAACTCCTCAATCTGATTCGCTCTTGAAAGAATGCCTGCTCCCCTTGAACGGGAACCGCCGGTCATTGAACCGCCGGGATTCATAACCTGACCGTCAAGAGTCACTATCTTATATCTGTTTTTGTATCTTTTTGAAATTCCGATGGCGCAGTCAATATCCTCCACAACCATTACTCTGCCTAAAAGATTTGACACGATATCGGCGTATTCACCGTCGCATTTTACCAAATCTGCGGCAACTGCCACAAATCCGAAATTATCGTCAAGATTTTTTTCCTCAATATATCTTGGCTTAATGGCGGAAATGGGGAGAAATGTTGCTCTGCCCTGATTGTTTTGCTTTAAATAGTTAATTGCACGCTTTGCGTCTGACTCATTGCCTACAACGATATTCTGCATTGCGGCACCTAAAGCCACCTCAATGGCAGTTGAATACTCGTTTTCAACGCTGATTAACTGTGACAAAGGACCGTGAATGCCTGACAGCGCCTTGCTTTGAGCCTGCTTTACAACTGCCTTAACGGCACCGGAGAAGCCCTCCATATTCTTTTCCAAATCAGAAAGCATTTTCGCCTTTGACTGAGCGTCGGCAAGCAGTCTGTTCTCTTTGTCAAGCTCATCCTTTATACTGTTTGCCTTATCGGTTTTATTTTTCAGCTTAATACGATAACCCTCCATAGAGTTTTCGTATTCGTCAATTCGCTCCTTTAAAAATGCGAGATTTTCCTCACTTTCCGTTTTTGAGGCAGAGGTGGATTTAATCTCCTTTTCAACCTCATCTATACTACCGTCTATTGCCTGACAACGTGATTTAATCTCATCAATAGAGGAAAGTGCCTGGGAGCATTTTACCTTACTGTCGGACAGCTTAACTGCAAGAGAAGCCAGCTGCTGATTATATTCAACCGCTTTTTCGGAAAGCTCCTCGTTATCCGAGCGGACCTGCTCCAACTGCTGAGCAACGCTCTTTAACTGTTCCTTTTTCTCTGCCGAGAGCCTTTGATTTTCGGCAATAAGAGCGTTCTTTTCCTCAATCTGTGCGTCAATGGAGGCACTGCTGTCGTCTGCCATACCTATATCGGATTTAAGGCGTTCAATAGTTTCGTTATTATGCTTAAGGGTGGATTCAAGAACGCTTGCCTCGCCGTCCTTACGCAAAGCCTCCTCCTCGTAGCCGGAGCCCAGGGCTCTTATCTGCTCAATTTCAGTATTGATTTCAGCAGTCTGCGCCATAACCTCCTCAATTTCATTTTCTATTGAAGAAAGCTCGTTTTCGCACTGCTCGTATGACACATTAGCGGCGTCAATTCTATGCTCCTGCTCTCTCAAATCGGCTGTAAATTTGTTGATTTTATTAAGCCAAACGCCGATTTCAAGAGTCTTTTTCTGCTCGGAGTATTCAAGAAATTTCTGTGCCTTTTCGCTTTGGGTTTTAAGGGGACCCACACGGCCTTCAAGCTCGCCTAAAATGTCAAGCAAACGAACAAGATTTTCCTGAGCCTGCTCAAGTCTGCGCTCTGCGTCACGTCTTTTATGTCTGAAACGGGAGATACCTGCCGCCTCTTCAAAAAGCTCACGGCGGTCCTCGTTTTTAGCGGAAATAATGGAGTCAATTTTTCCCTGTCCTACCATTGAATATCCGTCGGCACCCAAGCCTGTATCCATAAATAGCTCGTGTATATCACGGCGGCGCACAACCTCGCCGTCTATTTTGTATTCGCTTTCACCGCTTCGGTAATAACGGCGAGTAACGGTAACTATATCGCCCTTATCCTTAAGAGTGCCGTCACTGTTATCAAGGGTAAGCATAACCTGAGCAAAGCCTAAAGGCTTACGGCTTGACGTACCGCCGAAAATAACATCCTCCATTTTTGAACCGCGCAGGGATTTTGTACTTGTTTCGCCAAGCACCCAGCGCACTGCGTCGGAAATATTACTTTTGCCGGAGCCGTTAGGTCCTACAACAGCCGTTATACCTTTGCCGAATTTTAATTCGGTTTTGTCGGGAAAGGACTTAAAGCCCTGCATTTCAAGAGTTCTTAAAACCATAAATTATCCTCTTTTTACTATTCTCAAATCATCAATGTCAACATTATTGTCAACAGTAAATTTAACATTATATCCCTTTTCCATAAGGAAATAGACGTTTCGTTTTTGATTGCCCTTCGCCTTTGAAAGACTCTTTGAATTAACAAATACTTCGTAATTATCCGGCGGCAGATTTAAGATTTTATTAAGCATAAATCTTGATTTTACAATTTCGCCGAAGGAATCGTGAAAGGCACCTGCCACCATATTTTTTTTGATATCCTCTGAGGAGTGCAAGCCTAAACGGATTATTTTTATCCCCGCATTTTCAAACATCGGCACCAGCACCGTACAAAGTGCCGCCGCATCGTCAACGGTTTGGGGCTTGTACATTTTATCCTCGTACAGCTTTGCAAGATATGTACCCTTAAGCACAACGGTGGGATATATACGCACCGTGGCAGGCTCAAGCTCTATTATTCTTCTTGCGGTTTCAACTGTTTTTTCGTCGGTGTCTTTATAAAGACCCGTCATCATTTGGAGTCCAAGCTCAAATCCGTATGATTTAATAAGCCTTGAGGCGTTAACCACATCCTGCGCCGTATGCCCTCTTAAATTTGCATTGAGCACCTCATCGTCCATACTCTGCGCACCCAGCTCTATTGATGTAACTCCGTATTGTTTAAGCAAATCAAGAACGTCTGAATCAATGCAATCGGGACGTGTTGATATTCTTATGCCGTTAACAGAGCCATTTTCAACATACTTATAAGCCGTTTTCAGCAGCAGGGTCATATAATCACGGTCTATGGCAGTAAAGGAGCCGCCGAAAAATGCTATTTCATATTCATAGCCTTTGCGTTTAAGAGCCGTTTCAACGGCGTTCTTTACATCCTGTGCCGCAGGCTGCTCCTGCCTGCCGGTGATGGTATTCTGGTTACAGAAGGAGCAATGACAGGGGCATCCCAAATGGGGCACAAATATACTTATGTTTCCTTTTTTCATATACCCATCAGCGAAAGTGCTTCCTTTGCCGCCTCCTGCTCCGCCTGCTTTTTGCTTTTGCCTACGCCTCTGCCGATAACATTTGAATTGAGATGAACCTCCACCTCAAAGCGTTTGTTATGGTCGGGTCCGCTTTCGCCGGACACAACGTAGGTTATTGACTGGTCGGGATTTTTCTGTATAACCTCTTGGAGAGTGGTTTTATAATCCTTAAAATTAATATGGTGTGTATTAACCGCCTCGGTAAGAAAGCGAAGCACGTGCTTTTTTGCACATTCCATTCCGCCGTCAAGGTAAATTGCGGCGGTCAGTGCCTCAAAGGCATCCTCAAGAATTGAATCCCTGTCTCTGCCGCCTGTATTAAGCTCGCCTTTTCCTAAAAGCATATAGCTGCCCAAATCAATCTGCCGTGCAAAATCCGACAGTGACCTGGTACAGACAAGGGACGAGCGAAGCTTTGACAAATCACCCTCGGGCATATCGGGAAAGGCTTCATACAAATACTGCGCCGACACTATGGAAATTACAGCGTCGCCCAAAAATTCAAGACGCTCGTTGCATTTGATACCGCCCTGTTTTTCGTTGGCATAGCTTGAATGGGTAAGAGCCTGAGTGAGCAGGCTTTTATCCTTAAAGGTATATTCAATTTTTTCTTCAAGCTTTTTCATTATTCTGCATCTGCCTCGTTTAATTGAAAGGTATTTTCTATCTTATCTATCAGGTCAGTCTGTAAAAACCAAACCGCCTGCTTAATTGCATTTTTTAAGGTTCTCGCATCTGCGGAGCCGTGGGATTTAATAACCGGCTTTTTAACGCCCAGCATTACCGCACCGCCGTATTCCTTGTAATCAAACTTCTTTTTCATATCGCCGATACCGGAACGCACGCCCAGATATGATATTTTTGACAGGGTGTTTTTATAAAACGCATCCTTAAGACCGTTCATAAGAACCTTTGCAACACCCTCGTAGGTTTTAAGTATAAGATTGCCGGTAAAGCCGTCGGCAACAACAACGTCGGCGTCGCCGTAGGGTATGCGCCTGCCCTCAATATTTCCCGTAAAATTATACGGCGCATTCTTCATAAGCTGATATGCTTCTTTTATAACAGGCGTACCCTTGGTTTCCTCACTGCCGTTATTGGCAAGGGCAACACGGGGATTTTTTACTTTCATAATATTTTTCATATAAAGGTCGCCCATTACGCCGAACTGATAAAGATAATCCGCCTTGCACTCGGCGTTGGCACCGCAGTCCATAAGCAAAAAAGGATTGTCCTCGCCGGGCATCATTGAGGCGATGGCAGGACGTTTTACACCCTTAATACGCTTGGTAATAAGCGTTGCGCCCACAGTGAGCGCACCTGTATTTCCTGCGCTGACAAAGGCGTCGCCTGCACCGTCGTTGAGTAGCTTAAATCCCACTGCCATTGATGAGTCGGGCTTTCCTTTAAGTACGGCTTTCGCATCGTCGCACATATCTATAGCTTCACTGCAATGGTGCACGGTTGTTTTTTTAAGGGTGATATTATTATCCTTTACGCATTTATTAATCGCATTTTCGTCACCGGTAAGGATAATTTCATCAATATCAAATTCATCAAGGGCAAGCTGGGAGCCTTTGATTATTTCAAGGGGAGCATTATCCCCGCCCATTGCATCTACAATAATTTTCATTATATTTTCCTCTCGTCACCGATAGTAATTAACACATTTTTCAAATCGTTAATTGCTCTGTCGGACAGCGCCTTGTAACGCTGTTTTTTGTCTTTTATCTTAGGCTCAATAGGAGGCAGTATTCCGAAATTTGCGCCCATAGGCTGAAAATTCTTAACGCTTGAATCGCTGATATATGATGTCAGCGCACCTATCATTGTATTTTCGCTTAAAACAAAAGGCTGTTTTTCTTCTGCATGGCGCACGGCGTTTATACCTGCCATAATTCCGGAGGAGGCAGATTCCATATACCCC